>CBINJQ010000376.1:0-4586 GCA_966251015.1 uncultured Akkermansia sp. | reverse complement strand
GTTGGTGAAGACGCAGGAGGGACCGAGGAAGACGTCGTCCTCGAGCGTGACGCCGGCGTAGAGGGCGACGTTGTTCTGGATCTTGGCGCGGTCGCCGATCCGGACGTTTTCCGCGATCATGACGTTCTGACCGAGCGAGCAGTCGCGTCCGAGGCGGGCGCCGGCGCAGATGTGGACGAAGTGCCAGACCCGGGTGCCGGCGCCGATCTCGCAAGGCTGGTCGACGACCGCGGTCGGGTGGATGAAGGGGGACGCGTCGGAGCTCATGCGGCGGCGGATGGCAGGGCGCAGGGGACGGGCGCGCCGTCGGCGAGCATGGAGCGGCGGCAGGCGTCGAGGACCGCGAGCACGCGCAGGCCGCTCTCTCCGTCGGCGAGAGGAGGCGTGCGCGTGGCGATGGCCTCGAGGAAGGCCTTGCACTCGCGGAGGAGCGGCTCCTCGCCGACGAGAGTGGCGTGCTCGGGCAGGTTCTTCACCAGCTCGGGCCTTCCCTCGGGCGTCCAGCGCACGTGCTCGTCGAAGAACGCCAGTTTCTTGTCGGCGGAAAGGTCGTCGAAGACGGCCATGCCGCGATCGCCGACCGCGACCAGGCGTTGCTCTTTGACCGGATGGTGCCAGCTGGCGAGGAAATGGGCCTCCAGTCCGTCGGTGAAATGGAGGCGGGCGGTCACGCAGTCGGCGCGAGGGGTTCCGAGGATATGCGTGCCCTGGCAGGCGACGGTTTCCGGCATGCGGCCGGCGAGGCGCAGGATCATCGCGATGTCGTGCGGGGCGATGCTCCACAGCGCGTCCTCCTCGGTGCGGATCATGCCCCAGTTGGTGCGGTGCGCCTGGAGACGACGGAGGCGTCCGAGGCGGCCGGACCGGACCCAGTCGGTGAGAACCGGGAGCGCGGGATGGTATTCGAGGATGTGGCCGACCTGGAGGACGCGGCCGGAGCGCGCGGCGCGGGCGACGAGGTCGGCGCCGTCCGCGAGTTCGAGCGCGAGGGGTTTCTCTACGAGGAGGTCGAGCCCGGCGGCGAAGGCCTCGCAGGCGACGGCGTGGTGGGTGGCGGCGGGCGTCGCGATGGCGAGGCCGTCGAAGACGGCGGCGCCGCGCGCGGCCTCGAGCGAGTCGAAGACGGGGACTCCGGGGGCGAACTGCGCGGCGGCGGCGCGGCCGGCGGGCGACGGATCGACGACCGCGGCAAGGGCGGAAAGCGTCCGGAAATTTCGCACGAGGTTTTTGCCCCAATAGCCGCAGCCGGCGACGGCGACACGGGGGGAAACGGGAGAGGGCATGGCGGGCGGGAACATTCGTCAGGCCAGCACGAGGCGATCGGCGAGATCGGCGGGCAACGGCTCCGCGGACTGGCGGCGGACGGCGTCGCGCGTGTCGACGAGGAGCGGCGACCAGGCCAGGATCTGGCGGTGGTCCACGCCGCCGTGGGCGGTGGCGATGAGGACGGCGTCGGCCTGGCCGAACGCCTCGGCGGAGAAGGGGACGGAGGCGGTGCCGGCCCACTGCGGGTTTTCGCGGGTGGGCGGGATCACCGGGACCAGGGGGTCGAAGTAGTCGACGCGCGCGCCCTGGGCCCGGAGGAGGTTCATCAGGTGGAAGGAAGGCGTCTCGCGGATGTCGTCGACGTCGGGCTTGTAGGCGAGGCCGACCACGACGACGCGGCTGTTCTTGAGGGGTTTGCCATGGCTGTTGAGCGCCTCGGCCACGCGCCGCACCACGTGGGCGGGCATGCGTTCGTTGACCTCGCCGGCCAGTTCGATGAAGCGGGTGGCGAGGCCGAATTCGCGCGCTTTCCAGGTGAGATAGAAGGGGTCGACGGGGATGCAGTGGCCGCCGATGCCGGGACCGGGATAAAACGGCATGAAGCCGAAGGGCTTGGTCTTGGCCGCGGCGACGACCTCCCAGATGTCGACGCCCATGGCGGAGTAGACGACCTTGAGTTCGTTGACCAAGGCGATGTTCACCGAGCGGAAGATGTTTTCCAGGAGCTTGGCGGCCTCGGCGGTGCGGCAATCGGCGACGGGCACGACGCGGGCGATGGCGCGACGGTAGACGTCGCAGGCTTTTTCCCGGCAGGCGGGGGTGAGCCCGCCGACGATCTTCGGCAGGGTGGCGACGTCCGAGAGGGGGTTGCCCGGATCTTCGCGCTCGGGGGAGAAGGCGAGGTGGAAGTCTTTTCCGGCGACCAGTCCGGAGCCGGCCTCGAGGACGCGGCGCAGGTCGGTGTCGGTGGTGCCGGGATAGCTGGTGGACTCCAGGGCGACGAGGACGCCGGGGCGAAGATGGGGGGCGATGGCGCGGCCGGTGTTCAGGACGTAGGAGAGATCGGGCTCCCGATGGGCGTCGAGGGGAGTGGGCACGCAGATGATCACGGCGTCGGCGTCGCGGACGGCGGAGAAATCGGTGCCGGGGGCGAAGGCGCCGGAGGACACGGCGAGGGCGACGGACTCGGCGGGGATGTGGCGGATGTAGCTGCGGCCGGCGCGGAGCGCCTCGACCTTGGCCGGGTCGATGTCGAGGCCGAGCACGGTGGTGCCGGAGCGGGCGAACTGGAGCGACAGGGGGAGTCCGACGTAGCCGAGGCCGACGATGGCGATCTTCATGGAGGAGGCCGGCGAATCTGTCCGGCGTCGGGCGCGGGTTGCAAGGGCGCGAAACGGCGAGGCTAGACATTTACGGTCGTCTGCGCCTCGTAGGGGGGCCGTGAACCCATCCGAACACCAGCGCGCCGCGGCCGCCGACAGGCCGATCCTGTCTGTCGTGGTGGTGGCGTATCGTTCCCGCGACGAGATCGGGGCCTGCCTGGGGTCCCTTCCGCGGGAGA
The DNA here is from genome assembly GCA_966251015.1 of uncultured Akkermansia sp. GTDB lineage: Bacteria > Verrucomicrobiota > Verrucomicrobiia > Opitutales > Opitutaceae > IMCC26134_A. The sequence continues at coordinate 1,759 of CBINJQ010000376.1, read as the reverse complement.
TGGGCGGGCGGTCCGTCGAGGTCGTGGTGGTGGACAACTCGCTCGACGCGGACGGCACGGGCGGGATCGCGCGCGAGATGTATCCGTGGGTTGACTACGTCGTGCCGGGGGAAAACCTGGGTTTCGGTCGCGCGAACAACCTCGGCTGCGCGCGGACCTCGGGGGAGTGCGTGTTGTTTTTGAATCCCGACACGGTTTGCGACGCGGCGGCGCTGGCGCACTGCGTGGCGAGGGCGCGGGCGGAGCCGGAGATCGGGTTGATTTCGCCGAAGCTGGTGATGGCGGACGGGGGCATGGATCTCGCCTGTCGTCGCGGCATACCCTCGCTGTGGGACGGTTTTTGCCGCGCGAGCGGGCTGGCGGCGCGTTTTCCGCGTTCGGCGTGGGCGGCGGGCTACAACCTCACCCATCTCGACGCGAACGGCACCCACGATGTCGGCGCGATCAACGGGGCCTTCATGCTGGGGCGCCGGGAGGTGTTCGAAAAGGTGGCGGAGCGGGCGGCGGACGGGCGGCCGCAGGTGTTCGACGAGCGGTTCTTCATGTATGGCGACGATCTGGACCTCTGCATCCGGGTGGCGCGGGCGGGATGGCGGATCGTCTACGACGGCCGGGTGTCGATCACGCATCTGAAGGGCTTGAGCGTGGCGAAAAGCTACGAGGCGATGTCGGCCGCGATCTTCGACGCGAACCGGGACGTCTACCTGAAGCACTTCAACCCCGGCGGTTCGCGGTGGGTTGCGTGGAAGTGGAGGGCGACGTTCGGGCTGTGGAAGGTGGTTTCGCGGACGAAGGCGCGGTGGAGCGGTTACCGTCGGGTGAAGCCGTTGTGAAGGGCCGCGGGAGCCGCGCGCGGGTCGTCTATGCGGCGCCGCTGCGCCAGCGGGGGACGGTGAGCGCGAGGATCTGGAGATCGAGCCAGAGGGACCAGGCCTCGATGTAATAGATGTCGTGCTGGATACGGCGCGCGAGGTCGGTTTCCCCGCGCAGGCCGTTGACCTGGGCCCAGCCGGTCATGCCGGGTTTGACGAGATGCCGGGGAAGGTAGTGGGGGATCTCGCCCGCGAGGCGCGCGGCGTGGACGGGGCGCTCGGGGCGCGGGCCGACGAGGCTCATGTCGCCGCGGAGCACGTTCCAAAACTGCGGCAGTTCGTCGAGATTCCACCGCCGCATCCAGGCGCCGATGCGGAGCAGGCGCGGATCACCCCGGACGGTGCTTTGCGCGAGATGGTCGCTGGCGGCGGCGTCGGGACGCATGCTGCGAAGTTTCCACATGCGGAAGCGCCGGCCTCCGGCGCCGAGGCGCTCCTGCGCGAAGAACGACGAGGCCCCCGGGGATTCGCGGCGGACGAGGATCGCGAGGCCGAGGACAAGCGGGGCGGAAAGGGCGAGGCCCAGCGTGGCGCCGAGGACGTCGAAGGCGCGTTTGAGGCCCCGGTTGAAGAGGCGGTTGATCGCGAGCTCCTCGACCCCGAGGACGGGCACGCGGCCGATGGTTTGGAGACGCAGACCGCTGACGAGAATCTGAAAGGAGGACGGGATGATCTTCCACTCCACGAAGGCGTGTTCGCAGGCCTCGACGACGGCGTGGAGGCGGTCGCGAGGGAGATCGGTGCGCGCGGCGATGAGCACGTCGATGTCGGCTTCGCGCAACGCGGCCGCGAGGTTTTCGCCCGCGTCGATCAGAGTCAGATCGGGCACGGGGAGCGGATCGTCGGGCAGGGGGATGACGCCGGCGAAGGCCAGGGGGTGGGCGGGG
>CBINJQ010000375.1:0-4589 GCA_966251015.1 uncultured Akkermansia sp. | reverse complement strand
CAAATCCACCCCCACCGCGCAACCCGCCGCGCCCGCGACGGCGCCCGTCGCCGCCGCCATCACGGACATCCGTATCGTCCTCAAGACCTCCAAGGGCGACATCGAGGGCACGATCTTCGCCTCCAAGGTCCCGATGACCGCGGCCAACTTCCTCAACCTCGCGAAGAAAGGCTACTACGACGGCATCGCGTTCCACCGCGTGATCGAGAATTTCATGGTTCAGGGCGGGGACCCGACCGAGTCTGGCCGCGGTGGCCCTAGCTACAAATTCGCCGACGAGTTCCACCCCGAGCTCAAGCATAGCAAGCCCGGTATTTTCTCCATGGCCAATGCCGGCCCGGGCACCAACGGCTCGCAGTTCTTCATCACCATGGCACCTACGCCATTCCTCGACAACCGCCACTCCGTCTTCGGCGAGGTCACCAAGGGTCAGGACGTGGTGAACAAAATCCTCGGCAAGCTGAACACCGGCGAGCGGGGCGGAAAGGTCGATCCCGCCGGGAAAGGCGACAAAATCCTCAAAATCGAGGTGCTCGACTCCACCGACGCGCTTTTCTCGGCGCAATCGGCCAACCTCGCGGCGTGGAACTCCGCCCTGAAGCGCTGAGGCCCGGCCGCCCTGTCCTCACCCCTTCCCTTACGGCAAAGGGCGACGCGTGACGCGCGTCGCCCTTTTTTTGCGCCCGCTCCTCCGCGGCGGTCTTCGCGCTCCCGCCGATCCCCGATACCCGGTTAGGGAATTCCCCGACGGTTCGAACGCGAGAACCCCTTTACCCGCGCGCGCCCGCCCGCCTACATGGCCGCCCGCGCCTTGAACTACGTCGTCGCACTTTCCACCGGGGAACATCCTCGTTGTGACTGAAAGGGAACCGCCTTCTCCGAACCGGTCGCCCTTCGCTGTTTTCCCGACCCCCATGAGCACTCCCCTCCCGTCGGCGTCGCGCCCCCTCAACATCCTGTATGTGGAAGACGAGGAAAACGATGTGCTCTTCATGCGCCGCGCGATCCAGCGGGCCGGGCTCACGCTGGACCTTCGCACCGTCTGCGACGGCGACAAGGCCGTCGGCTACCTCGCGGCCGAGCCTCCGCACGAGGACCGTCCGGAGCCCGACCTGGTGCTGCTGGACCTGAACCTGCCCGCCCGCTCGGGATTTGAAGTGCTGGAGTGGATACGCGCGCGCCCGGAGCTGCGCGCCGTTCCCGTCGTCATCATGTCCTCCTCGGGACGCCCCGAGGATCGCGAACGGGCACGCTCGCTCGGCGCCGACGATTACATGGTCAAACCGGCCTCGCCGCTCCTCCTCGTGGAAACCATCGGCGAAATCTGGACGCGCTGGCTCGCGCCGCGGGAGGCCCGGCTGTCGGCCGCCGGGACGGGGCTTGTCCGGACCGCCGCCGCGTAGCACGACCCGGGCGCGTCTTGCGCGCGGCCGGGCGGCGTCCCGGAGAAAAAGGGAAATTCCCGCTTTCCTGTCGGATTCCCGCGGCCGGCGCCGATAAGCGTGTGTCATGACCGCCGCCAGCGACGCCGATCTGCTCCGCCTCTACTCCCGCCAAGCCTCGCAGGCGGCCTTCACCGCGCTCGTCGAGCGCCACCTCGACCTCGTCTACGCGGCGGCCCTCCGCCAGGTGCGCAGCCCCGACCTCGCGCGCGACGTCGCGCAGACCGTCTTCATCGAGCTCGCCCGCGAAGCCGGGAAACTCCGCCCCGACTGCGTGCTACCCGCCTGGCTGCACACCGCCACGCGTCGCCGCGCCATCGATCTCATCCGCGGCGAAACCCGCCGAAAACGCCGCGAGGAAATCGCCTTCGCCGCCGCGCTCGACCCCGCCGGCCGGCACGGGGCAACCAACATGGACTCCGATCTTTCCACTCGCCTCGACGAAGCCTTGGGCCGCCTGCCCGCCGCCGACCGCGAGGCCCTGATTCTCCGCTTCTTCTCCGGAAAAAACCTCCGCGATGTCGGCCAGCAACTCGGCCTCTCCGACGACGCCGCGCAGAAACGCGTCGAACGCGCGCTGGATCGCCTCCGCTCCGTGCTTCGCGTCGGCGGCGCGGGTGGAAGCTCGCTCACGTTGGGCGCCTGGCTCTCGGCGCAAGCCGTTCCCGTCGCGCCCGCCGGACTCGCATCGTCCATCGCCGCTACCGCGCTTTCCGCCAACGCCGCCCTAGCGACCGGGATCTTCGCCTCGGACTTTTTCATGACCGCCACGCAAAAAATCCTCGTCGCCGCCGGCCTCGCGCTTGCCGCAAGCGTCGCCGTTTACCAACACCACCACGCGCAGGAACTTGGCCACGAACTCGCCGCCCTCGCGCGTCGTCAAACCGAGGAAACACACACGTGGTCGAACCGGCTCGCCACGCTCGAAGCCGAAAACCTTCGCCTGCTCGCCGAGGCGAGCGGCAGCAAAGCCGCGCTGCACGAGATCAAAACCGAGGCCGCCGATCCCGCCATCGCCGCCATGTCGGCCTGGATCGAGCGTCTGCAAAACCTGAAGGACCACCTCGCCGCGCACCCGGAGGCGACGATTCCTGAAATGAGTTTGCTGAAAGACGACGACTGGCTCGACGCGGCCAAGGCCGAGCTAAAAACGGACCGCGACTTTCGCCGCGCCGCCGCCGATCTGCGCAACCAGGCGGACAGCCGTTTCCAGCAGATCGCCCAAGCCGCGCTCCGCGCATTCGCGAAACGGAACCCGGACGCGTTTCCAACGGATCTCGCCGAGCTGCTGCCCTACTTCGAAAAGCCCATCGATCCGCGAATGCTGGATCGGTGGACCATACTCCCGCAAAAGGACGTTCGGGAATTTCAGCTCGCTGAACCGCACGAAAAGTTGATCACCCAAGCAGCCCCTATCGACGAACGTTTCGACCGCCGCATGGTCTTCAGCGCCGAACGATCCGGCTCCACCTCGTTCAACGGGCGCTTCACCGAGACATGGAGGAAACTCAGCAAATTATATCGAGCCGCGAACGCAGACCGGAATCCCGTGACCGTCTCCGACCTGCTCCCTCTCGCGACAGATCCAAAGGACCGGGAGATCCTGGAAGACCGCCTCTAGCGCCACGCACCGCATCCGTGTAGCCACGCCCGTCCCCGGGCGTGGCTACACGAACAGCTCAGGCCTTCGCCACCTTGGCGTAAGTCTCCTGAAGCGCCCGCGCCGAGCTCTGCAAGCCCGACAACTCCTTCGGCCAGAGTTCGACTTCGACGTGCGCCAAGGCGCCGGCGCGGCCGATCACCGTCGGCACGCTGATCGCCACGTTGCGCAGGCCGTAGGCGCCTTGCTGGAGCGTGGACACGGGCAACACCGTGCGCTTGTTCAGCGCGATGGCGTGAACGACTTCGGCGATGGTCAGCCCCACCGCCCAGCCGGCGCCGCCCTTGCGGCGGATCACTTCGGCGCCGCTGCCCTTGGTGCGCTCGAAAATCTGGTTCTGAAACGCCGTGGTGCAGCCCGCGACTTTCGCGAGCGGCAAACCCGCGTAGGCCGCCGAGGACCAGACCGGAATCATGGTGTCGCCGTGTTCTCCGAGGATGAGCGCGGAGACCTGCGTCGGGGCGAGCTTGAGCTCCTGCGCGATGAGCGAGCGGAAACGCGCGGTGTCGAGCATCGTGCCGAGGCCGATCACCTGCTGCCAAGGCAGGCCGAGCTTGGCCTGCGCGAGCTGGGTGAGGATGTCGACCGGGTTGGAGACGACGAAGACGAGCGCGTCCTTGCGGAAACCCGCCTGCTGGATGCCGGCGAGGATTTGCAGGAAGAGCGCGACGTTGCGGTTGATGAGGTCGAGACGCGACTCGTCGGGCTTGCGGCGCAGGCCGGCGGTGATGACGAAGACGTCGCTGTCCTTGGCGCGGGCGTAGTCGCCGGCGTAGATGCGCTGGCCGCCGAGCGCGGAGCTGCCGTGGAGGAGATCGAGGGCCTCGCCCTCGGCGAGGTCGGCGTTTGCGTCGAGTATCTGGATCTCCGATACGACCGCGCCGCACTGGAGCGCGAAGGCGGCGTTGGAGCCGACGCGGCCGCCGCCGCCGATGATGGTGACTTTCATTTTAAGGGAAGTGGGGCGTTATTTTTGGACACAGAGGGCACGGAGCTCGGACACGGAGTTCACAGAGGTAAGGCAGAGGCGGAAGAGAGGCCGTGGCTTGTTCTCTTCTTCCACTCCGCCCTCCGTGACTTCGGTGTCCGAGCTCTGTGTTCTCTGTGATATAATTTAAGGTAATCAGGCCTTGAGCTGCTTCAGGATCTGCTCGGTGAGCGTGGCGACGAGGGCCTCGACCTGCGGGTCGGGGGCCGGGCCGGTGTCGTCCTCGGGCTTGGTCGCGGCGCAGGAAACTCCGGGGCGGAACTCGCTGTTGTCGCACAGCTCGCACTCCTTCAGGCCGTCGCGGTTGTCGGGCATGCCGAGCAGCTTGCGGATGCGGACAAACTCCTTCGCCTTCGCGCCGCCCACGCCTTCGCCGAGGTCCTTGCCGAGCTGCGAGGCGACCCAGATCGTTTTGCAGTAGGCGTCGGCGTTTTCCATTTTCCAATACGCGTCCTCGATGTCCTTGCCCCAGGTGATGACGCCGTGGTTCGCCATCAGC
>CBINJQ010000374.1:0-4603 GCA_966251015.1 uncultured Akkermansia sp. | reverse complement strand
GGATGTTGGCGGTCTCGTTCATCTCGACCATGAAGGTCGAGTTGCCGCGCGCGAGATCGTCGCTCGCGCCGACGCGCGAGAAGATGCGGTCGACGAGGCCGAGGCGGCAGGCGCTTGCCGGCACCCAGGAGCCGACGTGGGCCATGAGGGCGATGAGCGCGATTTGCCGGATGTAGGTCGATTTGCCGGCCATGTTGGGACCGGTGAGGAGGGCGAGCTGTTCGGCGTGGGAGGAGAGGCGGGTGTCGTTGGGGACGAAGGCCTGCGAGCCGGCGGGTCGCGACGGGTCGCGGAGCATTTGCTCGACGACAGGGTGGCGGCCGGCGGTGATCTCGAGCACGGGCTCGTCGACGAACTCGGGCTGGCAGTAATCCCATTCGCGGGCGAGCTCGGCCCAGCCGGCGAGGACGTCGAGCTCCGCGAGCGTTTGCGCGGTCTTGGCGAGCGCGATGGATTCGTCGAGGACGGAGGCGACGAGTTGCGCGAAAAGTTCCTGTTCGCGGGCGAGCGCGAGGTCGTCGGCGGAGAGGATTTCCTTCTCCTTTTGACGGAGGGCTTCGGTGACGTAGCGCTCGCCGTTCACCGTGGTCTGGCGGCGGATGTAGTCGGCCGGGACGAGGTGGAGGTTGGCCTTGGTGATCTCGATGTAGTAGCCAAAGTTGTTCGTGAATTTGACCTTCAGGCTGCGGATGCCGGTGCGAGCCTGCTCGGATGCCTCGAGTTGCGAGAGCCAGGCTCGATTGTCGGTCTTGAGCGAGTGGAGGCGGTCGAGTTCGGGGCAATGACCTGGGCGGATGTAGCCTCCGTCGGCGAGGTCGGCGGGGAGCTCGTCGTTGAGCGAGCGTTGCAAGAGGTCGCGGAGAGCGGGGAGCTCTTGGACGAGCGATTTGAAATGCGAGATTTGAGATTCGGCGCCGAAGGCGTCGATGGCGGCGTGAAGCGCGGGAACCTGGGCGAGGGTATCGCGGATGCCGCCGAGCTCGCGCGGGTTGCGGAGTCGGTTTTGGAGGCGGCCGAGGATGCGCGGGATGTCGCGGACGTTGGCGAGAGTGGTCCGGAGGTCAGTGAGCGCGGAGGGCGACGAGCGGAGGTCGCCGACGGCCGCGCTGCGACGGCGGATTTCGGCGATATCCTGCGGAGGAGCGGCGAGCCAGGTTTCGAGGAGGCGGGCGCCGGGGGCGGTGCGGGTGCGGTTGATCGCCGAGAGCAAGGCGCCGCCGCGTTCGCCGCGCGTGGAGGTGAAAATCTCCAGGTTGCGCAGCGTGGCGGGGTCGAGAAGGAGCGTGGCGGAACTGCGGTGGAGCTGGAGGCGGTGAAGGTTCTCGGGCTTGGCGCAGAGATTCTCCGTGACGTAGAGGACGAGCGCGCCGGCGGGGCCGAGGGCGGCGTGGTCTTGGGCGATGCCGAAGCCCTCGAGATTAAGCACGCCGAGCGTGGAGAGGACGGCCCGCAGGCCGGTGGCTGGCTCGAATTGGAATGCGGGCAGCTCGGTGAGGGCGCGGTCGGCGGTAAAGGCGGCGAGGTTATGCAGGGCGGTCTGCTCGTGAGGGGCGGAGCGCCATTTTTCGAGCTGGCCCTCGGGCAGCACGAGCTCGCGCGGGTCGAGCGCGGTGAGGACGGGGAGTAGGTCGCCGGGATCTTTTTCGGAGGCGAGGCGGAACTCGCCGGTGGAGAGATCGAGCCAGGCGGCGTGGAGGCCGGCGCGGTCGGTGACGAGCGCGGCGAGGAAGTGGTTGCGCGAGGCGTCGAGCTGTTTCGCGTCGAGCGTGGTGCCGGGCGAGAGAATGCGGGTGACGGCGCGTTTGACGAGTTTGCCGGCGACGGCGGGTTCGGCCTGATCGCAGATGGCGACTTTACGGCCGGCGGTGAGAAGCTTGTTCACGTAGCCGTCGGCGGCATGGAAGGGCAGGCCCGCCATCGGGTGGTCGCCGCGCTTGGTCAGCGTGAGGCCCAGAAGGCGCGAGGCGTCGACCGCGTCGTCGAAGAAGAGCTCGTAAAAATCGCCGAGTCGGAAGAGCAGCAACGTGTCCTTCGGGAGGCTGCGGCGCACCTCGAAGTATTGCTGGAGCATCGGGGTGAGCTTGGGGGCTGGCGCGGAGGCGGTGGCGGTGGCTTCGGACATGGGCGACGTAAGGGGCGAGATTTGCGGCGAGTCGAGGCATCCCAAAAGCACAAAAGACGCGAAAATGAGGCCCACCGTGCCGCCTGTTGAGTCTTGCGACGCCGAATGGAAAACTGTTCTGGGAATCGCGGACTAAATTAGGACACGCCCCGCCGGAATGCCTGCTTGACACGGCTGATAGCCGCCGGTGTTTTCCAACCTTTTCCAAAATACAGCCCTCGTTCCTAGACCTTCCATGGCCCTTAAAATCCGCCTCTCCCGCATCGGTTCCGCTCACAACCCGGTTTATCACGTGGTTGTCGCCGAAGCCCGTTCCCGCCGCGATGGCGCCGCCACCGAGATCCTCGGCACCTACAGCCCCCGTGCCAAGAAGGACGCCCTCACCCTGAAGGTCGACCGCGTCGACTACTGGCTCTCCAAGGGCGCTCTTCCCACCGACACCGCGAAGGGTCTCATCAAGACCGCCCGCAAGGCCGCTCCCGCCGCCTAAGTTTCGGAAAGCCTGAAGCCTTTCGGCGCCTCGGATTCACGTCCGGGGCGTTTTCGTTTCTCCAGCCAGCCGCCACGCGACATCCGTCGCCGCGCATAACTCGATCTCTTCATGCCGCTGCAAATCGACGTGCTCACGTTGTTCCCGCGCATGCTCGACGGCTTTCTTGCCGAGAGCATCCTCGGAAGGGCGATCGAGGCGAAGCACCTTGGGGTGCGGGTGCATGACCTGCGTGTTTGGTGCATCGACAAGCACAAGACCGCCGACGACCGTCCCTTTGGCGGTGGGGCGGGAATGGTGATGAAGCCCGAGCCGGTCGTCACCGCGATCGAGCAACTTCAGACACCCGGTTGCCGGCGCATTTATCTCACCCCCGACGGTGTTCCTTTCAGCGAAAAAATCGCGCGCGAGCTTTCGACGGAGCGGCATCTGATCTTTCTTAGCGGGCATTACGAAGGAATCGATCAACGCATCCGAGACGCGGTCATCGATCAGGAAATCAGCATCGGCGACTACGTGCTGACGAATGGCACGCTCCCCGCCGCCGTGGTGATCGACGCGCTGGCGCGTTTCATCCCCGGTGTCTTGGGAGACGAAAATTCGTTGACACACGAATCCTTCACCGGTCGTTTGCTCGACTTCCCGCAATACACGCGTCCCGCCGAATTCCGAGGTCAGTCCGTGCCGAAGGTGCTCCTTTCTGGCAACCACGCTGAAATCGAAAAGTGGCGATACGCCCGCCGCGTGGAAAAAACCCGCCTCGTCCGTCCCGATTTACTCAAAGACTAACACCACCCTTTACCGTCCATGAATCCGATCATCAAAGAGATCACCGCCGCCCAGATCCGCAACGTCCCCTCCTTCAAGGTGGGCGACGGCGTCAAGGTGCACACCAAGGTCCGCGAGGGCGACAAGGAGCGCGTCCAGCTCTTCTCCGGCATCGTTATCGCCCGCAAGGGCCATGGCATTCACGAGACCTTCACCGTCCGCCGCATCAGCTACGGCGAGGGCGTCGAGCGCGTGTTCCCCGTCAACTCCCCCAACATCGAGAAGATCGAGGTGGATCGCGAGTCCGAGATCGGTCGCGCTCGCCTCTATTACCTCCGTGATTTGAAGGGCAAGGCCGCCATGCAGGTGAACGTGAAGCGTCAGGACAACGCCGCCGAGGCTGCCAGCGCCTGAGTTTGCTGAAATTTTCCGTTGAAAGCCCCGGAGCGTTCCGGGGCTTTTTTATTTTTCGGGGGCGCTCCCCGCAATGGGGCAATGGTTGGCTCGGCTTAATCTCGACCTTTGGATTTCCGACCAGGCTTCGCGCTTCTCAGTCCGCACAAACCCGATTCATGAGGCGGTCAGTTCTCCCTCTGCACCTTTTTTCATGCCCTTTGTGCTTTTCGGGTCGACCCTCAGGTTTGTAGTTCTCGACCCTTCGTTTTTTCCGGACTCAACCCATCGCTTCGTCACGACACCGACACACATCAACCCCTTTCCCATATGGCACTCGACCTCGCTATCCTGTCCCAAGCCGCCAACCAGGCCCGCGGCCTCGCAATGGACGCCGTCCATAAGAGCAACTCCGGCCACCTCGGCCTGCCCCTCGGCGCCGCCGAGATCGGCGCCGCCCTCTATTCCGGCGCGCTCTCGCACTGCCCCAGCGCTCCCCGCTGGCTCAATCGCGACCGATTCGTTCTCTCCGCCGGTCACGGCTCGATGTTCATCTACTCTTGGCTGCACCTCAGCGGCTACGATCTTCCTCTCGAGGAAGTGAAGAACTTCCGCCAGCTCCACTCCAAGACCCCCGGCCATCCCGAGTTCCACGAGACGCCCGGCGTCGAGTGCACCACCGGCCCCCTCGGCCAAGGCATCGCCAACGCCGTCGGTTTCGCCGTCTCCGGCAAGATGGCCGCCGCCCGATTCAACACCGAGACGCACCAGATCTTCGACAGCCACGTGATCGCCCTCGCCGGCGACGGCTGCATGCAGGAAGGCGTCGC
>CBINJQ010000373.1:0-4664 GCA_966251015.1 uncultured Akkermansia sp. | reverse complement strand
AGGTCGCGTTCACCTCGATCCACGGCGTGGGCAACATCATGTCCGTGCCGTTGCTCCAGGAGACCGGCGTGGAGCTCCACGAGGAGCCGGCGCAGGCCGTTCATGATCCGCGTTTCCCGACCGTCGCCTCTCCCAACCCCGAAAACGCCGAGGCGCTCGCGCTCGCCGTCAAGCTCGCCGAGGAGAAGGGCCTCGACCTCGTCATGGCCACCGACCCCGACTGCGACCGCATGGGCGCGGCCGTTCGCGGCAAGGACGGGAAGATGCACCTCCTCACCGGCAACCAGATCGGCGCGCTGATGACCGAGTATCGTATTTCCCGATACAAGGAGCTCGGCGTCATCCCCAAGGCGGGCACCGACCGCGCCGCGCTCGTGAAGACCTTCGTGACCACCGCGCTCCAGGACGAGATCGCCCGCTCCCACGGCGTGAAGGTCGTCAACACCCTCACCGGCTTCAAGTGGATCGCCGCCAAGATCCGCGCCTACGAGGACCAGCTCAAGGCCGGCTACCTCGCGAAGCACGGCGTCGCGCTCGACTACAACGCCACGCCCTTCGCCGGCCGCGCCAAGCTGCTCCAGGAGTTCGCGACCTTTTATCTCTTCGGCTGCGAGGAGAGCTACGGCTACCTCGCCAACGACCTCGTGCGCGACAAGGACGGCAACTCCGCCTGCCTCATGCTCGCCGAGGTCTGCGCCCACGTGAAGAGCCGCGGGCTGACCGTCCCCGAGTATATCGACGAGATCTACCTGCGCACCGGCTACTACCTCGAGGGCGTGATCAACCTCTACTACGAGGGCGCGAGCGGAGCGGCGAAGATCAAACGCATCCTCGACACCTACCGCGCCGAGCCGCCAAAGGCTTTCGGCGACGTCGCCGTGACGAAGTTCGAGGACTTCGGCCGCCAGGATATCCGCGACGGCGACGGCGAACTCGTGCCGAAGCAGGACCTCTATCTCGTGACCTTGGCCAACGGCTACACCTTCGCCGCGCGCGGCTCGGGCACGGAGCCGAAGATGAAATTCTACGTCTTCGCCAAGGCTCCCGTGAAGAACGCCGCCGAGCTCCCCGCCGTGAAGGCGGCGGTGAAAGCCGAGCTTGATCGGGTGAAGGCCCTGATCGAGGCCGACGCGCAGAAGCGCGCGGAGGGCTGATCGCATCCGCTGATCGAGGCGGGCGGGCGCGTCCCCGCGCCCGCCGCCTGGAGATCGAACCACGGGCGGAGGGAGCCCGTCCACCAAGACTCAAAAGACGAGGCGAACGTGTCCCCGACGCGGCCGCGGGCGGTGTAGCCACGGCCGTCTCGGCCGCGCTCCTCGTGCCGCTCGCTTTTGAAGCGGGCTTTCCGGCAGCGCGGGCCCGCCGGGCCCGCCGCGGATACCCGCGAGAAACAAAAACCGCCGCTCCGACGCGGCGCGCCCGGCGGTCCCGCCCGACCTTTTGGCTATACGGTTCTATTTGAAACGCTCTGGGCTCGCGCGCGGGACTGGCAGGCCTGGGTGAGCGCGGTGACGAGGGCCTCCACGCGGACGGGTTTCATGAGGTAGTCGTTCATGCCGGCGGCGAGGGCGTCGTCGCGGTCGGACGCGAGCACGTCGGCGGTGAGCGCGATGATCCAGGGCGGAGGCCCGGCGTTGGTCTTCGCCGCCGTGGCGGCGCGGATCAGCGCGGTGGCGGCGTGGCCGTCGAGCTCGGGCATCTGCACGTCCATGAGGATGACGTCGGGCATGCGGGCGGCGACGGCCTCGACGGCGAGGGCGCCGTTGTGGGCGAAGCGAATCCGGTCGTAGCCGAGGCGGCCGAGGAGCAGCTGAAGGACGCGGCGGTTCACGTCGTTGTCCTCCGCCACGAGGATGTCGAGCGGGTGGCGGCGGGCGAAACTCGCGTCGAAGCGCGGCGCGGTGGCGACGGGCGCGGCGGCGGGTTCGGACGGAGCGACGATCAACGCGATTTGCCGGTGGAGTTGCGCGGGCTTGATGGGCTTGGCCAAGGCGCCCGCGAAATCGGAGACGGGCGCGGCGTCGCCGATGGGTCGAAGAATCAGGAGCGGAAGGCGGGAGCAACCCGGCAGGGCGCGAAGCGCGCGGACGAATCCGGTCAGGTCGAAACACTCGCTTTCCACCAGGACCAGGTCGGGCACGTGGGTGGCGAGTTCGCGGAGCGTTTCTTCAGTCCCGTCGCAGGCGATGACGCGCATGGCCCAAGCCGCGCACTGCGCCTCGAGGACGCGTCGCGTGGTCGCGTGGCGCGCGAGGAGCAGGATGCTTCGGCCGGGGAACGGGGCGAGGATCTTGGTGGAGATGGTCGCGCCGTCGGTCGGTTGAGGCGAAACGATGTCGAGGGTGAAACGGCAGGTGCTGCCCCGGCCTTCCTTGGATTCCATCCAGATGCGGCCGCCCATCAGCATGACCAGGCGTTGGCAGATCGCGAGACCGAGCCCGGTGCCGCCGAACTCTCGGGTCGTGGAGGCGTCGACCTGGGAGAACGGTTTGAAGAGACGATCAAGCCGGTCGGCGGGGATGCCGATGCCGGTGTCGCTGACGGAGACCTCGAGTTGCGGGAGGACGGATGCGGGCTGAGCGTCCGCGAGCGGACGGCCTACGGGCTGATGCGGCGCGAGGCGGAGCGTGACCAGGACCTCGCCGACGGAGGTGAACTTGAGCGCGTTGCCAACGAGGTTGAGGAGGATCTGGCGGACGCGGTTGGCGTCGCCGATCATGAGCTCGGGCACGCCGGGCTCGAGGAGGTAGGCGAGCTCAAGGTTTTTCCCGCGCGCGGTGACGGCGAGGAGATCGAGCACCTCCTCGACGCAGGCGCGCGGGGACCAGGGGCGGCGTTCGAGTTCGAGACGGCCGGCCTCGATCTTGGAGTAGTCGAGGATGTCGTTGATGATCGAGAGGAGCGCTTCGCCGGAAGACTGGATGGAGCCGACGCACTCGCGTTGTTCGGGGGTGAGCGGCGTGTCCTGGAGGATCTGGGTCATGCCGATGACGCCGTTCATGGGGGTGCGGATCTCGTGGCTCATCGTCGCGAGGAAGGATGACTTGGCCTGGTTGGCCTGGTCGGCGGCGAGGGCGGCGCGGTCGGAAAGGCGGCGGGCTTCGTCGGATTGGGATCGGGCGAGGGCGGTGGCGGATTGCGCGCGGGAGCGCATGAGGGCGAGCATGGACGCGCCGGCGGCGCTGCCGGCGAGGGCGAGGACGAGCGTCCAGCGGAAGGGCCGGAGATGGAGTTCGAGATCGTCGAGGGGCATGTCGACGCCGACGACGCCGGCGAGGCGGCCGTCGCGATGGAAGAAGGGCGCGAAGCCGCTGAGAAAGGTGCCCCACTTGTCGGTGTAGGGTTCCGTGCTCGCGACGGGTTTTCCGCCGGCGAAGGCGAGATCGATCTCCGGGGGCGGATCTTCATAGACCTCTCCGAAGGGGGTGTCGGGGGTGGTGTCGCCCGGACTGGGAATGATGTTGCTCGAATCCAGGACGAAGGTCGGAACCGGGCGGTCGGGACCGAGGGTGTAGGCGTAGTAGACTTGGGGGACGGAGCGGCGCAGGCGCAGGAGCGGTTCGATGGCGGCGAGGTAGGCGGCGTCGCCTTGCGCGGCGACGCGGGCGTGGAGCCCGGGGTCCATCTCCGCGGCGGCGAACGAGGCCAGTTGAACAAGGTGCTCCTGTTTGTGGGCGAAGAGCGTCGCGCGCGCCTCGTGGTAAACGTAGACGAGGGCCGCGGCGGCGATGGCGAACACGCCGATGCCGGTCAGCAAGGCGTCGCGCAGGGGACGAATGGCGTGCTCGCGCGGGGTGGCCGCGGCAGGATTGGAAACGGCGGGGGCGGAGGCGGCGGAGGACATGCGCGGGGCCGGATCCCGGAATATGCGTCTGAACCCGGAGAATCGCAACTTGGCCGCGCGGACGGCGTTGCGCGGTGCGACGGCGCGTTCGGCCGGGCCGCGAAATTCTTCGTGCGCGGGGGATTTCGGCTGGCCTTCGCGGCGAGGGTTCGCGGAGTTGGGAACGTTTCGTGGCGACCGCATAAATTTGCCCTCATGCCCATGGCCCACCCCAACGACCGCGGCTCGATGCTTCTCGTGGAGGAGTGTTTTTCGCGTCAGTCGGAGGGCTTTGTCGAGGCGCTGAGGCTGGTGTCGCAGCCCAAGGTGCTCGCGGCTTTCGCGGATCGTTGGAAAAAAGACGCCCGGCCCTGGGCGCGGGCGCAGTTGTTCGCCTATCTGGAGCAGCCGCTGGATTGCCCGGGACACCAGCCGCTGGTGAAGAAGCTTTTCAAGGACGCGGAGGAGCGAAAGGACGACGAGCTGGTCGGCGCGTTTCTCGTGGCATTCGACACGCTGGTGCGTCGCGTGCGGCGCTTGCGCTGGCGCTGGGACCGCGCGACGCGTTCCTCGGTGGAGGACGAGATCCTCGGCACGCCGCGCGACGTGCTGCCGCTCCAGGTGGTGAACACCTATTTCGACAAAAAGACCGGCGTGCGGGTGACGGCGGGAAAAACAGGCGCGAGCGTGCGCGGCGGAAAGGTGTTCTCCCATCGCACGCGCCAGTATCTGCGCCGGCGCGCGTGGCGTTATTTCCGCTGGATGGCCTACGCGCGGCCCGAGGCGTATGCGGCGGCGATCCTGCCCGCGCTGCGGCGCTACCGCGACGCGGACCTGGAGA
>CBINJQ010000372.1:0-4679 GCA_966251015.1 uncultured Akkermansia sp. | reverse complement strand
GAGGGCTGCGAGCGTAGGGGCGACTATCGGGGCGACGGAGCTTCACGGGTAAAAAAGTTACGAACGCAAAGCTGGGGGAAACCGCCCAGAAAACAAGCGTTCCCGTATAAACAGGCCTAGCCAAGTGTTCCTACGCAGGAAGGAACCACACTTGCCTGAACCAAGCCTTAGCCGGCCACCCGTCGCAGGGCGGCAAGCGTGATATCGTCGGCCTGCGCCGCGCCCGCCTCGTAGGCCAGAACATCCACGAGAACCGCGTCGAGCAACGCGGAGGCGGCAGGCACGAACCGGCCTGTCACGAGGGCGGAAAGACGCGCGTCGCCGTAAAGTTCCCCGGCCGGAGACATGGCCTCGGTCACGCCGTCGCTGAACACCAGAAGCGTGTCTCCAGTATCCAATCGCGCGTGGTGGGTTTGGTAGACGTTGTTCTCGAAAACGGCGAGCGGAGTGGCTCGGACACCATCGAGCACCTCGACACCGCCGTCGGCCCGAACGAGGCGAGGCGGCGGATGGCCGCAGTTTGTCCAGGAGAGCTCGCCGGTGGCGGGGTCGAAAATCGCGGCGAACATCGTCACGAACTGAAGCGTCTCGTTGCGTTCGCAAAGCAGGCGGTTGAGCCGGGTCATGAGGTCGCCGATGTCGGCGACGGCGGGGGCCAAAGCGCGCAGCCCGGTGGCGGTCACCGCCATGAAAAGCGCGGCGGACACGCCCTTGCCCGAGACATCCCCGAGGGCGCAAAGGAAACGTCCGTCCGGCAGGAAAAACCCGTCGTAAAGATCCCCGCCGGCCTCGCGGGCGGGCTTCATGCGCGCCGCGAAGTCCACGCGCGCGCGTTCGACGACCGAGAGGGCGGGCGGCAAGAAACTCGCCTGGATTTCCCCCGCGATGCGCAGCTCGCTCTCGATCGCCTCGCGGCGAGCGGTGGCGGCGCGGAGTTCGTCGAGATACGAACTGAGCTGGCCCACGAGGTGATCGAGCGCGCCGGCGACGGCGCCGACCTCGTCGCCCCGGCGCGCCGCGTTGGCGAGGGCGGCGCGGTCCCACTCGGTCTCGCCGAAGCGGCTGGCGGCGAGGCCGCGGATGGCGTGGGCCAGGCGCGCGAGCGGGTCCTTGAGCTCGGTGTTGGCGAAGGCGACGCGCTCGGCGAGCAGCCCGGCGACATGGCGATGCATGGCGAGCGCGAGCGCGGGCGAGTCGCGTTCCATCCGTTGCAGCTGCGTCGAGGAGAGGCGCCAGAGCCGCGAGGGCGCGAGCGCCTCGACCGTCGCGGCGCGGGTGTCGCGACGGTAAAGCGCCATCTCGCCGAGGCATTGTCCCGGGCCGAAGCGTCGCACCGGCACGCGGCCGGCGCCGGGAATCTCCAGCACGACGGCAAGTTCGCCCGATTCGACGAAGCAGAGAAAATCCGCCGGATCGCCCTGCCGGAAAAGGACCGCGCCCGCCGCGAGTTCGACCGGCTCGAGATGGCGTATCCAGGTGGCGCGATCCGCCGCCGCGGGCGCGAAAGGCGCAAGCGAGTCGGAGCCCTGGGAGGAAGCGGACGCGGCGTTCACGAAATATTTATAGCGGCATTTCGCGCCGCTTATCGAGCGAGGCGAGCGGGAAAGACGGGGGTCCCGGGAAATGCGTTATCGCCCGGCTTTGGAGCGCGGCGGCACAACGCCTCGCACGACGACGGTCCCGGCTCGCCGCGACGCCGCTCCCCGCGGTCCCCTTCCCCTCGTGTGGCGAGTCGCCGAGGCGGCTCGTCAAAGGCGGCGCCAAGTCGCCGCACTCCATAACCGACACAGGAGCCTCGCTCAAAACACCAGATGCTTCACAGTCAGGCCCTGGTTGATGAGTTGCTTCAGCGACTCGATGCCGATGGCGAGATGGTCCTGGACGTAGACGTCGTCCACGACGCGGTCGCTCTCCGCGGTTTTGACGCCTTCCGGGACCATCGGCTGGTCGGACACGAGCAGGAGCGCTCCGGTCGGGATCTCGTTGAAAAAACCGACGCTGAAAATCGTCGCCGTCTCCATGTCGATCGCCATGCAGCGGATCTTTTTCAGGTAGGACTTGAACTCGGCGTCGTGCTCCCAGACGCGGCGGTTGGTCGTGTAGACGGTGCCGGTGTAGTAGTCGCGCGCGCGATCGCGGATCGTGGTCGAGATCGCCTTTTGCAGGGCAAAGGCGGGCAGCGCGGGCACCTCGGGCGGGAAGTAGTCGTTGCTCGTGCCATCGCCGCGAATCGCGGCGATGGGGAGGATGAGGTCGCCGATCTCGGCGCGATGCTTGATGCCGCCGCACTTCCCGAGGAAAAGCACGGCCTTGGGCGAAATCGCGGAGAGCAGGTCCATCACCGTCGCGGCGGTCGCGCTGCCCATGCCGAAGTTGATGATCGTGATGCGTCCGGAGGTGGCGCTGGGCATGGGCTTGTCCCGGCCGCGGATGGGCACGCGGTGCTGCTGCGCGAAGAGCTTCACGTAGCGCTGAAAATTCGTGAGCAGGATGTAGTCGCCGAACTCGCCGAGCGGCACGCCGGTGTAGCGCGGCAGCCAGTTCTCCACGATGTCGCGGCGGGTCTTGAGCGGAAACGGCGAGCCCGTCGGCGAGGGAGCGGCGGCCCCGGGGGCGAAGGGAAAAGGCGGAACGGTGGCGTTCAGGGCTTCGGGCTTTTTCACGGGCGTGCGGGATGGGCGGTGGCGGAGGCCGGAGCGGCGGACTGCGGAGGCGGCAAGCCCGGGGCCGGGGTAGCGGTCCGAGCGGGAGCGGGCTCGAGCGCGGCGGCCGGGATGCGTTCCTCCCACTGAAGCGCGTTGGTCTTGTCGTAGCAACGCACGACGAGCGCCCGCGCCTCCTTCGGCCCGGTCACGCGCACGACGCTATAGTTCTGCGTGCCGACCACGGTGCCGGGCACGACGCAAGGGTCCTTGGCCGTCTCGCTCTCCGCCGCCGCCCAGGAGCCGCTCGACAAGGGCGAGGAGGTGAGCTCGTAGACGAACCGCGCGCCGGCGTCGTCGACGGGGCGGCGGTAGAGCGCGGTGTGATGCACGTCGCCGGTGAGAAAAACCACGCCCGAGATATTGTTGTCCCGGATGAAATCGATCAGCTCCTCGCGTTCGCGGCGGTAGACCTCGTGGGTCTCGACGCGGGTCGTCTTGATCGCGGTTTGGATGACCTGGCCGCCGGTGACGATGAACTTGAAGCGGTAGTTCCTCAGCGCCTTGGCGTGCAGGAGAGACTGCTTCAGCCAGGTGGTCTGCCGCTCGCCCCAGGCGGTCTTGCGCGGGTTTTTGTCCTGGTCGAGCGTGGTGTCGTCGCGGTGATAGCGGTCGTCCATCAGGAGGAAGATCGCGTCGCCCCAGGTGAACTTGCCGTAGACGCCGGGGTTGTCCGGCTCGCCGTAGGAGGGGTTGCCCCAGTAGGTCTTGAAGGCCTCGAGCGTGACGTCCTTGAACTCGAAGGATGCGTTGGCGTTGTCGGGGCCGTAGTCGTGGTCGTCCCAGGTCGCGTAGTGATGCATCGAGGCCCAGAGCTTCTGCATGTCGGGCGTGGCGCGGTCGCGGGAATATCGATACCAGATGCCGCTGCGCGAGGAGTAGTCGGCCTCGCGCAGGTAGAGATTGTCGCCGCCCCAGAGGCAGAAATCGGCGCCGCTGTCGGCCATGTGGCGGAATATCTCGGTGCCCTTGCCGTAGGGCGTGCCGGGCCGGTCGTAGGCGGGATCGTTGAGGTAGGCGCAGGAACCGAAAAGGAACGAGAACTCCGGGGGAGCCTTGCGCCATTCCCACTGGTCGGTCGTCCGGAACGTGAGCGGATACGGAAAGCTCAGGGGCTTGCCGTCGACCGAGATCGAGTAGGTGTAGCGGCGCCCCATCTCGAGCAGCGGGAGCACGAACTTCTGCGGCTGCGTGCCGATGGGCGTGGCGGCGGGCGCGCGATGGGTGAGCGTGACGGGAGCCGACGAGGCCGAAGATCCCGCGGGAGCGGCGGAGACCCCGGCGTCGGGGACAAGTTGATACGTCAGCGAGACCTCGGCGGCGTCCCTGGTCTCCAGCCAGATGAGGACCTCGCGATGCGCCTGGTAGCCCAGCATGGGGCCCGAGACGAGCGAGGCCGCGGCGAAGGCGAGGGTCGGCGCGATGCCGAGGACGGCGAACGACAACAGGACGAGACGACGGCGCATGGCGGCACCATGCACGGCGCACGTTTCACGCCAAAGCCAAAGCGTGGTGAACTTGAAGCCTTTGCGGATACTTCACCCGGGCGGCCGAAACCCTCGGGCGGGCGGGAAAACCGCGGGCGGCCCTCGTTACTGGAAAGCGCTCTCGACCGGACGCCCCCAAAAACTCTCCGGCACAGGCACGCCGAGCAGCCAGAGCGCCGTCGCGGCGGTGTCGTAGATCAAGACGGGGCGCGTGATCTGGAAGCCGGGCTTCGCTCCCTTGCCCCACGCGATCCAAGGGATCGTGACGTCGAGCGCGTGGGCCGTGCCGTGGGTGCCGACGACGCGGCCCTCCTTGTTCAGCACATCGTGGCCCCCGTGGTCGGCGGTGAGGATAAACACGCTCGACTCGGCGAGGCCGGCGGCCGCGACCGCGTCGACGACCGTGCGGAGGGCGGCGTCGCAGTCGGCGAGCGCCTGCTTCTTTTCGGGCGAGGTGACTCCATGGGCATGGCCGGCGCGATCAGGGTCG
>CBINJQ010000371.1:0-4701 GCA_966251015.1 uncultured Akkermansia sp. | reverse complement strand
CCGGGAGCCGGAGACTGAAGGCGGGGGCGGGCTCCTTGCTCGCTGTTTCTTGCTCCCCGCTCATCGGTGAGCTGGAGGGTGCGGAGGGCGGCGAACCAGAGTATCCACCAGGTCGCGACCACGGCGGGGCACGCGAGGGGAAATTCCACCCACGCGTAGGCCGCGACCAGGCCGCACCCCGCGAGCAGCCAGGCGGGGAAGGCGGACACGTTGCGAAGGCGGAGGGTCTCGGCGAGGGGCAGCAGGCCGAGGAGGAGAAGCATCGCGGTGCCGACGAAGCCGATCTCCGCGAGCGATTGGAGCCAGTCGGAATGGGCGTCGACGAACGTGGTCAGGAAGCCGTCCGGGCCGCGTTCGAGCCGGGAGTAGCCGCGGAAGACGGGGCCGTAGGATTCGAGGCCCCAGCCGAACACGGGCTTGTCGGCGGCCATGCGCCAGGTGTCGACGTAGAGATCGGCGCGGGTGTAGCGGACGTCGCCGTTTTGAATCGCGCCGATCTGGGCGCGGGTGAGGGCGACGCGGGCCGAGATGACGTCGCGGCTTTGAAAGGCGACGAGTCCGGCGCCGGCGAGAAGGAGGGCCCCGAGCAGGCCGAGGCGGCGGAGGGCGCCGCGGGCGGAGCGGGCGCGACGCAGCGCATGCCGGACGGCGGCGAAGGCGGCGCCGGCCGCGAGCGCGAGCATGAGCAAGGTGCTGGAGCGCGAGCTGGAAAGCGGGACGGCGGCGCCGACCAGCAGGGCGGCGAGCGCGAGCGACGGGCCGGGGCCGTGGAGCCAGCCGCGCGGCGGGGGATCGCGGAGCGAGTGAAACACGAGCGCGAGCGCCCCGGCGGCGTGGAGCACGGCGAAGGCGCCCCAGTGGTTGTGGTAGAGAAAGGTGGCGAACCAGGTGGGGTTGGGCGTCGAGACGGCGCCAAAGAAAGGACCCGCGGCGCCGGCCTGGCGTTGCAGCGTGCCGAAGACGGCGAGGACGAGGGCGTGCAGCGCGAGCACCAGGACGAGGCGCCGGAGGGCGCGGCGGCTTTCGACGCAGAACGCGAGCGAGAGTCCGGTGGCGGCGAGGCCGCCGAAGCAGGCGAGCAGACGGAGCGCGCCCCAGGGGGCGGCGGAGGAGGGCAGCCACGCGACGTGCGGCACGGGCCGCAGCACGTGGCCGTCGTGGATGAAGGCCGGGCGGTGGGACGGGTTGAGCGCGGAGACGAGGATCAGGACGGCGAGGCAGGCGAGCGGGGCGGACCAACGCAGGAGGCGGCGGAAACCGGCGCGGTCCCCGGAGCGGCGGCGGGCGCGGGCTTCGGCGAAGAGCAGGCCGAAGGAGGGGGCGGCGAGCGCGGAGACGACCCATTCCCCGCGGGTTCCGATGCCGCCGAGCAGCCATGCGGAGGCGATCACGACGAGCGCGGCGTGGACGAGGGCGAGGGCTTCGCGGGTGGCCGGGAGCCGGCCGGACGGTTTAACCACGGAGAACACGGAGGGTCACGGAGCGGGGGCCGGACGGAGGGTCGGGTAGAAGTCGAGGAGCCGGCGGGCGGAGGATTGCCACGAAAAACGTCCGAGCACCCAGGCGCGGGCGGAGGAGCCCAGCGCGGCGAGCCCCGAGGGCGGCAGCGCGAGCAGGCGCGAAAGCGCGGCGGGATAGCCGGCCCAGGGCACGCAATGTCCGGCGCGGGCGTCGTCGAGCTCGCGCCAGGGGAGGGTGTCGGTGACGAGCGCGGGCACGCCCGCGGCGAGCGCCTCGGCGACGGCCTGCCCGAAATTTTCGGAGTGGGAGGGCAGGAGGAAGAGGTTCGAGAGGGCGTAGGGCGGGGGCAGCGCGGAGCCGTCGGCGACGACGACGGGCGAGGCGGCCGAGGCGCCGGCGCCGGCGAGCGTGGAGAGCTCCCCGACGGAGTAGTCGCCGGGCAGGCCGGCGAGCAGGAGAATCCAGCCGGGGCGAGCGGCCGACTGCCAGAGCATCACCAGCTCGGCGACGCGTTTCTTGCGGTGGAAGCGGCCGTAGAAAAGGGCGACGCGTTTGTCGCGAAGCTGCGGATACGCGGCATACCAGGCGGCGCGGGCGGGCGCGGCGGAGGACGGGTCGGGGGCGACGACGCCGTTGGGCGCGACGCACGCGGGGGCGGCGCGGGGCGCGCCGAGCCACGGGGGAAGCCGGCGGAGGTGGTCGGCCTCCTGGTCGGCGGTGGCGTGCCAGCCGGTCGCGGCGGACGCGGCCCCGGGGTGGACGAAGCGGGCGGCGAGGCGCTTTTTCCACGCGTGGTGACCGAGCGCCCAGGGCTCCAGCATGCCGCGCGGCGCCAGGACGAGCGGGGCGCGCAGACGGCGGGCGGCGCGGGCGGCGTGGTGGAGGGGGCGGAGCCAGAGCCCGTGGGCGTGGACGACGCGGGCCTCGGCGGTTTCGAGGAAGCGCGCGAGGCCGGGGGAAAAGCAGAACGTCGATCCGAGGGGGCCGGGGGCGGCCGGAAAATGGCGGATCTCGAATTTGGAGCCACGAACCAGGGAGTCGTCGTCCGGGGTGAGGGAGACGAGCGCCACCTTCGCCCCCTGGGCGGCCTGGGCTTCGGCGATGGCGGGCACGGTGCGCGATGGACCTCCGTGGCGGGGATCGAGGCTGGCGGTGACGTGGAGGACGTCGAACATCGGGGAGCGGGGAGACGGGAGCGGGAGCCGGAGGACAACGCCGAGACAACGGCGGCTAGGCGGGCTCCGGGCGCGGGCGCAGCGGGCGGCAGGGGTTGCCCGCGCAGACCATGCGGGCGGGCTGGTCGCGCATGACCACGCTGCGGGCGCCGATGACGGCGAGTTCGCCGATGGTGACGCCCGGGCCGACGAAGACCTCGGCGGCGAGCCAGGCGTTTTCACCGACGACGATGGGCGCGGTGACGAGAGGCATCGACCACCGGGCGAAATCGTGCGAACCCGCGCAGAGATGGACGCCTTGGGAAAGATTGGCGCCGCGGCGGAGCGTGACGGGGCCGAGGTTGTAGAGGTTGACCTCGCGACCGATCATCGAGCGCGGTTCGAGGCGGAGCTTCCAAGGGAAGAACACGCGGGCGGAGGCGAAGACGACGACCTTGCGGGGCTCCGGGATGTCGGCGCCGAAGGCGCGGAGGAGGCGGGCGCGGAAAGCGTGGGCGCGCGGAAGGCTGAAACGGAAGAGGGTGGCCTGGACGACGGACCAGAGCCGTTGACGCAGGAGCTCGGCGCGCGGGTAGGGGGTGACGCAGCCTTGGGCGAGGTAGGGGGGCTCGGGGGCGTCGGCTGGCATGGATGTCGGGAAGCTAGGAGGGGGTGCGAAACGCGGAGGCGGCGCAAAGGGATTCAGCGCGCGGGAAAGAGGGTGGTGAAATCCTCCAGCATCGCGTCCGCGACGGCGGGGAGGTCGCAGCGGGCGGCGGCGACGCGGGCGGCGGCCGCGAGGGCGGCGCGACGGGCGGGATCGCGGATCAATCCGGCGAGGGCGTCGGCGAGCGCGGCGGCGGGATCGGAGGCGGCGCGGGCGAAGACGAGGCCGTTGCGCCCGTGGGTGACGAGGTCGGTGAAGCAGGGCAGGTCGGAGACGACGGGGGCGGCGCCGGAGGCCATGGCTTCGGCGACGGAGACGCCGAAGGTCTCGCCGGAGGCGGCGAGGCTGGGGTAGGCGAAGATGTCGAGGGCGCCGTAGGCGTCGGCCAGGGCCGCGGGGTCGAACTCGGCGGGGGCGAAGGCGACGCGCCCGTCGGCGAAGAGCGCCGGGGCGAGGGCGCGCAGCTGTTGCAAAAAGGCGTCGCCTCCGCCGCCGCGCGGGACGTCGGCGGGGCCTCGCAGCAGCAGGGTCCAGGGGGGGAGGCCGGGCGCCTCCGCGAGGAGGCGGGCGGCGCGAACGAGAAGTTCGAGGCCCTTTTCGGGGTGAAGCCGGCCGATGTAGCCGATGCGGACGGGCGCGTCGGTCGCGGACGGGCGGCGGGCGGCGGCGAGTTGTCCGCAGGCGATGACGTTGGGGAAGATCTTCACGCGATCGACGAGCGCGGGGGCGGAGCGGGCGACGGCGACGGCGACGGCCGTCGAGGGAACCTGGATACGCGGGACGCGGCCGTAGGCGCGAAGCTGTCCCTTGGGCATGCGGTTGAGGTTGACGACGACGCGTCCGGCGGAGGCGCGAAGACGGGAGGCGAGCGCGGGAAGCAGGACGTTGTTGGTGACGTGGATGTCGGAAGGAGGCAGGTTGCGGAGAAGGCGAAGGCTCCAGAGCGCGTCGAGCGCGAGGTTGACCGGAAGACGGCGGGTGTGGGCGGAGCCGGGGAAGCGGAGGCAGCGCACGCCCTCGCGGATCTCGGAGTCGGGCCAGCCCGGCCAGCGGCGGGAGAGCGAGCGGACCTCGTGGCCGCGCGCGGCGAATTCGCGGGCGAGCGACCACCACATCTTCTCCATCGCGCCGCCGGCGGCGGGCGGCACGGGAAGGAAAAAACCGTGGGTGATCGTGATTCTCACGTTACAGGGGGCCGCGGAGTTTTTGCCAGACGAAGAGCGGCACGAAGACGGCGAAACTGGCCTGGTAGAACGAGGACAGCCAGACCGAGAGCGTGACCTCGGCGTTCAGGCACCAGGCGAGGCAGAGGATGCGGAAAAGGCCGTGGATCGAAAGCGTGTCCGCGCCGGTGGTGGAGCGCGCGACCAGCTCGAGCATGGAGCCGATGGCCAGGCCCAGCAGCAAGCGGCCCAGCCA
>CBINJQ010000370.1:0-4712 GCA_966251015.1 uncultured Akkermansia sp. | reverse complement strand
GACGCGGGCATCGACCAGCGTCCGGAGGAGATCGGCCGCGCGGCGGCGGAGATTCTCGACGGGCAGCTCGCCCGAGGGCGTTTTGGCGTCCCGGCGATTCCGCGGATGACGACGGTGCATCCCCGTTGGCGGGACGGGGCCAGCCTCCCGGACCTGTCCGCTCCCCGGTCAACTGGATGAACGGCGGGCGAGTTGTAATTATGAAACAAATACGGATTCCCTTCGTCCGCCGCGGTATCGCCCCCGCCGTCGCGTGGACGCGACACCGCGGATTTCAACCCCATCCGTGAAAATGTTCCCCCGTCCTCTCGTCCTCATCGGGCGCTCCGCTCTCGCCGGTTGCGCCGTCCTGCTCGCGCTGTCCGCCCGCGCCGCCACCGCCACGGTTAATCCCGGCCAAAGCATCCAGGCCGCGCTCGACGCGGTCGCCGCCGCCGGTGGCGGAACCGTCTACGTCACCTCCGGAAACCACACGCTCTACTCGAAGTGCAAGGTGCCGAACAACGTGACCCTCAAGGGCAGCGGCACGACCCGCCCGGTCCTGATCTCCGCCAGCCGGTGGAACGACGACATCGTGTGCAACAAATCGATTCCGTTCTCGAACGTGAAGGTGGACTACATCTCGGTGAACGGCGGACTGACCAACGCGCAGATGGACGCCGGGACCTACAACAACACCAACGGCATCGATCTCTCCGACCAGCATAACACCGTCACCAACGTCAACGGCACGATCGTCAACTGCTACGTCACCAACGCCTCGATGGGCTACGTCATGGGCCGCATCAGCAACGGGCGGCTGGACTCGTGCACGGTGACGAACTGCGGCGGCGCGCCGATCGGCAGCACTCCGGGCCTGCACAACATCTACATCTCGGACAACGATCCCTTCATCGCGCGTTACGTCACCTCGACCTACTGCCGCACCGGCATGGGACTGAAGTTGACCGACTTTTACGGCAACCGGACCGAGACGAGCCAGATCGTCGAATACTGCCAGTTGAACAACAACCACGACCGCGGCACGGCGATCTACGACCTTAACCCGCTCATCGTCCGCAACAACACCTGCAAGAACAACGGCAAGTCGGGGATCAACATCTTCCGTTGCACCTCGGGTGGGCAGCTATTGAACAACACCGCCACGGGGAACCTCTATCAGGTGAACGTCGCCTACGACATCTGGCTTAACGGCTGCGCGAACATGACGATCTCGGGCAACACCTACGGGACGAAGAACGGGTTCTGACAAAGCCCGGTCGCCACCGCTCCGAGCCAGGGGCGGAGGGACCGGCCGTCCACCACAAAGACCAGAAGGGCGGGGTGACCGGTATGAAACCACATGTATCCGTGCCACGTCATCGCCGCTTGATTCTGGTGGCGACGGCGGCAGTCCTCGCCCTTTCGGGCATCCTCGTCCAGCGGGCGCTGCGGAACGAATCCTCCGCGCCCGGTTTGGCGTCCGCGCCGTCCGCCTCCGCCGTTGCTCCCGTCGCCTCCGCCGTCGTCGCCGATCCGGGACCGACCGCCTTCGCGGCCGGTCCGGTCCCGCCGCCCTCGCTTCTCGAATCCGCCGAGGCGCGATTCCGCCGGCAGGTGGCGGAGCTCTCGGCCGAGTTTGAGAGACTGCGCGCCGGGCCGGACGACATCGAGCGTTTCCGCGCCAGCGCGGAGTTGGAAAACGAATACGCGGACCTGTTGGAGCGGAAACCCGCTCTCGCCGCCATGCTCGTGCGCGAGATGCCGGCGGGCTTCGTCGACACGCACTTCGGCGTGCTCGCGCTTCTGCGTTGGGCCGCGGCGGAGCGCAGGGAGGCGGCGGAGTGGATGGCCGTCCATCCGGCGGCCACGGGACCGGCGGCGGAGGCCTTGGCGCGCGGGTGGCTGGCGGAGGACGAGGCCTCGCTCGCGGAGCATCTCGCCGCGTTGCCGCCGACGGCCTGGCGGGCCGGCCTCGCGCATGTCGCCGCGGAGGACGCGTTTCTCGCGAAACGGCCCGAGGCCGTGCTCGCGATGCTGGATTATGCCGCGGAGGACGATGCGCGCGGCCGACAGCTCGTCGAGTGGAACGCTACCGCGTGGGCGATCCAGGACGTCGAGGCGGCCGCGGCCTGGGCCGCGCGCGAGCCGGACGCGGAGCGGCGCCGGACCCTGCTGGCGGCGGTCGCCGTCGGCGAGGCCAACCGCGATCCGGAGTCGGCGGCGCGGCGCTTGTTTCGCGACGCGGGGGAGGGGCCGGCGGTCGAGGACGCGGTGGAGGCGATAGCGCGTCTTTGGACGAGGCGCGACGCGGAGGCGGCGGCGCGATGGGCGGCGGGATTGCCGGAAGGCGCGTTACGCGAGAGGGCGGAGGCGGGCTTGCTCGCGGTGGCCGCGCCGGATGACGGCGCGGATTAAAGCGCGGCGCGGGCGGGGGCACGGCCGACGCGGCCGTGGCTACGCTCCTCGTGTTAGCGGGCCTTGAAGACGAGCTTCGGTTCGGTGTCGAAAGCCGCGGCGGCGGCGGCGCGGACGATGCGCAGGTCGTGGATGGCGCCGGCGATGTCGCCGGCGCGGGACGCGATGCGCAGGGTGATCGTTTCCTTGCCGCGCGTCAGCTCCGCGGGGATCGATACGACGCGGTCGAAGAAATCGCCGGGGCGGTTGGCGAGAAGGCGTTGCTCGCCGAGCGGGCGGCCGTCGACGAGGACATCGAAGACGCGCTCGTGCCAGACGCCGCCCCAGCAGGTGAGCACGAGGGCGAGGGGGTCGTCGGAGGCGCGGGTGCGAAGGTCGTAGGAGAACCAGCCGCCGTCGCGGGCGAGGCGGCCCTTGCGGCCGGAGAACTCCACGATCTCGGAGCGGTCGTCGGCGAAAGCGTGGTCGACCTCGGGCTGCTGGTAGCCGGGGGCGACTTGATCGAGCGTGGCGGCGTCGAGGCGCCGCCGGGTCTCGGCCTCGGCGCGGAGTTCGCCCTCGCGGCGCGTCCATTCTTCGGCGGAGACGAGCGGGAAATAGACGGCGTATTGCTCCTCGTAGACGCGATAGAGCGGGACGAAGACAAGGTCGGCGGGACGCACGACGCCGCGGCTGGAGAATTCCAGCGGCGCGCGCCCCGTCGGGTGCAGGCCGGCGAGCGCCGACTCGACGGACGGCGCGACGAGCACCGGCGGAAAGGCGTCGGTTTTTCCGCGCGCGGCGAGGTGTTCGGTGAAGCGTTGTTTCGATGGGTTTTCGATTCCCGGCTCGTCGGGGACGAGGGCGGCGAGGAGGACGGGGCCTTGGAGGAGCGCGAGGATCGTGCCGTCCGAGCGCGGGAGGGGCTCGGCGCGGAGCCGCATGGGCAGGCGCAGTTCGAGGGTGTCGCCGTCGCGCCACTCGCGCTCGAGGGTGAAGTAGGAGGATGGGACGGAGCCGACGGGCAGGCTTTCGCCGTTGAGGGAGAGGGCCGGCGATTCGCACCAGGCGGGGTGGCGGAGCTTGAGGGTGAAGCGGACCGGACGCGCGCAGGAGATCGTGACGCGCACCGTTTCCTCCTCCGGGAAACGGGTATGGAGTTCGAGGCGGACACCGCGTTCGCGCCACTCGAGCGCGACGGGGAAGTAGAGGTTGAGCCAGAGCGTGTCGTCGGCGTGGTAGGCGGCGTGTTCGGCGTAGCGCGTCGGGTTCTCGAGGCCGGTGCCGACGCAGCACCACCAGGAATCACAGGGCGTGGAGAACACCTTCACGCCGACGGAGCCGAGGCCGAGGAAGTAGCCGAATTCGCCGGGGGCGCGGCCGATGTTGGCGGCGAGATGGTTGAGGAGCGCGCGCTCGACGAAGTCCATGCGCGCGGCGTCGGGCTCCCACGCGAAGAGGTGGCGGACGAGCTTGAGGAGGTTGTAGGTGTTGCAGGTCTCGCAGGTGTTGGGAGTGAGCCGGCGGGGGAACTGCTCGACGGGGAAGAAGTGCTCGCTCTCGCCGTGGCCGCCGGTGGCGTAGGAGCGGTGGCGGACGACGTGGTCCCAGAAGGAGGACGCGGCGCGGCGGTATTCGGGGCGGCCGGTCAGCTCGTATTCGCGGGCGAGGCCGAGGACCTTCGGGATCTGGGTGTTGCCGTGGAGGCCGTTGAGGCGGTCCTCGCCGCGGAACATCGGGGCGAGGACCGCCTCGTGGTGGAAGGCGCGGGCGGCGAGATCGAGGTAACGCGTGTCGCCGGAGTCGGCGGCGAGGTCGGCGAGGACCTCGTTCATGCCGCCGTGCTCGCAGCGGAGCATGGTCTGGATCTGTTCGGCGGAGAGGGGAGCGAGGATGTCGGCGAGCCAGTCGGCGACGCACCGGGCGACTTCGAGCGCGAGGGGAACGTCGACGAGGCGGTAGGCGTCGCGGAGACCGGCGAGGAGCTTGTGCAGGGTGTAGAAGGGAACCCAAACGCCGTTGAGGGAGAACGGGGAGGCGTCGACGCGGCCGTCGCGCAGGGCGGCGAAGGCGGTTTTGTCGACGGGGAGGACGTAGCCGTCGGCGTTGGCGGCCTGGCAGGCGGCGAGCTCGGCGACGACATGGTCGACGCGAGGCCGTATCCACTCGGCTGCGACGGAGGCGTGCAGATGGGCGATGGCGGAGAGATAGTGGCCGAGCGAGTGGCCGGAGATGTCGCGGGATTCCCAGCCGCCGTAGCGAGGGGCGCGGGGCGCGAGACCGGCCTGGATGCGGAAGGGGGCGAGGAGACGGTCGGGGTCGAGCGACTCGAGGTG
>CBINJQ010000369.1:0-4714 GCA_966251015.1 uncultured Akkermansia sp. | reverse complement strand
ACCGCGCCGGCGTCGAGGTGCGGAACATGGAGTTCATCCAGTTTCACCCCACCGCGCTGTATTCGCTCTCCGGAAAACGCTTCCTCATCAGCGAGGCCGTCCGCGGCGAAGGGGCCATCCTGCGCAACGTCGAGGGCGAGGCGTTCATGGCGCGTTACCACAAGCTGGCCGATCTGGCTCCGCGCGACATCGTCGCCCGGGCGATCGACGCCGAGATGAAGCGCACGGGCGCGCCGCACGTCTGGCTCGACATCACCCATCGCAACGCCGCCTTCCTGCGCTCGCGCTTTCCGCTCATCTACAAGGTCTGCGCCGAGGAGGGCATCGACATCGCCAAGGACAAGATCCCGGTCGTGCCCGCCGCGCACTACACCTGCGGCGGCGTCGCCACCACCCTCTCCGCCGAGACCGCGCTGCCCGGCCTCTACGCCTGCGGCGAGGTCGCCTGCACCGGCCTGCACGGGGCCAACCGCCTCGCCTCGAACTCGCTGCTCGAGGCCGTCGTGATGGCCCACCGCGGCGCGGCCTCGGTCGACGCCTACCTGAAGCGTATCGAGAAAATGGATTCACCCGCGCCGGTGATCCCGCCCTGGCGCGACCTGGGCGGCGGCGACCAGGACGAGCGGGTCGTCATCACCCACAACTGGGACGAGCTGCGCCGCACGATGTGGGACTACGTGAGCATCATGCGGACGACGAAACGTCTCGAACGGGCGCGCACGCGCATCGCCACGCTCGCCCGCGAAACGCACGACTACTATTGGAACTTCTCCGTCGACCCGCGCCTGCTGGAGCTGCGCAACCTGATCCAGGTCGCCGAGCTGATCGTCGCCTGCGCGCTTCAGCGCAAGGAAAGCCGCGGCCTGCACGCCATCACCAACTATCCGAAAAAGCTGCGCAAGGCCGAGGACTCGCGCGTGCGGCGGAAGGCGTGATCAGCGGGCGCGGCGGGAATCATGAAGGGTGCGCTTCAATCCCTGCTGCTCGTCGGCGTGCTCTGGGCGACGGGGCTCTACTGGGAAAACATTCTTCTGCATGCCTACTATCGCGGCATGACGGTCCCGTCCGAGGTCCGGGCGAAACTGGCCGAAGCCGACTTGAGGAAGATCGCGGAAACCACGGAGGCCCGGTTCAAGAACTCCGCGTTCGACTGGTCCGGTCCGCTTTTGGTGATCGCCATTTCGAGCTATGGCCTTTGGCGCTCGCGCAAAGCTCAAGGCAACCGCCCCTGAGCTTGCTTGGCGCCGTCGCCCCCCCGTCCCTTTTGACGGCGCCCCCCCCTTTCGCGTCATCGCTGTGACGAAAGTCGAAACCAGCAGGACGGTTTATCCAAAATCGCATCGTTGCGGAACGCCCGCCAAGCGCCGGGGAGAAACTCACTACGGCGCGTATGCCAGTTTAACTTTGCCTTGTGTCCAGGAAACCCGGGCCGACATACCCCCTTCCGTTCGGCTCGGAGATCACGCATGCACTGTCAACGCGCCAAAACAATACTGTGCGTGGAATGCACGGAGGGCGCATCGTCGATTTTGAAACCACGCCCTTGATAAAAACGAATAGCCCGTTGGTTGGAGACGAAGACTTCGGCGCGGATTTTATCAAAACCGTGGTTCTTGGCGCAGTGGACGACGGCGTCCACCAACTCGGCCGCGAGACCAGTGCCGCGGGAGCCCGGCGACACCCAGACTTGGATCAGCTCACCTTGCGCGGAGCCGTCGGCATCGCGATAGACGGCGGCCAGCCCGACCGGGGCCCGATCGAGAAAGGCGACGAAGGTGAAGCGGTCCGGTCCTTCCGCCGACGCGTCCGCCTGCGCCGCCCAGCTTTCATCCGAGCGAAGCGCGGCAGATTCATAAGTGGTCGAGAACGCGTCCGGGGCCTCCATCAGGGCAGCCAGCCGCAGCTGTTCATAAAGAGCCCACTCCCCTTTGGCGATTCGCCTGATGGTTCTCATTCCAATCCGAGGAAAACGGCCGCTTTCACGGAAAGAGACACGAACATTCGCCGAAATTCCCTCCGAAACCTAACAACAATCGGCCCTACCCCCTTTGGCGTGGAAGCGTTAGCCACGCCCAGAAGCCCCGGGATGTTTTGGGCAAGTTGGTCTCGGCTCAATGCTTAAAAATCAACAAACAACGCCCCGACCCCTTTGGCTCCCTTTGGCTAACCCGCGTCTCAAGGTCGAGACGCGGTTTTGAGAACGCCGCCGTAGTCCGGCGCGAGTCAGGCCACCCGGAAGGGAACCCAGCCCGAGTCGGGATCGTTGCCGGTGCAGTCGAGGCCGGCGAAGGCGCGGTAGCCGTGGGAAGAGAGCTTGCCCCGGAATTCCGGAATCGCGCCGGCAGGGAGTTTAACGTCGATGGACCATTCGCCGGTCTGGTCGGCTTGCAGTTCACCCGCGCCGGCGACGTTGAGCTCGAGGCGGAGTGTTTCGGCGGATTTGCGGACCTGCTCGCGATGGCTCTGCTGCGCGCCGGCGGGTTTCACCTCGTAATCGGGAATGTCGACGGACTCCACGCCTTCGATGAGGAGATAAACGCGGTTGTATTTCACGGAGCAATTTTGCGGAACCGCGCGGACCTTTACTTGAAAGGCCTCGGTCAGTTTTGCGGCCGGGATTTCAACGGAGACCTTGGCGGCACCGCCGGTGACGGCGTTCTTGATGGCTTTAATCGAGTCGAAGAGTCCCATGGCAGGTGGTGTTTAGGAGGGGGATTTGTTTTTAACTTCGATGAAGGGAGCAATCGTAATTGGGGGCGTTTCGGCAGGCTTACGCGATATAAGGCCGTGTCTTGTGTGACTATCTCTAGTGACTATCTCTACGTGCGTCCCCGACGGCCACGGGAACCATTGCCGTCCTCGCCGCGCGCGGACACAGCCCGAATTCGACAAAGGGTGCCGCCGAGCTCATACGCCTCGTTACCCGTGAGCGCGAAAAACCACTATCTGGAATCGGTGACACTGCGCCGCGACGCGGTGGCCGACTGGTCGGCGTTCCCGTTTTGCGTGCCCGCGCTGCGGCACTTCGAGGGGCTGGATCTGCACCCCAAGGTGACCTTCTTCGTCGGAGAAAACGGAACGGGCAAATCCACCCTGCTCGAAGCCTTGGCGGAAAAACTGGGTTTCCGCGCCTCCGGCGGCAGCCGCGTCGGAAGTTTGGTGGCGCCGGCCTACGAGTCCGCGCTGGCGCCCCTGCTACGGATCGCACGCACGCACAATCGCCCATCGGATGGATTTTTTCTCCGCGCGGAGAGCTTCCACAACTGGGCGACGGAGCTGGACGAGTTGGAGGCGACGCCGTTCTGCGGCGGAGTGCTCGCGAGCTACGGCGGCAAGAGCCTGCACGCGCAGTCGCACGGAGAATCGTTTCTCAATCTGCTCACGCAACGGCTGAGCGGGCATGGGATCTACCTTTTCGACGAACCGGAAGCCGCGCTTTCGCCCCAGCGTCAACTGGCGATGCTCGTGCGACTGCACGATCTGACGCAGGAGTTTTCCCAATTCATCATCGCCACGCATTCACCGCTCCTGATGGCCTTCCCCGACGCGTGGATCTATCACTTCGACGCCGACGGCGTCCGACGCGTAGCTTTTGAGGACACCGAACACTATCGCATCACGCGAGCGTTCATGATGAACCATCGAGGCATGATCCGGAGGCTCCTCGCACCGGACGAAACGCCTGATTTGCAATGGGGTCGGGCCGATACTCGTTAATTTTTCACCTTGGCCAATCGACTCAGATAGACCCGTGCCGAGTTGGCGCTGCCAAGATGAAGTCGCCCCGCCAGCCATGCGATGGCGGCTCCCGTATCCCGTCTTAATCGTCCCGCCAGCTCCACTTTCCAAGCTGCGGAACACAGCGCATTGACCATGTCGTCCTCCGTGCGCCCGACCTCGCGCAACAAATCCGCGAGCCGCGCCTCCCAAGTCGCTTCGCGCAAAGCCCGGGCTTCCTTCGCCCCCAAGCCGGGGTTGATCGCCAGGTGCGCGTGGTCTCGCGCCACCGCCTGCCGCCAGCCCTGCGTTCCGATGGCCCAACCGCAGGACATCGCGGCAAATCCCTGCCGCTCCTGCTCCTCCGGCGAGGCGGCGACTTGCCGCAGGAGTTCCTGATAAGCGCTCCAGCCCTCCGCGTCGTCGCTCAGTCCGGCCGCGCCCATCCAAGGCGCCGCATCCATCTGCGGAAATCCCGTCCGGCGCACGAAGCGTCCAAGGCTGTTCCAGCGAAAAGCAGCGAGCTGATCGATCTCCACAATCTTCGCCCGAACGGGGTTCAGGTGAATGTAGTTCACCAGACGCAAAAGCGCCGCGTCGTCCTCGACCAGCAAGGAGTGATAACGCCCTTGAAACAGGTGCCCGCGCTCACCGTGCAGCCGATTGAAACGCGTGGCGAAGGTCGTCTGCAGCCAATGCATGCCCTCGGTCAGGTTCGGCTGCGGCGTGCGCAAGGCGAGGTGGTAGTGGTTCCGCATCACCGCATACGCATGCACCCGCCACCCGTATATCTCCGCCGCCTCCTCAAGCGCCTTCACAAACGCAAACGCCTCTCCGCCCACGCTGAACAAGTCGCGACGATAGTTGCCCCGATTCAGCACGTGGTAAACCGCATCCGGGAATTCTATCCGCAGCTTCCTCGCCATTTACCTCAGCAAGTGCGGATTACCCGCCCGCTCGCAAGCTCGAAGTTAACAAGTATCGGCCTGACCCCTTT
>CBINJQ010000368.1:0-4715 GCA_966251015.1 uncultured Akkermansia sp. | reverse complement strand
CCACCGTCGCGGCCATGTTGAACATGCTCGACAACGCCTACTTCGTGGAGCGTCACGCGATCTACAACTGGGTCGAGGACGTTCGTCGCGTCTCGTGGGACGACGGTTCGCTGACCGCCGCGGGCGTGAGTTTCCGCGACAAGGTTTCCCCCATCGGGCATCGTCAGGAGATGCCCGACAACGGAGCGACCGGCACCGCGCTCTTCTCCTTCGAGGGCAACGCCCAGGACTCGTCCGGCAACGGCCACCACGGCATGCAGGTCGGCGCGCGCGCCTTCACGACCGGCAAGACCGGCAGCGCGATCAACCTCGACGGCGTCAACGACCACGTGCAGGTCTCGCCGCGTCTCGCGAGCGGCACGGACTTCACGTTCGCCGCGTGGGTCTACTGGACCGGCGGCGGAAACTGGCAGCGCATCTTCGACTTCGGCGACGGCACCGACCGCTACATGTTCCTCACGCCGACCAACGGCAGCGGCATGCGCTTCGCGATCAAGAACAACGGCTCCGAGCAGATCGTGTCGCACACCGCCGCGTTGCCGACCAACACCTGGGCGCACGTCGCGGTCACGCTTTCGGGCAACACCGCCAAGCTGTTCCTCAACGGCGCGGTCGTGGCGACCAACGCCTCCGTGACGATCGACCCCGTCAATCTCGGCGCGAAATACAATTATCTCGGCAAGAGCCAGTTTGCCGCCGATCCCCGCTTCGCGGGCCGTCTCGACGACGTGCGCGTCCATAGCTCCGCGCTCAGCGATTCCCAGATCGCGACGCTGGCCGGCGCGGGCGCCCTGCCCAGCCCGTGGGCGACGGCCGACGTCGGCGCGGTGGCCGCGGCCGGCTCCGCGAGCCACAGCTCGGGCACGTTCACCGTCACCGGTTCTGGCGCGGACATCGCCGGCACGGCCGACGAGTTCCGCTACGTTTACCAGGCCGGCAGCGGCGACGGATCCATGGTCGCGCGTGTCGCCTCGGTGCAAAACACCGCCGTCGACGCCAAGGCCGGCGTGATGATTCGCGAGACCACCGCGGCCAACTCCCGCTTCGCGGCGGTCTACGTGACGCCGGGCGTGGGCGTGGTCTTCCAGCGCCGCACCAGCACCGGGGGCGGCACGGCCTCCACCGTCGTCTCCGGCGTGACCGCGCCGCGCTGGGTGAGACTGGTCCGCACCGGCAACAACTTTGCCGCCTACTACTCGTCCAACGGGTCCTCGTGGACGCAGATCGGCTCGACCACCGCCATCACCATGGCGAGCTCGGTTCAGCTCGGCCTCTGCGTGACCAGCCACCTCGACGGCACGCTCTGCACGTCGACCTTCGACAGCGTCACCGCCACGCCCTGAGGCGCGGGCGTGTTTCCTTCCCGGGGCGCCCGTAGGCGCCCCGTGCCGTTCTGGCGGGGCGGGCTCTTGACGCCCTCCCCGCCCAAAGTCCCTCCCGTTGTTTGATCCAGCCCCCCCTGTCGCGAACCCCGGCGATAGAAGCGTTTTTCCCCGGCCGTATTATACGCCAAACTACGTCCGTTATTGCCGGTATTCCCCTTGCGGGCATTCCTTGCCCGCGATGTCGCCGCAACCCCGCGACGCCATCTGGTCGGCCCCGGTCGTCCCCGCCTCTTCCGAGGCTCGCCACTACCCCAAAACCCCTGGCGGAAAACAAACCCCACAATGAACAAGATCATGAAACCCCTGCTGGGCGCCCTCGCTTTCGGGCTGCTCGGAATCCTCACCACCCAGGCCGCCTGGAACATCGGTTATCCCTGGGGCCGCACGCACAACGGCTCCGTTTACATGACCCACGGCGGCGACGTCATGAACGCCACCCAGCCGGGCAGCAACGGCTACAAATACAACTCGGGCGGCTCCTACAGCACCGTTCTGACCAAGGTCTGGGGCGGCGACGCCACGATGGGCGCGCAAGCCACCTGCACCCACCACAATCCCGTGCGCGGCGTGTGGCCCGCCTTCTGGATGACCACCGAAGGCGCCTGGACGGGCGAGATCGACATCGCCGAATGGAAGGGCGACGGCAACTGCTGGCAGAACACTTACGACGGCGGCTGGGAGACCAAGATCACCTGGAACACCAACGCCGTGTTCAAGGCCCACTGCTGGCTCATCAACACCGCCGCCGGTTACAACGACGTGCGCGTGTCGGTGATGATCAACAACGTCGAGAAGGCCAAGCACACCGGCACGAACTTCCGGAACAAAAACTTCTGGATTATCCGCAACCTCCAGATGGAGGGCTCGTCCGGCTCGCCCGGTCCGAACAGCGCCAGCTACACCTGCAAAAACATCAGCCAGTGGTAGACGCGTGAGCGCGGCTCCGCCTCCTCGGCGGGTTGCCCATTGGAACCAGGGTGGACGGGCGGGTCCTTCCGCCCGTGGCTCGATATCCAAGCCGCGGGCACAGGGACGTGCCCGCCCACCTCGGAGCCAAAGGCGTCGGTCCCCAATGCCGTCGGCATGAGCTGATTCAGGTTCATGCAAGATCCCGGGCGGCCGCCCTCCGGCGGGCGTTCGCCTTCCTTCCGGTCACCCGATCCGCGCCGCGCCGACCGGCGCCGCCTCCGTCGCTTCGCGCGACCCCTTTCCTGGTTCGCGACCGTGTATCCGCACGGTCGTTACGGACTCGTTCGCCCCTTTGACCGTTCGCCGCCTCTCCGCCTCGGCGGGCCGGTCATACCCCCGAACTCATGGCGGAGAAAAACACACACATGCACAAACACACCAAAACCCTGCTGGGCGCCCTCGCTTTCGGGCTGCTCGGCCTCGCTCAAATCCAAGCCGCCTGGAACATCGGCTACCCTTGGGGTCGCACCCACAGCAACGCCGGCAACGCCTACATGACCCATGGCGGCGACGTCATGACCGCCACCCAGCCCGGCACCGGCGGCATGAAATACAACTCCGGCGGCTCCTACAGCACCGTGATGACCAAGGTTTGGGGAAGCGATCCCACGATGGGCGCCCAGGCATCCTGCAATCATCATAATCCGGTGCGCGGCGTCTGGCCCGCCTTCTGGATGACCACCGAGGGCGCCTGGACCGGCGAGATCGACATCGCCGAATGGAAGGGCAACGGCAATGTTTGGCAAAACACCTACGACGGCGGCTGGGAGGAGATTCCGCGGAATCTTTGGCAGACCAACGCCGTTTTCAAAACCCACTGCTGGATCATCGGCACCACCAACAACGTCCAGGTCTCCCTGCTCGTGAACAACGTCGAGCGAGCAAAGCACACGGGAACGAATTTCCGTAACAAGAACTTCTGGATCATTCGCAATCTCCAGATGGAAGGCTCCTCCGGCTCCCCCGGCCCGACCAGCGCCAGCTACACCTGCAAGACCATCACGCAGTGGTAAGCGTTCCGCGCGCCGACTTGGCGTGATCCTCTTCGGCGGCCGCCCGCGAAACCGGGCGCGCCGCTTTCCACTCCGCCGGCGTTGATAGCCCCGTCGACGCCGGCGGGCCTCCCCCGAACCTCCGACTCCGCTCCGCCTTGCCATGCCCCCAAAAATTTCCCGCATCGTCCCGCCCGCGTTGGTCGCCGGCTTTGTCCTGCTTTCCTCGCTCCGCGCCGCGTCTGAGGGCGCGTCCGCGGCCGCCGCAAGCCCCGCCGCCACGCCCGTGGCCGAGACGCCCGCCGAATCGGACCCGGTCGTCGTCACCGTCAACGGCACGCCCATTCGCGAGAGCGAGGTGATCGCCGAGGCCGACGAGCGTGTGAACATCTACGCCGCCGAGAGCCTGAAAAAAGGCCTCGTCTACGACGAGTCCTCGCGGCCGCAGACCCGCGATTTTTACCGCGAACAAGTCGTGAACACGCTCATCGTCCGCCGCCTCACCGCCGCGCAGCTTGCCGCCGACGGGGTGGAGATCACGGAGGCCGACGTCGACGCCGCCTTCGAGGCGAAGCTTCGCGAGCGCGGCCAGACCCTCGCCGAGGCCGAGGCGGAGATCGCCGAGCAGGGCAAGACCATGGCGGCGGTCCGCGAGCGCATCCGTTGGAACAACCTCGCCGTGCGCAAACTCTACGAGCGCCACGCGACCGACAAGAAGACGGTGACCGAGGCGCAGGCGCGCCTCATCTACCTCGGCAACCCCGAGGAGTTTCATCAGCAGCACGAGCGTCGTGTCAGCCGCATCCTTGTCATCGCCACGCCCGAGCATGACGCCGCGTTTCGCGCCGCCGCCAAGACGCGCGCGGAGGCTCTGCTGGCGCGGCTGCACGCCGGAGAGGACTTTGACGCGCTCGCGCGCGAACACACCGAGGACCTTCACAGCCGCGCCAGGGGCGGGGACCGCGGTTGGTCGCCGCGCGGTTTCGTCAGCGCGCCGGGAAACGATCCCTTTGGCGACGCCGCCTTCGCCCTGAAAAAAGTCGGCGACATCAGCGGCATCGTGGAGACCCTCGATGGCTACGAAATCATCCGCCTCACCGGCCTGCGCGAGGAGCGCCAGAAGCCGTTCGAGGAGGTGAAGCACGAGATCGTCGCCAAGCGCGAGTATGCCTACATCGGCACGTTTTGGGATGCGTTTGCAGATCAGCTCAAGAAGAAGGCCGATCTGCGCTGGAGCGCGGCCGAACTGGCGCGACGCGAGGAAAAGGCGCGGCGCGACCGGGAATTTCTCGCGAGCAACGCGGCGAAAACCGCCCCGGAGGCGGGCGCCGCATCGGGCGATTTTGTCCGCCTGCGGCCGGCGCAGTGA
>CBINJQ010000367.1:0-4721 GCA_966251015.1 uncultured Akkermansia sp. | reverse complement strand
GGCCTTGGGCTTGGAGCCGCGGCCGGTGGCGCCCTCGTCGCGGATCTCGCCGCCGCTGCCGGTGGCGGCGCCGGCCCAGGGGGAGATGGCGGTCGGGTGGTTGTGCGTCTCGACCTTGCAGAGGATGTGGACCGGCTCGGTGTGCGCGGCGTATTCGCCGGTGACCGGGTCGGCCCAGAAACGACCGCCGACGCTGCCGGCGAGGACGGCGGCGTTGTCCTTGTAGGCGGAAAGGATGCCCTCGGGGTGGAGGGTGTAGGTGTTCTTGATCATCTGGAACAACGACTTGTCCTTGGCGGAACCGTCGATTTCCCAGGTGGCGTTGAATATCTTGTGGCGGCAGTGCTCGGAGTTGGCCTGCGCGAACATCATGAGCTCGATGTCGTTCGGGTCGCGGCCGAGGGCGGTGAAGTTTTTGACGAGGTAATCGATCTCGTCGTCGGCGAGGGCGAGGCCGAGGGAGGTGTTGGCCTCGACGAGGGCGGCGCGGCCCTGGGCGAGCACGGGCACGCTGGCCATGGGCTTGGGCGCGGCGTGGCTGAAGAGCGCGACGCAGGCGTCGACCGAATCGAAGACGACCTGGGTCATGCGGTCGTGGATCTTGCCGCGGATGGTGGCGAGTTGCTCGCCGCCGAGGACCATGAGGGGCTTGGTGAGCGCGGCGTTGTCGATATCGAGGACAAACTCGACCACGCGCTCGATGCGGGCGACGGAGGCGAGGCCGCAGATGTGGGCGATGTCGGTGGACTTCGAGGACCACGGCGAGATCGTGCCGGGGCGCGGGGCGACGACCTGCACGAGGCCGGTCACGGCGGGCAACTCGCGGCGCGGGCCGTAGGTGAGCAGTTTTTCGAGGACGTTCTGCTGCTCGGCGGAGAGGGCGAGGACGCCGGCCGCGAGCTCGACCACGTGGACGAACTGCGCGCGGATGGCGCGGACGGGCAGACCGGCGGCGGCGAGGTCGGCGCGGAGTTTTTCCAGGCGGAACGGAGAGAGGGCGGAGGAGCCGCGGAGGGTCAGCATGGTCGGGAAAACCCGCGATG
Source organism: uncultured Akkermansia sp. (assembly GCA_966251015.1). Lineage (GTDB taxonomy): Bacteria > Verrucomicrobiota > Verrucomicrobiia > Opitutales > Opitutaceae > IMCC26134_A. The sequence goes on along the minus strand of CBINJQ010000367.1, from coordinate 3,678 downwards.
CTTCGTCCGGGAGGCGGCGCGGTCAAGGGGCGGAGCGGGTTTATAGGATTTTCGGACGCATACGGGTAATTTCGCCGAAAAAGCCGTTGACCGGCCCCCGGCGGCCTTCGGTATGGCACGTTTTTAATGCCGTGAAGGTCTCCGTGAGCGACAGCCCTGGGCAGAATGGTTCGCACCGTGCGGGTGCGGGCGGGGTGCGCGCGAGACCGAAGAAGCACGGACGCTAGTTGCCCTTTTCGCCACCCGGTCCCCTTTCCGTCCCTCTCGTATCCATGTCCGACAAGATCACCCACGAATGCGGCATCGCGCTGGTCCGGCTGTTGAAGCCTCTCTCCTACTACCAGGAGAAATACGGCACCCCGCTCTGGGGCTTCACCAAGCTCTTCCTCCTAATGGAAAAGCAGCACAACCGCGGCCAGGACGGCGCGGGCGTCGCCTGCGTGAAGCTCGATATGCCGGTGGGCGAGCCTTTCATGTTCCGCGAGCGCTGCGTGAAGGCCAACCCGCTCGACAAGATCTTCCGCACGCTCCTCGCCCAGTATGACGAGAAGAAGGCCGAGGGCGAAATCCACCCCGAGTTCGCCGACACGGTGAAGAAGCACTTCGACTTCGGCGGCGAGCTGCTCGTCGGCCACCTGCGCTACGGCACCTCGGGCGGTTACAACATCTCCTCCTGCCACCCGTATTTCCGCCGCTCGCCCTGGCCGACGCGCAACCTCTCGCTCTGCGGCAACTTCAACATGACCAACACCGAGGAGCTGAACCAGTCGCTCGTCGGCATGGGCCAGCACCCGATCTTCGCGACCGACACGCAGGCCTTGTTGGAGAAAATCGGCTTCTTCCTCGATGAGGAGCACGAGGACATCTACCGCGCCCTCCGCCAGCAGGGCCTCCCCGGCGAGGAAATTTCCCGCCAGATCAGCGAACGCCTCGACCTCGGCCGCGTCATCACCCGCTCCGCCTCCAAATGGGACGGCGGCTACACGCTCTGCGGCCTCGTCGGCAACGGCGACGCCTTCGTCGCGCGCGATCCGGCCGGCATCCGCCCCGCCTTCTATTTTCAGAACGACGAGGTCATCGCCTTCGCCTCCGAGCGCGCCCCGCTCCAGACGATTTTCGACCTCTCCGCGCCGCAGGTGAAGGAGGTTCCCCCGGGCCACGTGATCGTGATGAAGCGCGACGGCCGCATCAGCCAGACGCAGTTCACCGCTCCGCTGCCCCGCGCCTCGTGTTCCTTCGAGCGCATCTATTTCTCCCGCGGCAACGACCTCGACATCTACCAGGAGCGCAAAGCCCTCGGCGCCCGCCTCGCCGACCAAGTCCTCAAAGCCGTCGGCGGCGACTGGGGCCGCAGCGTGTTCAGCTTTATCCCCAACACCGCCGAGGTCGCCTACTTCGGCCTCATGCACGGCCTCCGCGAAAAGCGCCGCGCCGAGGTGAAAAAGGGCATCCTCGAAGCCGCCGCGAAGGGCGAGGTCACCGAGGCCCTGCTCGACGAACTCGTCACCAACAACTGGCCCCGCGGCGAGAAGGTCGTCTCGAAGGACATCAAGTTGCGCACCTTCATCGGCCAGGAGTCGATGCGCAACCACCTCGCCAGCCACGTCTACGACATCAGCTACGGCTCCGTGCAGCCCGGCGACAACCTCGTGTGCGTCGACGACTCCATCGTGCGCGGCACCACGCTGCGCAAATCCATCCTGCGCATCCTCACCCGCCTCCAGCCGCGCAAGATCGTCATCGTCTCGACCGCGCCGCAGATCCGCTACCCGGATTGCTACGGCATCGACATGTCGCAACTCGGCAAATTCATCGCTTTCGAAGCCGCCGTCACGCTCCTCAAAGAACGCGGCAAAACCGACCTCCTGACCGAGGTCTACCAGCAGTGCCGAGAGGCCGTGCAAAAGGGCGAGTCGATCAACTACGTGCAACGCGTCTACGCGCCATTCACGGCGGAAGAGATTTCCGCGAAGATCGCCGAGTTCGTGCGCCCGCCCAACGTCGACTGGAACGGCGATATCGAGGTCATCTTTCAGACCTTGGAAAATCTTCACGCCGCCTGCCCCAATCACAGCGGCGACTGGTATTTCTCCGGCAAGTATCCCACCCGCGGCGGCTACCGCGTCGTGAACCAGGCCTTCGTCAACTACTACGAAAACAGCGAAGGCGGCCGCGCCTACTGAGGTATTCAGGTAGGGCGGGACCGCTGGGCCCGCCGCTCGTGCCTCACAGCCCGTGCCACTCCGCCACCGGCCCAGCGATCCCGCCCTACCTCGGCACGCCGCCCCATTTCCGCCCTTTCATTAGCGTCCATTAGCGTTCATTAGCGGTTCCATCTCTCCGTCCGATGTCCCTCTCCTACGAATCCTCCGGCGTTAACTACGACCAGCTCGATGCCTTCAAGCGCGCCTGCCAGAAGGCCGCCAAGACCACCGCGCCCCTGCTCGAGCTGCACGGCTACGCCGAGCCCGCCAACACCCGCGGCGAGAGCTGCTACCTCATGGAGGCGCCCGACCACTTCCTCGCCCACGTCGAGGAAGGCCTCGGCACCAAGAACCTCGTCGCCGACGCCGTCTACGCCCAGACCGGCAAGAATTTCTACCGCGAGATCTCGATCGATACCGTCGCCACCATCGTCAACGACCTCGTGACCTGCGGCGCGCTCCCCATCTCGGTCGCGATGCACGCCGCCGTCGGCGAGTCCGCCTGGTTCGCCGACTCCGCCCGCATGGAGGCGCTCGTCGCCGGCTGGGCCGAGGGCTGCCGCCAGGCCGGCGCCGTCTGGGGCGGCGGAGAAACCCCCACCCTCCGCGGCATCGTCAACGCCGACGCCATCGTCCTCGCCGGCTCCGCCATCGGCAAAATAGAGCCCAAGTCCCAGCGCATCACCGGCGGAGTCCAGGACGGCGACGAGATCGTCTTCCTCGCCTCCTCCGGCGTGCAGACCAACGGCCTCTCCCTCTGCCGCCTCATCGCCTCAAAACTCCCGCAAGGCTACCAGACGCCCATCGGCCACGGCGACCCGCGCACCTACGGCGAAGCCCTCCTCGCCCCCTCCGTCATCTACGTGAACTTCGTCCGCGAGTGCCAGCAGTCGGGCGTCACGCTCAACTACGTCTCGCACGTCACCGGCCACGGCTGGCGCAAGCTCATGCGCCTCGACGAACCCTTCGTCTACGAGATCCACACGCCCGGCGAGGAGCCCGCCCTCTTCAAGTTCCTCCGCGAAGCCGGCCCCATCGACCTGCGCGAAGCCTACGCGACCTTCAACCAAGGCGTCGGCTTCGCCGCCTACGTCTCGCCCGAAAACCTCGAGGCCACCCTCGCCGCCGCCAAGTCCTCCGGCTACAAAGCCTGGCACGCCGGCACGGTAAAAAAGCAGGGCGACCGCAAGGCTGTCACCATCCCGTCCTTGGGACTCGAATACGACGGCAGCACGCTACAGGTGCGCTGAGCCGCAGCAGAGATAGCCGCAAAAATTCACTGAAGTCGCAGAAAACAAAGCCTCCGAAGAACGCGTTTTCTCGGTTTGGGCTCCTTGCGCCTTCTGCGACTTTTTGCGGCCATTCCTCCGTCGTTTAGCCCATGCGCCTCCGCCGCCTCACCCTTCAAAACCTCCGCACCATCCCGTTCGCGGAGTTTTCGTTTTCGGGGCGGCAGCAGTTCTTCGTCGGCCAA
>CBINJQ010000366.1:0-4740 GCA_966251015.1 uncultured Akkermansia sp. | reverse complement strand
GAAATTCGCAGTCCAAACGTCCTAGTCTTTCATTTAGCGATCCTTAGCGTATCTTGGCGGTTTATCCATCGGCGGGATCTAAGTTTATCGCAGCCGGATGAAATGGCGCCGATCAGGCGCGTGTCCGAGGTCGAGGTGGAGCGTGCCGGCCGGGAGCCAGTCCGCGACTTTCTCCGGCCATTCGATGGCGGCCCACCAGGGAGGGTTTAGAAAATCGTCGATCATGAGGTCCTCGAGCGCGCGGCCGCCGTCGATCCGGTAGGCGTCGACATGGACGAGGGTTTTCCCGCCGCCGCGGTGCAGCGCGAGAATGGCGAAGGTGGGACTCGTCACCGATTCCTGGATACCGAGGCCGCGGGCGAGCCCCTGCACGAAGGTGGTCTTGCCCGCGCCGAGGTCGCCGTGGAGGGCGAGCACGGAGCCGGACGGAAGCGAGGCGGCGAGGCGGGCGGCGAGCGCCTGCGTCTCCCCGGCGGAGGCTGTGACGACGCCCGCGCGCAGCTCAGTGAAAATGCTCGAATCCATGGTAGGCGGAGAGATCGATCGCGCCGTGGTCGGCGGGCGCGGCGGAGCGCGGCGCGAATTGTCCGACGACGGTGAGCGGCAGGCGCGGAAAGGCGCGGCGCCAGTCCGCGAGCAGTTTTTGCGCGCCGGCGGGCGCGGCGCGGAGCGCGAGCAGCAGCTCGTAGTCCTCGCCGTCGGTGAGCGCGCCGCGCAGATCCACGCGGGGATGGCGCGGGAGGAGTTCTCCGAAAAGCAAGGGACGCGCGCCGGCGGGGGTGAGCGAGTGGATGTCTTTGGCGAGGCCGTCGCTCAGATCCATGAGCGCCACGACCTCGGGGCGGCGGGCGAGCCATTGCCCTTCGTCCAGGCGCGGCGTGAAGGAGTGATGCCGGCCGCTCGGAAGGCTGCCGCCGAGGCGACCGGTGACGGCGATGAAGTCGCCGATCCGCGCGCCTGCCCGCGTGAGGGCGCGGGCGCCGGGCGCGGTGGTCTCGCCGAGCAGCGTGAGCGTGGCGACCAGTCCGCCCCGGTGGGTGGCGAGATCGCCGCCGACGAGGGGAACGCCGAAGCGGCGGGCGTCGGCGGCGAGCCCGCGGTAGAAGGCCTCGAGCCAGTCGAGGCGCGTGCGCGGGTCGAGCGCGAGCGCGAGCACGGCGGCGCGGGGGCGGCCGCCCATGGCGGCGATATCGCTCAAGTTGCGGCGCAGGAGCTTGCGGCCGACGGCGCGCGGCGCCACGGCGGCGTCGAAGTGCTCGCCGTAGATGACGGGGTCGACGGTGACGAGCGTGGCGGGGGCGGCGGGGCGTTTGGACGATTTCGACGCGGAGCGGGGCGAGGCGGCGGACGGCAACACGGCGCAGTCGTCGCCCATGCCGGCGGGCGCGGCGGGGGCGGCGGCGCCAAGCCAGCGGCGGATGCGGGCGAGGAGCTTTTGTTCGCCGAGCGAGGCGATGGTTTCGGCGGGATTTTCGGAGAAGGGATTCACGCGGGAAAGCCGGCGAGGATGAGCGCCACGGAGTTGAGGTTGAAGAGGGCGTGGGCGAGAATCGGCACCGCCGGATGTCCGTAGTGCTCGTAGGCGAGCGACAGGATGACCGCGAGCAGGACGAGCGGGCCGAAGACGGAAAGATAACCGTGGAGCGCGGCGAAGATAAGCGAGGGAAGGATGAGCGCGACGCCGCGAGGGACACGGCCGAGCAGCCATCGGAAGAGACCGACCCGGAACGCGAGCTCCTCGGTGAGCGGCGCGACGACGACGGCGAGAAGGACCAGCACGATCAGGGAAGAAAGATCGCCGGTATCGGCGAAGAGGCGAACGAGGTCCTGCGGCGGAGCCTCGAAGCCGCACCATTTGAGAAGACTCTGCCAAAGCAGCGAGGCCGGCCCGACGACGATCATCGCGACGAGAAACGTGAAGAAGGCGCCGCGAAGGATGCGCGAAGCCGGCGGCGAGATATGCGGCGGGGTGGCGGTCCGGGGGGCTGGACGGCGGCTCGGGCGAAGATGCCAGAACCACGCGTGGCCCAGCCCGGCGAGGATGCCGAGCTGAAGGGCGGCGCCGGTGAAAATATGAAAGGCGCCGGGTTGGCTTAAATCGACCGGGGGAAAAAAGAAACCATAGGCCAACGAGGCGGCCTGTTGCAGGATGATCGCCCCGCCCAAAGCGAAGGCGACGGCGAGGAACAGTTCGGACGGCCGGAACTCGGAGCGGGCCAGCGGGGCGGGGGCGAGTCCCAGAAAACGGGGCAGGAGCAGATGGCGACGCAGGATCAGCAACGACAAGCCGCCGAGCAGGAACGCGCCTTCGAGGACGAGAAGCGACGTGAGCAGCGGCGAGGGAGTGAAGGCGGGATCGGGCGACACAGGATCGGGAGCGAAGCGGGCGAGGCGGAGCTTGGCGAGCGCGCGCGGCGGGCGGGAGGCGATGCGCCGGAGACGCGCGCGAAAAAGCCCCGGCTCCGCGAGGGCGGAACCGGGGCTTGGTTTTGGAGGGACGCCGTCCCTCCAACGGCGCCATCAGGCGGCGACGAAGGAGATGGACTTGATCTCGACGCGCTCGCCCGGGGTGCTGCGCTCGGGGCCGGAGCAGGGGACGTTGGCGATGGCCTCGAGGACCTCGTCGCCCTTCACGAGCTGGCCGAAGGCGGTGTATTGGCGATCCAGGAACTTGGCGTCGCCGTGGCATATGAAGAACTGGGAGCCGGCGCTGTCGGGATTGGACGAGCGGGCCATGGAGAGGACTCCGCGGGTGTGTGCCTTGGTGTTGAACTCGGCCTTGATCTGGTAGCCGGGGCCGCCGGTGCCGGGCATGCCCTTGCCGCCGGGCTTGGTGTTGGGGCAGCCGCCCTGGATCATGAAGCCCTTGATGATGCGGTGGAAGGCGGTGCCGTCGTAGAAGCCCTGCTTGGCGAGTTTCTTGAAGTTTTCGACGTGGCCGGGCGCGACATCGGGCCAGAATTCGAGGGTGAGATCGCCCTTGGAGGTGGAGACGACGGCAAGTTCTTTGGTGGTGGTGCTCATGGATGAAAGAAAGCGGGCAGCGTGGCTTCGCGCTTTCGTCCCGCAAGCCCGCGTTGTAGTTTGGCCGGCTTCGAAGGACCCGACGCGCATGCCATATTTCGACCACAACTCCACCACGCCGCTCGCCGACCACGCCCGCGAGGCCTGGCTCCGCGTGCAGGCGGAAAACTGGCATAACCCCTCGAGTCCGACGCGTGGCGGCGCGCGCGCGCGCATCCGGCTGGATTCGTATCACGAGGCGCTGTCCATCCTGCTCGGCGGCGCGCCGGACGAGTATGTGTTCAACTCGGGCGCCACCGAGGGCGCGCACGCGGTGCTGGCCTATTGGGCGGCTAAGCTCGGGCCGGCGGCGCGGATCGCGGTCGCGGCGACGGAGCATCCCTGCGTGCTGGCGTCGGCCGGACGATATTTCGGCGGGCGGATCGACTGGCTCGCGCACGACGCGGCGGGCGTGGTCTCGGCGGCGACGGTGCGAGCGGCGATGGCGGCCGGCGCGGCGGGCGTGGTCGTGATGGCGGCCAACAACGAGACGGGCGTGATCCAGCCGTGGCACGAGATCGCGGCCGCGTGCCGCGAGGCGAACGGCGGCGCGGGCGTGCCTTATCTCTGCGACGCGACGCAGTGGCTGGGCAAACTGCCGGGCGCGGGGCTCGGCGACTGCGGCGCGTGGCTGATCGCGAGCGGGCACAAGTTTGGCGCGCCGAAGGGCGTGGGTTTTGTGAAGCTGCCCGCGGGCAAGGCGGAGCCGGATTTCATTTCGCAGAGCGGCGGCACGCAGGAAAACGGGCACCGCGCGGGCACGGAGGACGTGGCGGGCGCGTCGGCGTTGTGCGCGGCGCTGGGCGAGTGCGAGCGCGTCCACGTGATCTGGGAATCGCAGCGCGAAGGTTGGCGGAGATCGTTCGAGCGCGAGTTGGTCGCGGCGGTGCCGGGGGTGAAGATCGCGGGCGCGGAGGCGGATCGCTTGTGGAACACGGTGTTCGCGGTGATGCCGCACGGGGAGTTTTCGCGGTGGATCGCCCGGCTGGACAAACGGGACATCCAGGTGTCGAGCGGGGCGGCCTGCACGACGCGAAAGGACGGCCCCTCGCACGTGCTGGCCGCGCTCGGCGTTCCGGCCGATGAGGCGCGGCGGGCGCTGCGCTTCAGCGCGGGGTGGGGGACGACGGAGGCGGACTGGGCGGCGCTGGCCGCCGCGCTGCGCGAGATCGCGCCTGGGCTGGCGACGGGTTGAGCTTGGCCGCAAAGAGGCGCAGAAGGCGCAAAAAAGCCCCGGCGGGAAAGGCCGGGGCGAAGGGAGAAAGGCGAAGGCCGAAGAGACTCAGTGCGCGGAGGTTCGGGAAGCAGATCGGCCGAGTATACGGTAGGGCTTCGTGTAGTTGCCCTTCTTGGTTATGATACCGGCGTCGACAAGGGACTGGCGCCTCTCGGCGGTCGTCATCGCCTTCATGTCGGCGATAGCCCGCGCGAATGTCTCCTCGGTGGGTGGCCAAGAGGGCTTGGCGGCGCGTTTGATTTTGGCGGAGACCATGTCGGCAGTTTGGTCGGGGCGATTGGCTGGTCAAGCGCGCGGCAGGAAGACGCCGACGATGCATTCCGCGTCGCGCACCGCGATCTGGATGTGTGATTTCTCCATGATGCATGAGCCCGGAAAGGCTTCGTTACCTTCAATGAAGACGCCACGGACGGTTTGGACCGCTCCGCCGGTTTGTCGCT
>CBINJQ010000365.1:0-4798 GCA_966251015.1 uncultured Akkermansia sp. | reverse complement strand
CGCCGAAAGCCGGAAAAGTTTCTTTAAGTGCCCGGAAACTCCCCTATGCCGGGGTCATGAAGAAACGCCGTCGTCTCGTGGCCGTCGCCGTTTTGCTGGTGGCGATAGCGATCATCAACGTTTTCGTCGTCGTGCCCATGGAGACGATCGATTCGCCGTTGATTCGCGGGTGGCGGCTCTTCCTCACCGTGATCCTTTCGATCTTCCTCGCCCTCGGCAAAAACACCGCCCGCTGGATCGCCGCGATCCTCACCTGCTTGGGCGCGCTCGCCGGGCTGGCCGGGGTGGCCATCTTGCTCGCCGCCGACGCGAAAATCCCCCTTGGGGTGGTCGCGTGGATGGGTGTCATGACCGTTCTCTACACCGCCATCTCCGCTTTTCTCGCCTTCTCCCCGGGCGTCGCGCGCGAAATCCGCCGCGCCTCGGCCTTGGTCTCTTGAGCCGGAGACGGACGGGGCGTCCGGACTTCGCCCGCGCCCCCCGGCCGCGGACTACTCGATGTGGAATCCCAACGCGTCGAGCTCGGCCAGCTGGAAGGGCGCGCTCGCGATCACCTCGCGAAACCGCTCCACCGCCGCGGCCCGGTCCGGCAGCTCGCACCGCGCCAGCCCGTCCTCCGCGTCGTGGAGATAGATCCCCCAAGCCCCGCCGCCGGACGAGCCCGCCTCGTAGAGCGATCCATACAGATAGTTCCCCGGCAGCCCCGGATGAGGCCCGGTGCCCGGCACGAGAAACAACGTGTGCGCCGGATCGTGCGCCGACGGCACGCCATGCCGAGCCCGATGCAGCGTCTTCTTTGCCACCACCGCGGCCCGCGCCGCCTCCGCCCGCGCCCGCTTCTCCTCCGGCAACGAAGCGACGTAACGCGCGAAGATGCCGGCGTCCGGCTCCAGTTGCTCCGCCGTCGCCTCGCCCGAGGCGAATAGGTCGAAGTTCAGCGCGTGAAACACCGGCGACGCGGTCAGCGAACGCACCGTGACGTAGCCGTTCTTGTAGTCGGCCGACGCATACACCTGATGCGAGGCCAGCAGGCGGGCCAGCGCGTCCCGATAGGTCGGCGTGTGCGGCACCGCCCCCGTCGGGCTGTGCTCTATCATGTCGAGAACCGTCTGCTCCATCTGCGCCGCGGGGTCTTGGGACATGGTCGAAGGCATACGCGTTCGTCCAAACGAGACCAGCCGGAATCCACCGGAGCCAATCCACGCGCCGCTTATCGCAACCGACGGCGCGCCTCCGGCGCCCCGGGCGTCCGATTGCCTCTTGGATTCCGCGCGCGCCACGGCCAGCTTCCGCCCCTCGCACCTCCGCCTCCCCCATGAAAATCAAAGCAAACGACGACCGCGTCGCCGGCACCGCGGCGGCCCTCCTGCTCATCTACCGGGCCCGCCTCGGTCGCGGCGACGTCGGCGGCCTCGTGGCCGGCTCGCTGGAGGAGTTCCGCGCCGAGCCCGACGCGTTCAAGGCGGCCTATCCCAAACGCGACCTCGCCTCCGCCCGCGATCCCGGGGCTCTCGCCGCGCTCGTCCGCGACCCCGCGCGGCGAGACCGCTTCCAGAGGCTGATCTCCGCCGTCGACGTCGTGATCGCACGGATACAACGCAACAAGATCCAGTTCGGCAGCCTCGCCGAGCTCGACAACTACTTCGTCGCGAATCTCCGTCGTTTCGACTGAGCCGCGCCGCCCCCGGCGTCCACCCGCCCGAAACGCCATCCGTTTTCCCCCTCCCGCTTGACCCGCGCGAAAACGCGTGAAAGCTGGACGCGTCTTCCCATGTCGGCCACCGGACAGCTTCACGCCAGCCTGACCGCGAGCAACGAGCTCGTGGTCTTTCCCTGCGTGCCCGGGTCGACGACCGCGTGATCACGCCGGGCCTCCGCGCCGCGTGATCCGGTTTCGCCCGGGAAGATAGATCCCATCCGCTCCCGCCCGGACGGTCGCGTTTTCGCGTCCGCCGCGCGGCCGGTCCTTCCACGCCGCCTCCGAGCCTTCGCGCGCACGCGCGCCGGAAGCGGCGCGTTCGCCAAAACACCCGATCCCATGACCACCTCGCAAAAAATCATCACGCTCAGCACCACCGACCACCTCGCCCTTGAGACGCGCCTCGCGCGGCTGCCACCCGCCTCCTCCCGCAATCGCGAGACGTGGAACAGCCTTCGCGAAGAGCTGGCCCGCGCCTCGCTTCTCCCGCCCGAGGCCATGCCGCCCAAAACCGTTCGCATCGGCTCCTCGTTCGCCGTGCGCGACTTGGACAGCGGGGAGCTTGATCGCTTCACCCTCGTCTGGCCCGAACACGCCGACGTGGAACGCGGCCGCCTCTCCGTCCTGACGCCCCTCGGCGTCGCGCTCATCGGTTTCGCCGAAGGAGACGAGATCACGTGGCGCATGCCCGGAGGCTTCCGGCGCCTGGTCCTCGTTGAAGTAAAGCCGTCCGAGAAATCCTGAACACATCCCCCATCGACCCGTATCCACACCATGAAATCCGATACCATCACCTCCACCGCCACCCTCCCCGCCGTCGACCTCGCTCCGTGGATCGCCGCCCGCCCCCTCCCGTCGGAACACGACGTCGACGGCGAGATCGTCGTGCTCGGCCCGCGCGCCGAACATGCAAGCCCGTCCGTCGCCCGTCTCCGCACGCTCTTCGTCGTCACCGGCGAACTCACCGTCACCGTGGGCCGGACCAATCACATCCTCGCGACCGACGCGGTTCTCACGATCCCCCCGGATCGCGCGGTGACGCTCCGAAACCACTCCGACGCTCCAGCCAAGGTCCTGTCGCTCATCCTCCCCGAGGCCCGGGTCCGGCGCTCGCCGCCGCCCGATCTGGACTCTGTCGGCGCCCGCTCCTGACGCCATCGGCGACTCGCACAAAGACCGCGCCTGGATTGGCTTTTCTCCATGACACCGATCCACCATGCGGCCCGACGCCGCTTCGTCGTCGTCCAATCCGACGGCGAAGCGTTCCTCGCCTACGACTCGGACACGTCGTCCGCCACCATCACCCACACCTTCGTCCCGCCCGAGTGGCGCGGACGCGGGGTCGCCGAGCGGCTGGTCCGGACTTTTCTCGAATGGGCTCGCGGCGAGGGCCGGCGGGTCGAGAGCCGCTGCGGCTACGCGACCGCTTTCCTTGCGCGCCACCCCGAGCTGCTTCCGCCGACGAAACCGTGACCCGTCGGCGAGGCGGACCTCGCGCCTGATGCCATTGGACGGACAGCCGGGACACCGGCCGCCCTTATCTCACGGGAGGCGAAATGGCATCAGCAACGCACCGGGGTGACCAAGGTCGTGCCGCGGAGCCAGTTCATCCAAGCCGGCGCGCTGGTCATAAGCACATAGACGCCCAGACTCGTGTTGCCCCTCATGAACACCACGCCGATCGCCGCCGTGGCCAAACCCATGGCAAGGTAGCCGTAGGTGTAGCTGTGCAGGGCCATCGCGGTCGCGCAGCCGATCACCATCGCGCTTAGGCCGATTTCCAGCGGCACCATCGCGAGAACGAGGCCCGCAATGAACGTCGCGGGGGACAGCGACTCCCGCTCGCGCCCCTTGGTTTGCACCGCCAGGACCACCATCACCGACGCCAACAACGCCAGAACCGGAAACTGGGACTCGATGGATGACGCCTTGGGCACCGCCCTGAATGATTGGGCCAAAAAAGAGCCCACGACATAGCCTCGGAACGGATCGATCCACACCAAGGGAAGCTTCCACCATCGCCTGCGACGCTCGCCGCCGGAGGAGCTTCGAAACACACGCGCCCACATCTCGTCAAAAATCAGGAAACGGCACTCGCAGTTCAGCAAGCGCATCGGAGGGATGAGCCCGAAGAACAAGGCGACCGCCAAATAGATCCAGTTGATTACCATAATCGCGTATCCCCCGCGATCCGCCTACACGCAAGCCTCCGGACACGACCGTCGTTGCGAGTGCCGGAACACCCCTCGCAGCCGGTAGTTTGACAATTTATTTTCTAGGCGATCCGAGATGTCGGCCGACCATGACGGAGACCAGGACCGGAAAGCAAAACGCGACGCCGCACAAAAGGCTGATGCGCCACTCTTGCCCGGTCACGGCCAAGCCCACCGCCGCCAATCCGACGCCCAGCCCGGCCAATCCCGCCGCCCAAGCCCGGACCGCCAGAGACGAACCGATCGCCAGCGGAAGGGTGATCGCCAGCACAATAGGATGCGCCACGGCGGCGACCACGCCCAATGCGTAACCAATGGGCGCGAAAACGAAGTCCTCGTCCCGCCAGGCCATGGTCTGGATAAGCAATCCGACGGCCACCGCGGCCGCCATCAAGACGGGCGTTTGCCAGCGCCCCAGCGCTCCGGACTGCGCCAAATCCGGCAAACCACGCAACAACAGCCACGCGCCGACGGACGCGCGCGCCGCGTCGATGATCGTTAAAAAAAGCGCCAGCCCGCGCGGCCACGCCCTTTGATCGAATCCCGCCAGTCGCGCCCCTTTCGGGCGGAGCAACCAGAGAGGAAGACAAAGCAGACCGATTCCCGAGGCGATGAGCGCCAGATGTGTCATGACAAAAGCGTTACGAGAACACGCGCGTCCCCCCAACGCGAGCGGCAACGCGCCTTCCTCCTCTTTCGGGTGAAATCAAGCGGGCAATTCCACGCGGTCCGCAAAAAACCCGAACCCGGGGCTTGACGCCGTCCTTTGAAACCCAATCGTCCACCTTCCTTTTGGTTCCGCCCCTATCGTCTATCGGTTAGGACAGGAGATTCTCATTCTTCAAAGCGGGGTTCGATTCCCCGTGGGGGCACCAAAATTTCAAGG
>CBINJQ010000364.1:0-4825 GCA_966251015.1 uncultured Akkermansia sp. | reverse complement strand
CCAATGACCAATGACCAATGCGGCGGGCGGGCGGCGTGGGGACCGGGAGGCGGGGCCGAACTCAGACGTGCTTGATGGGAACGGGCTCGACCCGCGCGGGGGAGCGCGGAAGCGTGGGCGCATGGTTCGCGTATTTGTTTCCGGCTGTTACGACATCATCCACGCAGGGCATGTGCAGTTTTTTCGCGAGGCGCGCGCGCTGGGCGATCACCTGACCGTGTGCTTCGCGTCGAGCGAGGTGCTGTGGATCCACAAGCGGCGGCGCAGCTCGCTTCCCGACGAGCACAAGAAGGCGCTCATCGAGGCGCTGGAGTGCGTGGACGAGGTCGTGGTGGGACGCGGGCTCGAGGAGGGCATCGATTTTCGCGAGGACTTTCTCCGCGTCCGGCCGCAGATCCTCGCGGTGACCGACGACGACAAATACACGGGCTTGAAGAAGGCGCTCTGCGACGAGGTGGGCGCGCGTTACGTGAAACTCCCGAAGACGCCGCCGCAGTTTCAGCCGATCTCGACGACCGAGATCGTGCGCTGGATCAAGGCCCCGCAGGAGGCGCCCTTGCGCGTCGACTTCGCGGGAGGGTGGCTGGACGTGCCGCGTTACGCCCGCGCGGGGGCCTTCGTGGTGAACTGCGCGATCTCGCCGACCGTGTCGTTGCGCAGCTGGCCCTACGAGCGCAACGCGGGGCTCGGCGGCAGCGGCGCGTGGGCGCTGCTCAACGGCAAGTGCGGCGTCAGCTCGGAGCTCGATCTCGGCGTGGGCTGGCAGGACCCGGCGGTGATCGCGGAGACCGGGCTGTGCGTGTGGAAAAGCGGCCGACGCCCCGAGCTGGAGATAAAGACCTCGGGCGAAATGCTGCGCGGGCGCCTCGCGATCTATTGGACCGGGGCGCACCACGACACGCCGGGCAACGTCGACAAGCGGCGCGACTACGACCTCATCGAGCGCTCCGGACGCATCGCCCGCGACGCGGTGTGGAAAAACGATTTCGAAGGCCTCGCCGAGGGCGTGCGTGTTTACCATGGGATGCAGATCGGCGAGGGCATGCAGCCGTTGCCGGGCGATCCGGCGGCGGGCGCGGCCGGAGACGCCGCGCTGGGCGGGGTGAAGCCGCTCGCGTGGAAATACTGCGGCGGCGGACACGGCGGCTACGCGGTGTATCTTTGCGCGACGTCGGCCGATCGCGACCGCCTGTGCGCGCGGCCGGGCTTCCGTCCCGTCGAGCCGTATTTGAACGCGGCGGGCGGTTGACTCCCCGGCGGGGCGCGGCGTCCGTTTCCCCATGGGCAAACGCGAGGAGCAAGGGGATCTGTTTGGAAGTCTGGGCGATACGGACGCCGGCGTTGGCGCGGGCGAGAAGGCCGCGCCGGCGCCGAGCCGTGCGCTGCGGCTCGTCGCCGCGCCGGGCAGGCCGCTGACGAAGGCGCAGAAGAAATTCGATCGCCTGCTGCGAAAGGTGGAGAGCCTGCGGGCGGAGCGGGCGCGGGCGACGGCGCGGTGGGACGCGTTCGTGAAGGCGTATCAGGAGCGGATCCATCCCGAGGAGCGGCGGATGCTGGCGCGGCGCAAGCAGGTGGTGCTGTCGCTGGCCGCGCTTTGGCGAAAGCCGAAGGGGCTGGGGAAACTTCAACGCGAGCATCTGGCGGTTCTCATCGCCGGGCATCTGAACGCCTTGGCGGAGGAGGGGCCGGAGTTTATGGACGAGGCGATGCGGGCGCTTTCCGCGGAACTGCTGGCGTCGTCGCCGGATTCCGCCGCCGCGGGCGAAGAGACCGCGCGACACGACGCGGCGACGGAGGCGGACCAGGCGGCGATGCCGCCCGAACTGCGCGAGTTGATCGACCGGCTCGGGCTGGATGCGCGGGCGTTTAACTCGCGCATGTCGCCGGAGGAGATGATGGCGGAGATCGAGCGGCAGATGGGGGAGGGGCCGGGCGGCGAGCAGGCCGACGAGGCGGGTTACGCGGGCGAGGCGCGCGGCGAGAGGGCCGCGCGCGGGGCGGCTGCGGAATCGAACGGGCCGCGAGGCGGCGCGAGGCCGCGCTCGGCGCGCCAGGAGGCGGCGGAGCGCAAGGCGGCCGAGCGGGCGGCGGCGCGAGAAGAGGCGCGGAAACGCACGGTGGTGAGCATCTACAAGCAATTGGCGAAGGTGTTGCATCCCGACCTCGAGCAGAACCCCGCGAGGCGGGCGCAAAAGCACACGCTCATGCAGGAGTTGACCAAGGCCTATCGCGAGGGCGACCTGCACACGCTGTTGCGGTTGGAACTGGAGTGGCTTGATCGGGAGGAGGGCGACTTGGAGAAGCTCGGGGACGAGAAGCTGGATATTTATTGCGAGTTGTTGGAGGAACAGGTGGAGGAGCTGCAGGCGGAGATTCGCGACGTGCCGTATTCTCCGCGGTTCGCGGCGGTGGCGCGGTTTGCGCGGCCCTTTGGCCAAGGACCGCAAAACGTGGAGTCGATACTGCTCTCCATTCGCCAGTTGAGCGAAGCGTTGCGGCGCTTCCGGGACGATCTGGCGGGACCGAAATCGCGCGAACACCTGCGGGAGGCGCTCCGCGACGTGGCGGACCGGCGAAGCGAAGATGAACGGTGGCGCTCTTTCCTGGGCGGGTTTTATTGAGCCTCTCGCGACAAGCTTACGCCTTTGGGTAGGGCGGGACCGCTGGGCCCGCCGACGCGGACGGACGGCCCGGCGGTCCGTCCCGACCTGTCCGGCTATCTCGCGAGCCTCGATAGCTTCTACGTCGATGGGCCGGTCGTCGATGCGGGCGCGCACAAGGCGCGCCCTTACCCGGATGGACTGTTTGCCGCAGGGGCGCGGATCGCCCACGCCCGGGGGAGGCGGCGCGTTTTTAACCGCTTTCTTTTTTCGGCGAGGGGGCGCACGCTGGCGGCATCATGGAAAAACGTCCGTTTACCGAACTCGGCCTCTCGCCGGAAGTGCTCAAGGCTGTCGACAAGATGGGCTTCGAGGAAGCCTCGCCCATCCAGACCGCAGTCATCCCGCTTTTGCTCGAAGGGCGCGACGTGGTCGGCCAGTCGGCGACGGGCTCGGGCAAGACGGCGGCCTTCGGCATTCCCGCGGTGGAGCGGATCGACCCGGCTTTGAAGAAGGTGCAGGCGCTGATCCTTTGCCCGACGCGCGAACTCGCGGTGCAGGTGGCGGAGGAAATCGCCAAGCTGGCCTTCTTCAAACGCGGCGTGCGCGAGGTGCCGATCTACGGCGGCCAGTCCTATGAGCGCCAGTTCCGCGCGCTCGACGCCGGCGCCCAGATCGTGATCGGCACGCCGGGGCGCGTGATGGACCACATGGAGCGCGGCACGCTCTCGCTCGACGCGCTCAAGCTCGTCGCGCTGGACGAGTGCGACCGCATGCTCGACATGGGCTTTCGCGACGACATCGAGCGCATCCTCTCGGCGACGCCGAAGGAAGGGCGCCAGTCCTTGTTCTTCTCCGCGACGATGCCGCCGCCGATCAAGCAGCTCATCCAGCGCTACGCGAACAACCCCGCGTGGGTGAAGATCGAGGCGCAGGCGCAAAACGCGCCGAAGGTGGACCAGGTTTACCTCGAGGTGGACCGTCGCTCCAAGGTCGAGGCGCTCACGCGGCTGATCGATTTGCACGACTTCCGCTACGGCATCGTGTTTTGCGCGACCAAGAACATGGTCGACGAGCTGGCCGAGATCATGGGGTCGCGAGGCTATTCCGTGGACCGCCTGCACGGCGACATCACGCAGATGCAGCGCAACAAGGTGATGGACAAGTTCCGGCGCCGCGGCTTCGAATTTCTCATCGCCACGGATGTCGCCGCGCGCGGCCTGGACGTCGACGACCTCGAGGTGGTTTTCAACTACGACCTGCCGAACGACGCCGAGGACTACACGCACCGCGTCGGGCGCACCGGACGCGCCGGCCGCACCGGAAAGGCCTTCACCTTCGTGAGCGGTCGCGAGATCTACGGCATCCAGAACATGATCCGCTACGCGCGCCTGCCGTTGCGCCGCGAACGCGTGCCCTCGCTGGACCAGGTGGAGGAGGCGCGCGAAAACGTGTTTTTCGAGCGCCTGCGCGCGACGCTCGACGCGAAGCAATTCCGCCCGCAGGACCGCATGGTGGACCGTCTGCTGGAGCAGGGCTACAACAGCACCGATATCGTGGCGGCGCTCATCCATCTGATGACGGGCGGCCAGCCCGGGACGCCGGGCGAAGGCGGCGGGGAGGCCGACGTGCCGCCGCAGATCGTGGCGACGCCGAAGCCCTCGCGTCCCTACGACGACGAAAGCCGTCCGCCGATTCCGGTGCCGGCGCCCCCGGCCTTCAAGTCCGTCAAGGCGGCCGCGCACAAGCCCGCGCCGAAATTCCAGCCGGCGGACGAGCGGGAAGCCTACTTCGGCGGCGACGCGCGCCCGGAGCCCGACGAGCGTCCGGCGCGTCCGAGCAAGCAGAAGTTCGAGCGTCCGGCGCGCACCGGCCGCGAGCCCGGTTACACGACGATTTATCTGAACGTGGGGCGGAAGGCGCTCGTCACGCCGGCCGACGTGGTCGGCAAGATCGCGGGCGTGACGCGGCTGCCGGCGGCGGTGGTGGGCGCGATGGACATCCATCAACGCCATACGCTCGTCGACGTGAAGAGCGAGGAGGCCGAGCGGATCGTGGCGAAGATGGCCGGGGTTCGCGTGAAGGGCGTGGCGCTTGCGCCCGCGCTCGCGACGGACGCGCATCGGGCCGAGCCGCAGGACTGAGCCTAGAAACGGCGGTCGGATCGGGGCGTCTCGCGCAAGCTGTTGGCCGCCTGCCGCCCGCGTCACCCGCTCCATGCACCC
>CBINJQ010000363.1:0-4880 GCA_966251015.1 uncultured Akkermansia sp. | reverse complement strand
TGCGGCAGACCTTGATGTGGCGGCGGCCGATGGGCGCGCGGCGGAACATCGGGTAAAAGGTCACGACCTCGAGGACGTTGATGGGCTGGAGCTCGAGCTTCTGCGCGATCCAGAGGATGGCCTCCTCGGAAATGTAGCCGGCGTCCTCCTGGACGAGGTGCAGGAGCGGCAGGGTGGCGCTGCGCTTGACCGGGTAGTGCGTAATGACTTCGTCGATACGCTGGTGGGTTTCGGGCTTGAGAGTCACGGAGGGCGAGGTGGCGGGCGCGGACATGGTCGTCGGTCGTGTTTTTAAGTCGGGCGCGGCGGGTTTAGCGGTCGCACTCGCCCATCACGAAGTCGAAGGAGCCGAGGATGGCGACGACGTCGGAGAGGAGGATGCCCGTGCAGATCTTCGGGAGGATCGACAGGTTGCAGAAGGAGGGAGAGCGGATCTTCATGCGGTAGGGCACGCCGCCGCCCTTGCTGACGACGAAGAAACCGAGCGCGCCCTTCGGGTTTTCGGCCTCGAAGTAGACCTCGCCAGCGGGCATCTGCGGGCCCTCGGTCACGATCATGAAGTTGTTGATGAGCTCCTCCATCGAGGTGAGCACCTTGTCCTTGCGCGGGGCGAAGATGCGGCGGGCGTCCTCGGCATACCAGGCGCCGCCGGGGAGGTTCTTGATCGCCTGGCGAATGATGCGGATGGACTGCTTCATCTCCTCGCCGCGGCAGAGGTAGCGGTCGTAGCTGTCGCCCTTCGTGCCGACGGGGACGTCGAACTCGTATTGTTCGTAGCCGGAGTAGGGCTTGTCCTTGCGGAGATCGAGCGGGACGCCGGAGCCGCGGAGATTGGGGCCAGTGAGGCCGTAGGCGATGGCGTCTTCCTTGGAGATGACACCGACGCCGACCGTGCGATCGGTGAAGATCTTGTTGCGGGTCAGCATCTCGAGCATCTCGTCGAGGATGGGCAGGAACTGGTCGCAGAAGGCCAGCACGCGGTCGGTCCAGCCCTCGGGCAGGTCGCGCGCGACGCCGCCGATGCGGGTGTAACTGGTGGTGAAGCGGGCGCCGGTGAGCTCCTCGAAGAGTTTGTAGAGCTTCTCGCGCTCGGTGAACTGATACATGAACACCGTCCACGCGCCGGTATCCATGGCGAAGGCGCCGAGGCCGAGGAGGTGCGAGGAGACGCGGGCCATCTCGGAGATGATCACGCGGATGGCCTGGCAACGCGCCGGGATGGCGAGGTTGGCCAGCTTCTCGACCGCGATGGCGTAGGCGACGTTGTTGGCGAGCGGGGCGAGGTAGTCCAACCGGTCCGTGTAGGGCACGAACTGGTTGTAGGTCATGTTTTCCGCGATCTTCTCGTCGCCGCGATGGAGGTAGCCGAGGATCGGGTCGCACTTGGTCACGATCTCGCCGTCGAGCTCGAGCTGGAGGCGGAGCACGCCGTGGGTCGAGGGGTGCGAGGGCCCCATGGCGATCGACATCTTCTCGGAGACGAGCTCCTGGGAAGCGTCCGCGGTCTTGGCGGCGTTGTCGGGGAAGGCGTATTCGGTGGACACTGAAATTTATGATTTAAGATTTAGGATCTATGATTTCCCGGCCACGCGGCCTCAGAGCGTATTCGGTTTTTCCTTACGCTCGTCCCAGCTCTCGTCCTTGGCGCGGGGCTCGGCCTCGGTGAGGTTCATCTCGCCGACAGAGGCGACGAAGGGGCCGCCGACCATGGGCACGGGCTGGGCGGTCATGCCGGTGACGGCGCCGACCTCGAGATCGGGCAAGGGCGTGTCGATGCCGGCCAGCGGGAAATCCTTGCGCAGCGGGTGGAAGGGATAGCCGTCCCACATGAGGATGCGACGGAGGTCCGGGTGTTTTTCGAAACGGATGCCGAGCAGGTCGTAGGTCTCGCGCTCGTGCCAGTTGGCGGCGGGCCAGAGGTCGGACACGGTCGGCGCGGAGGGCTCGGTATCGCCCGCGCAATCGGCGACGACGCGGAGGTAACCGTGGTCGCGGGTCGAGAAGAGGTGCCAGACAACGCTGAAGCGCGGCGAAGCGTTCACGTCCCAATCGATGCCGGTCACGTCGACGAGAAAGTCGAAGCCGCGCTCGTCGCGGAGGTGGCGGAGCAGCGCGACCGCGTCGGCCAGGGGCACGTTGACGGCGGGATGGTCGCCGCTCGGGCGCGCGGTGACGGAGGCGAATTTGCCTTGGAGAGCGGTAACCACTTCGGCGGGCGCGGTAGACATGTCGGGCGAAAAGAGGACGAGTTTAACGAAGCGTGGGAGCGAGGCCGGCGGGTATGCGTGGGCGCGTGCGTTGCGGATGGATCGTTGACGCGGCGCGGATCAGGCCGACTTCAGCAGCTCCTTGGCGGCGGGCTGGCGGCGGATTTTTTCCTGCATCTTGATGAGAGCGTCGAGCAGGGCCTCGGGGCGCGGAGGGCAGCCGCTGACGTAGACGTCGACAGGGACGATGCGGTCGACGCCCTGGAGCGTGGAGTAGCTGCGATACATGCCGCCCGAGGAGGCGCAGGCGCCCATGGCGATGACCCACTTCGGCTCGGCCATCTGGTCGTAGATGCGGCGGACGTGCGGAGCCATCTTGTAGGTGACGGTGCCGGCGACGATCATGCAGTCGGCCTGGCGGGGGGAAAAGCGCATGACCTCGGCGCCGAAGCGGGCGATGTCGAAGCGGGAGTTGCCGGACGCCATGAGCTCGATGCCGCAGCAGGCGAGACCCATGGGCATGGGCCAGATCGACGAGCTGCGCAGCCAGTTGATGACGGCGTCGGCCTTGGTGACCACGAGCGTGTCCTCGATCTTGGTGTTGTAGGCCAGGTCGGTGTTAGAAGTTACCATGGTCGTGTGGTCGTTGCGCCGAGGCGCGGTGGTCGTGAGTGGTCGTGAGTGGTCGTAAAAGGAGAGAAAGAAGCAGCCGGCGCCATGCGCGCGCAAGCAGCATTTCCCGGGCTAAACGCGACTAAACGGCAGGTGGAGCTTCCCGATAAATCGTGTGATTTTCGCCGTTGACCTTGGCGAAGCGGCCCCGCTTTTCTGTCCCTTCGTCCTCCGACGCAGGCCCAACGGCCGACGTCAGCGGACCCAAAAAGTCTCGGAGAGGTGGCAGAGTGGTCTAATGCGCACGCTTGGAAAGCGTGTGTAGGGCAACCTACCGGGGGTTCGAATCCCTCCCTCTCCGCCACTTTAAGCCTTGGAGAAAGGCGCTCAGGTTCGGTGAATTCAGGTCGTCCGTTTCCCACGGCAAACCGAATCCCCCCGTGTGAATGGTCGTCTCTGGAATCGAAGGCACTTGGGGCAACTGCGCCTCGCCGCCCGCGCGCGGCGCCTCGGGTGCCAAATCCGCCACGGACGCGGGCCGATACCGGCTCGCATTTCATCGTAAGCGGCAGAGGCCGCGTTATAGTTAACCCATGACCGCCTTCGCCCCGGCGGGAGGGAGCCGGGACTTTCCCCCGCCCGCCCCGATCCGACCCCTCCCCCTATGCCCGCGCTTGCTCGTCCGTGTCCGCCCTCGGTTGTCTTCGCTCGTTGGCCGCGCTTGGCCACGTTCATCATGCTCGCTTGCGCCGTGATCGCGCTCCGGGCCCACGAGATCAATTTCAACTCGACAATCACCTACTCCGCCACCCAGCCCGCCGGCTCCGCCGACGCCGTCGCCAACTGGACCGGCGCCGCCTTCGACGCCGCCAACCTCGGCGGCTCCGGGGTCAACGCCGACGGCGGCGCGAACAACGGCGCGAATAACGACGCCTCGACCTACGTCGCAGGCGACCGCCCCCGCCAGGGACAGACCTTCACCACCGGAAACAACCCGCACGGCTACGACGTGAAAAGCATCACCGTGCGCCTTGCCGGCTACACGAACAACACCGCCACCGGCTCCAACCGAAGCGGTTGGAACCTCAACCTCACCAACGGCCCCATCCTCGTCAACCTGGGCAAAATCAACGGCACGCAGAGCACCAACGTCTCGTTTCAATGCTTCATGGCCGGCGGCACCGGCAACCCCGGCTCCGGCGCCTCCGCCAACGGCTCGGGCACCTATCTGACCTTTAACCTCCCCTTCGCCGTCCACCTCGAGCCCGGCGCCACCTACGGGTTCGACTTCTCCGTCGGCAACGGCGGCTCCAACTACTTCGAGTGGCTCGGCATCAGCTCCGATTTCGCGCCAGACGCCTACGTCGGCGGCACCGCTTACAACCGCGCCTCGTGGGGCGGCCCCATCACCCCGCTCGCCGGCGACCGCGTCTTCCAAGTCGACATGACGCCCACCGCCGCGCCCCACGCGCCCTTCGTTCACCCCGGCGCCTTGCACACGCAAGCCGACTTCGACCGCATGGCCGCCAAGGTCTCCGCCAACGCGCAGCCGTGGAAAGCCAGTTACGACATCCTCGCCTCCAGCCCCTGGGGCCTCGGCTGGCCCGCCTACAACGTCGACTACATCGTCCGCCGATCGTCGGGCAACAACTACACCCGCTCGCAGCAGGACGCGCAGGCCATCTACGAACTCGCCCTTCGCTGGAAAATCACCGGCGACACCGCCTACGCCAACAAGGCCGTCGAGATCGCCAACGTCTGGTCCGATCTCCTCGGCATCCAAGGCGACACCAACTCCTCCCTCGCCGCCGGCATCTGCGGCTACCTCTTCGCCGGCGGCGGCGAGATCCTCTCCACCTACCCCGGCTGGCCCGAGGCGCAAAAGCAGGCCTACAAGGACATGATGATGCGGGTCTTCTACCCCGCCAATTTCGACCTCCTCTGGCGCCAGCACGACACCTTCTGGCGCAACGGCGGCAACACCCACTACCGGCTGAACTGGCTCACCGCCAACATGGCCTCCATGGCCGCCATCGGCATCCTCTGCGACAACCGCGCCGT
>CBINJQ010000362.1:0-4881 GCA_966251015.1 uncultured Akkermansia sp. | reverse complement strand
TTCAAGAAGCGATTTCTGCCGACCAGCTGCATGAAATGCGCGAGGCTAATGTCACCTTGGTCGTGCCAAAACCGTATCACAAAGGCTACGATACCAGCACCGGTATTCGGCTTCTCTCCGTCGAGGACTTTCTCGTGAAAGCGAAGACCCTCACAAATTTGAAGGCGGCGTAATTTTGTTCCTGGCATAGATCGCTCGACCTGGTAGCGGTCGGCCTATGGCAGCTCTGACCTACGTCCCCTGCACCAAGCACGACGCCGGCTTGGTTCTTCGTCTCTCGTTCAACGAGCCCGTCGAGGAACTTTCCCACGAAGCGTTCATCAATGTCTGGCACGCCATCGCCTACCTTTTCCCCGGCCTCCACCCCGACGGCTACGACGAGCCCGGCAGCGGCTGGCCACGCGTCCTCAAACGCTTCGCCGCCGAGGCGTGGCGCCGCGCCGAGGCCGGCCAACTCGTCGACTCCGAACTCTACCCCGTCGAGGCCGCGTGGTGCGCGATCTACGACACGCTCGCCCGGCCGCCGACCCGCGACGAAACCCGCCGCCGCGTCCAATCCGCCGCCCTCCACGGCATCCCGCTCTAGCCGAGTTCACGCCCACCCGCGCCCGCCACCTCCTGGCCGAAGCGCGTGGTGGAATGAGAAACTCGTTTCGCATCCCTTCGTCGCCCCGGGCCTGCTCCGCGTTGTCCTTTTGCGCTTTCCGCGCCTCTTTGCGGCCAACCCGTCCGCGCCATGACCGACATCCTCACCCCGGCCCAACGCTCCGCGCTCATGGCCAAGGTGCGGAGCACGGGCAACGCCTCCACCGAGCTGAAGCTCGTCGCCGTCTTTCGCGCGCTCGGCGTCACCGGATGGCGGCGCGGCCTCACGCTGCGGCCGGCCCTCGTCCGCCGCCCGACGAAAGCGCCCCGCGCTTCCGCCACCTCCGGAAAGTCGGCGCGCCCTTTTCAGGTCCGGCCCGACTTCGTTTTCCCCAGGCTCCGGATCGCCGTCTTCGTCGACGGCTGTTTCTGGCACGGCTGCCCGATCCACGCCACACAGCCCAAGCAGAACGCGAAATTCTGGCGCGAAAAGATCGCCCGCAACCAGGCCCGCGACCTCCTTGTCACCCGCCAACTCCGCGCCCGCGGCTGGCGCGTCGTCCGCTTCTGGGAGCACGAGCTGACAAAACGCTATGAGGACCGCCTCATCGGGCGTTTGCGTCGGCTCGGGCTGCTGGACTTTGCCTCCGGGACGGAGTGCGGCAGCGCGGAGATGGTCGCGCCGTCTTCGGCGCGGCCCCGCAAGCCGTGCAAGCGGCTCAAGGGGTGAGCACCACCGGGCGCCCCGTGGGCGGCGCTGCCCACAACACGAACTGACCCGGAAGCAGGGTCGGCGCCTGCTCGCGCGTTTGCGCCGGGTCGGGCTGGCATCCATTGCTCGAGGCTGCGCCAGAGCGCCAAGGCGAGGAAGCACACCACAATGTGCGCCCGCACCCGATCCTCCTTTCGGTGAAACACCGGCCGCAGGCCCGGGTCGTTTTTTGCGGTGCGGAACGCCGCCTCGGCCTGCATGAGCTGGATATACCCCTTCCACAACAAGGCCCGATCACTCTCCTCGCAGATGGTGCGCAAGAGATACACGCCACGCGCCCTTTTTCCGGTGCGCCTTTTGCCCCGCGTCAAGCCGGCTGCTCACGCGCAGCCCGCCCGCCGGCATCGTGTATCACGTCCTCCACTACAATCTCGGCTGCGGCCGGCCTGAACGATCCCTCTCAAAGCGGCCGCAGCCAAAGCGCGCGGAATTCCACCGGCTCGCCCTCGAGTTGAAGCGCGACCGGGCCGGACCGGATAGGCAGTCCCTCAGTCCGGTTTTTCCGAACCCCGTTCACGTAGACTTCCAACACGTCCTTGCTCGCGTAGACATCGACCCGGTTCCACTCGCCGAAAGGCCGTTCGGACACATCGCCCAGTTTCGCCACGCGCCATCGGCCGTTCACTTCCGACGTGTTTGCGAGCGGAGTCGCCATGCCGATCAATTGTCCTGCTTGCCCGGCCTTTAGCTGAACCTGGATGCAAGCCGGCCAGACCTTGTCGTCGCCCTGCACATGAACGAGCAGGCCGCTGTTGCTTTTCGGATTCGCTCCGGCCCGCCAACGCCACTCGGCGTGCAGATGATAGTTCGAAAACGACGCCTCGGTGCGCAGGTAGCCGCTGGCGGCGGAGTGCAGTCGCAACACCTCGCCCGCGTTTTCCTGCGGCGGAGTCGCGCTCCAGGCCGAGGCGTCGTCGGCGGCCGGATCGGAAAGCACGAGTTTCCAACCGGCGAGATCGACGCCGTTCCAGAGCCGCACGCGGCCGGGCAGCCGCGCCGGCTCGCGGGGAAACTTCCCGACGACGTCCTCCGTCGCCAGCAAGGGCCCGGTCACTCCCTCCACCGCGAGGTCCTCGACCACCACGTCGCGCATCTGCGCGAGACGAATGCCCGCGCGCGCGGTGCCGCGCACGCCGCGCAACACCAACCCCTCGAGCGGCGCCGTCGGCGCGATGCGCGTCGCCTCCACGACGAAGGCGGCGTCGTGCAACCGGACGTCGCCAAAAACCAAATCGCGCGCGACCGGGTAGCCGGCGGGCCCCGGCACGGGGTCGTCCGCGGTGTTGGTGTTGCCGGCGTCGAAAAGATTGACGCGCAGAAACCCGCCGCCGCTCACGTCGAGGTCGCTCGCGTGGATGCGCTCGCTCACGCCGCCGCGGCCGACGCGGGACTTCAGGTAGATCGCCTGCGTGGCGGCGCGCAGCTTGCAGCCCTCGATCCTCACGCCGCGCACGCCGGCCGAGATTTCGCTGCCGATCCCGATGCACGCGAAATGCCGGCAGATCATTTCGCAGTCGCGGATGGTCACGTCCTCGGTCGCGAGCCCCAGACGCGCGCCATCGAGCCCGCGTCCGGACTTCAGGCTGATGCAGTCGTCGCCCGTGTCGATGAAGCAGCCCTCGATCAGCACCCGACGGCACGAATCGATGTCGATGCCGTCGCGCGCGCCGCGGATGTCGAGTTTACGGATGGTGACGTCCTCGCAAAGCGTCGGATGCGTCGCCCAGTTGTTGCCTTCCTGCCGAACGGAAAACCCCTCCCACAGCACGCGTCGACAGCGGATAAACTCCACCACCAGCGTGCCGCGCGGCTGACGGTTGCTCGCCGCCGTCGCGGGATTGCCGACGATCATCCCCGGGCCGACGATGCCGACATCATCGACGTCGGCCGCGTGGATCAACGCGCGATGCCCCGGCTGCCAGCGCCCCTCCCAGCGCACGTCGATCAACGGATAATCGGCGAGTTCGCCGCTTCCCTTGAGAACTCCGCCCTCCTCAAGCCGGAGCGTGGTGCGCCGTCCGAGTTGCACGCTTCCGATGAGATACTCGCCGCGCGGCACGAGCACCTCGCCGCCGCCGTCAACCGCGCAGGCGTCGAGGGCGCGCTGAAACGCCATCGTATCCTTTGTCGCGCCGTCGCCGACGGCGCCGAAATCACGAACGCTCCACTGCCCCGCATGCGCGCACCACGTGGTGAAGGAGCACAACAACCAAGCAAGGCATCGGCGCGTCATGGGGCGTCGGGGATGGAGAACTCGCGCCGCGGATCGAGTCCGCGCAGCTGCCGGTCGGCAAAGTCGAGCAGCGCCGACCAGTCCGAATCCGCATACGCGTGGCCGTGCTTCTCGAAGTTCACCGCCAGCCGATCCTCCACGCCCAGCAACTCGAACACCGGCCGCGCCCCCTTCGCCGCCGCGATCACGGCCGGGGGCAAGGACACCGGGTCCTCGGTCGCCTCCAGCGCGATGAACCGCCGAGGGGCGACCAGCGCCACGAACGCATGCTGGTCGAAGGGCAGCCGCTCCGCCCGGCCTCGAAACGCGTGCAAACGCGGCGAGAACCAGCCCGGGTATTTTTTCATCATCTCGTCGAGCCCCTCCTTGCCGCCTCGCCCGGCGCCGCTGAAGCGATAGGCGCCGTTGCCCCCGCCGCCCGTGCCGCAGGGCGCGACCAACGCGAACCGCTCGTCGAAGGCGCCCGCGACCAACGCCGCCTTTCCCAACCGCGAGTGTCCGGTGACGACCAGCCGGTCGCGATCCGCGAACGGCTGCGCGCCGAGATAATCCGCCACGCGCGACATTCCCCAGGCCCAGGCGCCGAGCAGGCCCCAGTCATGCCCCGGATAGGCGGGGAAAAAGCGCGTGGTGCGATAGGCCCAGCTCCCGTCCGGCAGGCGCAGGTTCGTGTCCTCGCCCGTATCCTGATAATGATACGTCGCGAGCGCGTAGCCCCGCCTCAGCAGCGCCTCGTGTCGCTTCGCCGCCATTTCCGGATCGGGCCCCGTCGGATCGCCGGCCGGCGCAACCGGCTTCGCCTCGGGCAGGGGCTCCACCGGAAGAAGCGCGTTGGCACCCTTCCCCTGTCCCGGCGGGCGCGGCATCAGCGGCAGCCGCCGCGCGCCCGGAGTCGGATCAAAACTCGGGAACACCACCACCGGCCGCGGCGTGCTTTCGTCGGCGGGCGTGAACACCGCGACGTCGAAACCAAGCGCCATCCCCGGCCCGAAGCGCAGCCGCACAAGGCGGAACGTCGCGGCCCCGTCGAGCACCGGCCGGGTCTCCAGCACCGTGCTTTCCACCCGCCCGGGAGCCGGCGGCGCATGGCCCACCGCGTAATGTTCGAGAATGGCCCGCCACTCGCGGCGACGCTCCGCCCATCCCGCCGGGTCTTTCACGCGGCCTCCGCCGTCCAGCGCCAGCAAATCCGGCGGCTCGTCGTTTGCGGGCAGTTCGTCCGGTCCCGGCATCGCCGGGAACGCGGTCGCGATCTCCGGCACCGGGATCTCCGCCGTATCTTGGGCGGGCA
>CBINJQ010000361.1:0-4891 GCA_966251015.1 uncultured Akkermansia sp. | reverse complement strand
AGAAAATACCGCACAAAAACTAAAGTCCATCAATCTCGTGACGACACTATCTAGTCCCCTCGCTGCGCCCGGACGACATCGTCGTCATGGACAACCTCGGCGCGCATAAAAACGACCTCACCATCTCCTTGATCGAAGAGGCCGGAGCCGAAGTCCGCTTCCTGCCCGCCTACTCCCCCGACCTCAATCCCATCGAGATGATGTGGAGCAAGGTGAAGGCCCTTCTTCGCAAAGCCCAGGCTCGCACACGTCCCGACCTGCTTCTCGCCGTCGCCTCCGCCCTGAACGCCGTCACGCCCCAAGACGTCCTCGGTTGGTTTGCCGCTTGTGGCTATAACTTTATTTGAAGTGCTCTAGAGCAGGGCGGTTCAAATAGTCGGAAAAACGCCACTCCGACGCGGCTGGCCCGGCGGTCCAGCCCTACCTCGGAACGGCTGCGTAAAACAAACGTCCGCCCGGCGGGATGCGCCGGGCGGACGGGGTTCTGCTTGAAGCCAAGACGCGCGGGCGCGGTTACTTTTTGCCGGGTAGCTTGAACTGCACCGCGGGCGCGTCGTTCGCCGTGCCCGGAGCGGCGCCGGGCTGCGCGGGTTGGCTTGATGCGGGGGCCGCGGATATCGGGGTCACGGGGGTGGGCGGGCCGTTGAAGATCGAGGTATCCGGAATTTTGGCGAAGCCGGTTTCCATAAGGCGCTTCACGTGGGCGTCCCGGGTCTTGGAATCGGGGCTGCCCATGACGGAGACGATGACGCGCTTGGTGCCGCGCTGCGCGGTGGCGACGAGGCAAAATCCGGCGGACCGGGTGTAGCCGGTCTTGAGGCCGTCGCAGCCTTCGACCGAGGCCAGCAGCTTGTTGTGGTTGCGCATCGGAAGCGGCTCGGCGCGGACGCCGGCGCCAAAGGTGCGAACGCGCACGGAGGTGTAGCGGAGAACGTCGGTTTTCGAAACCAGTTCGCGGGCGAGGAGGGCGAGGTCGCGTGGCGAGGCGAGGTCGCCGTCGGAGATTTTCCGATTGTCGGGCGGCAAGCCGTGCGGAGAGCGAAAGACCGTGTTTGTCATGCCAAGCGACCGCGCGCGGGCGTTCATGCGCGCCACGAACGCTTCACGTCCGCCGGCCACCTGGGTGAGCGCGTGGGCGGCGTCGTTGGCCGATTCGACCATCAGCGCGTAGAGCAGCTCTTCGACGCGGAAGGTTTCCCCGGCGGCGAGATTGACCTGGGTGCCGCCCATGGACTGGTCGGCGGCGGTGGCGGTGATCGGCGTGTCGAGACGGACCTGCCCGGCGGCGACGGCGTCGTGCACGACGAGAAAGGTCATCAGCTTGGTGACGCTGGCGGGAGGGGACACGGTGTCGGCGTTCTCCTCCTCGAGGACGGCGCCGCTGGCGGCGTCAACGACGATGGCGCCCTTGTAGTCCGCGCGGGCCGCGACGGGCAGGAACAAGGAGGCGAGAAGGCCGGCGAAAAGGAGACTGCGCGAGGATGGGCGGAACATGGCGAACATGGCAAAAAGTCAGGCGACGAAGGAGGTGGGTTCCGGGAGTTCGCGCGAGCGAGAAACGCGGGCGGAAGGTCCGGAGGCGTTTGCGGGCGCGTGGTCCGCCGAGGCGGGGCGTTCACAAGACGCGGCGGAGGCCCGCCGCGGTTTCGGGCCGGGCGAGATGGCCACGCGGAATAAGTTGCGGGAGGGGCGATTTGGCGCAGCGCTGTCTTTTCGATTTTATGCCTTCGCTGCGTCTGCTTTTCGTGTTCGTCGGATTTGCGCCTCTTTCGCTCCTCCATGCGGGGAACGGCAGCGGCTACGACAGCGGCGGAGATCCAATCCAACTGGTGACACGGCTGGGCTTGGACGGCGAAGCAGGGGCGGCGGCCCGGATCGGCGAGTGGCTGCGCATCCGCGGCTTTGACCGGGCGCCGGTGGATCCGTGCCGACCGCTCGAGGCGGGTGGTATCGACGGCGAAATCGCGGGCCGCATCGAGGCGATGAGAGCGGCGTTGCTCACGCTGCAAGGCGCTGGTTATCGGACGGTTTGCTTTTTGCGGTGGGAGCGTGAATGGCCGTCGGGCAGGCGGCCGGGCGAAGGCCCGGGCAACCGAAGCCCGCTGGATCTCAGGGAGGCCTACGGTCGCGGCTACGCTTTCGCCGCGACCTATGGGGATTTGGTGGATGCTTGGGAGATCGAGAACGAACCGGACGCGGGCTTCTTCGCGGACAACGCCGACGTGTTCGCGGCCTTTTACAAGGCCGTCGCGCTGGGTCTTGCGGCCGGTCGGGAGCAGCGAGCTTGGCGGAGCGCCGAGGCCTTGGGCGGACCGGACGGCGAAACAGCGGATGCCGATCGGGTCCGAACGGGGATGCCTGGCGTCCGGTCCATCCGGCAGAAATCGCTTATCGTCATGCCGCCGCTGGTCTTGCCGCCCGGTCCCTACCTGGAGCAGCTGCGGGCGAACGGGTTTCTTTCCTACACGGAGGGAGCGAATCTGCATTATTACGGCTTCGCCGATGATTACTCCCGCGCGCATGCCCGGTTGCGGGAGGCCTTGACTTGTCGAGAGGGCGAATCCGCGGGCGCCTCACGGGAGACCAGGACGGTGAGGCGTTTGCCGGTTTTCGTGACGGAGTGGGGTTATCCAAGAATGGACGGGTATGCATCCCAGACCGTGGAAGGGCGGGTGCGGCAATGGCGTTTCTACAAGAAGGTGGCCTCGCAGAACGAGCGGCTGAGGGTGCATGCCCCGATGGCGTTTTATCTGCCTCCTTATTTCGAATACGGCGCGAAGGAGTTTGGGCTGACCATGCCGACGGCGGAGCGGCGAGCCGGGCATTTCGGCTTTGTCGTGGAAGACGGGCCGGGGTCGCGGGACGATGGGGAGCCGCAGGCGGGAGCGCCTGGTTATCCAGCCGGGGGGCTGCGCTTCACCCCGGCGGATTTTGGAAGCGAGAAGCCCGAGGAGTGGATGACTCAAATCGGGATGGCGATAGGCGGCAACGAGGCGTCGCCCGCGCTGGCTTGGTTGATGGATCGCGACGGCCGAACGCCGGGGCCGGAGTTTATCCGGACGGGGCCTCGCGCTCGCGGCGAAACACGCGCCGTTCGCGCTCGCGGCGACTGGCCGGTCGATGTCGAAGCCGCGTCCCCCGTCGTCATGGATTTGGTGGCCGGGAGAGACTTGCTCGCGGTGAAGGCATTCTCCGGCTACGTGGCCGGGGGCGCCGGCCTCGCCGACGAAAACGGCCGAGGCGAGGCCAAGCTCGTGATTTACAACTTCGGGCCGGCCCCCGCGGCCCTGCGTCTTGCTTGGCCGGACGGGATTCGGCCGGCCGCCCATGGAGAGGGGCGCGGCGAAATCGCCGAGCTGCGGATCTCGCTGGAGCCGGGCGAACGTCGGGAGATCGACGTTGAATTGAGTGTTTCCGACCAGGCGATGACGGCGCACGAGCTGGCGTTGCGCGCCGAGGTGACCAGCGGAGGGACCCGAACGTTTTCGCGCTGGGCGACGCGGCTTTTTCCCCGGCCGGAGGGGCTGCGAATGGCCAAGCAGCGGGCGCTCGTGTTTCCCGCCGTCGCGGCGACTCGCAATCGGGAATGGTTGCTCGACGAGCAGGCGGCCGAGGAGGCGAAGGTCGGCGCGCAAGGCCGATGGGTGGTCACACCGGGCGTGGTCGTGGAGGAGACGCCCACCAAGTGGCGTTTTCATGTTTCGAGCCTGCCGCCCGAGCCGATGAGGCCGGCAAGAGCGGAGCTGCCGTTACCCGACGATTGGGCTCCTTGGGAACCCGGCCTGGTGATCAGTTTCGCCTATCGTGTGGTTCCGGAGCGCGGCGCGGAGTCCTTGCGGCCGGACGATCCCGATCCGCTACGTCGCCTCCGCACGGGAAAGATGGGCGATACGCTCGAGTTTTTTCTGCGCACTCGCGCGGGCAACGTCTACTGCATCCAGTCGCCGCTGCGACCGACGGCGGAGTGGCTGCCCTACAACCAGCCCGCCGAGACGCTGACGCCGGGTTTCCCGGGGCGACATCGCGCCCCTCTGCGGATCAGCCGCGAGCGTCCGGCGTCGCTGGTCTATTTTTTCCGTCCCGCCAAGCTGCCCACGGTCTACGAAATCGACCGGCCGACGGTGGCGCATTGGCGAAAGCCGGAATGAGACGCGCGACGGCGGCCGACGCCCCGCGCCAAACCGGCGCCGGCGCGCCGCGCATCCTCGGTCGGCGCCGGGCCTACTTTTTCTTGTAGACGGTGGCGGGGTCGAAGAGCGGCTGGCTGGTGAACGCCAGCTTGAAGTCGGAGCCGTCGAGATCCTCGAGCTTCCGGTAGAAACAGCTCTTGTATCCGTTGTGGCATGACGCGTTGGCGGCGCCGGTCTGCTCGACCTTGACGAGAAGGACGTCCTGGTCGCAGTCGGTGTAGAGCTCCTTCACCCACTGGACGTTTCCGGATTCCTCGCCCTTGCACCAAAGCTTGTTCCGGGAGCGGCTCCAGTAGGTGGCCTTCTTGGTCTTGAGGGTGTGGGCGAGCGACTCCGCGTTCATGAACGCGAACATGAGCACCTGGCCGGTGTGGACGTCCTGCGCGATGCACGGAATGAGGCCGTCGGGGCCGAACTTGGGCTGAAGAGTCGAGCCGAGCTCGATCTCGGGGAGGGTGGTGCGGGCGGGGAAGGACATGGGCAAAGATAACGAAGGACTGAGGACGGATGCCGAACGAAAAACGCCGGGGCGCCTTTGGGCGGGGCGTGGTGGGCAAAATACGCGGGGTGCGGAGCGCGGCGGCGGCCGGAATCGCGGACGCGAGGCCGACGCCGCGCCTACCGATGTCGCGCGGCGAGCTCCCGAAGGTAGGCGTAGCTGAAAAGGCCGGTGCGGTGGCGGTCGCTGAAATCGAAACGGA
>CBINJQ010000360.1:0-4907 GCA_966251015.1 uncultured Akkermansia sp. | reverse complement strand
TGTTGCGTGATCGCCTCTCGTTTCTGGCCAAGCACGGCTTCGAGATCGCGGAGTTCGGGCGCGCCACCTTCCGGCTCGAGGGAGTGCCCGCCGTGCTGGATCCGGCGGACGCCGAGGCTTGTTTGCGCGACTTGCTCGACGCCTTCCGGGACGGGCGTTCGGTCGAGCGCGACCCCGAGGTGGCGCGTGAACAGCTCGCGCGACTGGCCGCCGCGCGGGCGGTGCGCCTTTCGTCGCACGCTGACGCGGCGGAGATGCGCGCCCTGGTCGCAAAACTCTTCGCGTGTCGCGCGCCGCACACGAGTCCGGGCGGGCGGCCCACCCAGGTGGAGTGGAGCCAGGGCGAGATCGCGCGCCGCTTTGGACGAGGCTGAACGCGCGCTTTGCCGGTCAGCGTTCGTCGAAGCTCACCACCTTGGGCGACTTGCCCGCGGGGGCTTCGATCTGGGCGCGGAATTTCTGCGTCCTGGCGGAGAAACTGCCCCAGCCGACCGAATCGTAGACCTTGTAGCCCGCGACGCCGCGAACCTCCCAGCGATCGGCCCAGCCGCTCACGGGCTCCGGTTCTTCGAGGCTCGTGGACACGTCGAACACGAGCGTGGCGCCGGAGCCGGTGCGTTTTTCGTTTTCGAAGTATTGCCGCGCATGAATACGCACCTCGGCCATGATCGCGCCGCGGGTCAGTTTGCCCTCGACGTCCGTGTTCGCGGAGACGCGGGCCGGGGACGTCCGTCGGTTCGTCGCGATGTTCGCCTGCTTGGCGACCTTTTCCTGAACCTTGGCCTGGGCCTTGGCGGAAGCCGCGCGTTCCTCGGCCTGTTTGCGTGCTTCGCGTCCCGCCGCCTCCGCGTCGAAGGGAAACACGGCGGCGAGGTCCTGGGGCAGCAGGCGGCGGTCGACCTTGGTGATGCCGTTGGCGTGAAGGAACGTGATCGAGAGCGCGTCGGCGCCGCTCGCGCGGGCTTTTTCGAGGACACGGCCGTCGGACAGCTCGACACGCGGCCAGACGGTTTTTGGCAGCGAGGGCGGGAGCGGGGGCGGCGCGGGTTCTTCGGCCGGGGCGGATTGTGTTTTTTTCGAATCAGGCTCGGCCGCGAACGCACCGCAGGCGACCAATGCGAGGCAGAGAAAGAGGGACGGTTTCATCGGGCGGAGCGGGGAGGGCCGGCTAGATCAGACCGAGCTTCATCTTGCCCTCTTCGCTGATCATCGACTGGTTCCAGACGGGCTCCCAGACGATGCGCACGTCGGCCTCGCTTAGGCCGGGGACGAGGAGGAGTTTGCCCTTGGCGTCCTCGGCGATGGCGGGGCCCATGCCGCAGCCGGGGGCGGTGAGGGTCATGGCGACGTCGGCCTTGTAGCCAGCGTCGGTCTTGGTGACGTCGAGCGAGTAGACCAGGCCGAGGTCGACGATGTTCACGGGAATCTCGGGATCGTAGACCTTGCGGAGCTGGTCCCAGAGCGCCTCCGGATCGGGAGCGCCGTCGGCGAGCGTAGCCGCCTGCACGGACTGATCGACCGCCTGCTCGCCGATGGCGTCGGCGTCCTTGCCGTCGATGCGGTAGAGACCGGCGTCGCCTTGAACCGTGTAGGTGCCTCCGAGGACCTGGTGGATGAACACCTTGGCGCCGGCGAAGAGCGTGTGTTTATCGCCTGAGGGGATCTGGGTGACGACGACGTCGCGGGAAAGGATGCGGTCTTTGGAGGCGGACATGAGGGAGACAGTTAAGGCAGCAAAACCGGCGCAAAGGGAGCCGATTTTGCGGAGCGGGCAAATCGTCGTGGCAAGGCGATCACGCCGGTTCCCGCGCGAGGCCGAATTGGCTTTTCGCAAAACCGTTTAGGGCCAGTCCTCTCGGCATGCATTTTGCCGGACGGCGGACACCCGCGGATTCTGACACCCTTGCCCTCGGAAACGATCTAGGCGTTTCGGAGGCGTTTTTGCTGCTTGGCCGCGACCGGCTCGCGGCGGGTGGAGGCGGCCGGAGCGCATCGGGAGGAGACGTGGACTTCGGGCTCGCGGGCGCGGTGCTGATCGACCTCTCCCTCGCCGGCAAGGTGGACAGCGATGCGGAGAATCTTTTCGTGCTCGATCCCTCCCCGGCGGAGGAGCCCGCGCAACGGGTCGCCCAGCGCGTGCTTGCCGCCTGCGGCGCGGGCGAGCGCTTGGTCAACGCCTTGAATCTGCTCGTTGATCGCATCGGAGATATCCGCGCGGCCGCCGAGTCCGCGCTCGAGTCAAAGGGCCTGCTCGCAAGGTTCTCGAAGAAGCTGGCCTGGGACTTTGAACGCGCGAGGACGCCCGCGCGGCGTTCGCGCCGGACGGCGATGTTTCGCGCTTCGTTGCGCCGGCTCGTGGAGTCCGACGATATTCCCGGCCCGGCCGAGGCCGCCCTGCTTTCCCTGCTGTGCGCCTGCGATCTGGCCGGGCACGCTCTCGGAGGCGCGCGGCCGGACGCCTGGCTGCGGGGGGGCGAGGGCCGGCTGCAGACGATCCGGAGGCTCGATCTGGTGGGCAGCGCCACGGCCGCGGCGATAGTCGCGATGCGTGCGCGTCTGCGGACCTATCTGGCGGATGCGGGAGCGGAGGATGGCGGCCATGCGCCCTCCTATCGGCGAGGCCGGGCGACCTGGGAATGGCGTGCCTTCTGGCCCTGCGGAGGGATTGTCTCCTTGCCGGAGGCGTGGACGCATGCCGACGCGCTGGCGGCCTGCGAAGAGGAGGAGCTCGAGGACCGCTACCTCTTCGTCCAAGGCAAGCGGGACAACATCAAGATCCGCAAAAAAAGCCTGAAGATAAAGCCGGTGATCGAGTCCTTCGACGCGTTCACCGCGTTTGGCGGAAGCCTGAAGTTCGCTTTTCCGGAAAAGACGCGCGCGCTCGCCGATTTGTTTCCCCGGCTCTACGAAGCCCGATGCAAGGTCGCGGATGTCGACGAGCTGCTCGAGGTGCTTTCGGCGGCCGGATATCGGCCGAGCCTGATCACGGTGGCGAAAAAGCGGCGCGCGCTTCCCGTGGCGTTTGGCGTGCAAATGGAGTTCGCGCGCATCCGGGTGCGCGGGCTCGAGTTTAACTCCATCAGCTTGGAGAGCCCGTATCTGGCGGCCTTGCGTTCGCTCGCGCGCGACATCCCGGTGGGCGATGCGGGCCTGGTGATGAGCTACGGCGACTTTCTCGATCATGTGGCGCGCTTGCCGGAAGGCGGACGTTGATCCCGGCGCGGGGCGAAAAGAAACCGGGGCGACGTGAGCGGGAAGGGGAGACCAGGAGGTGAAGGCCGAAAGTTTTCGAGCGAGGCTGCGAAATTTATTCTCCCCCATCCGGACCGCTTTCGCCATCAGTCGCGGCACTTCGACGATTTTGAAGACATCGACATCAAACACCCCTTCGGAGGCGGCCGGGCCGCGGGATGTCCCGGGGCTGGGCGAGATATACCTCGCCTTCCTGCGCATCGGCGGCACGAGCTTCGGCGGGGGTGTCGTGGCCTATCTGCACAACGGCCTGGTGACGGGCAAGGGGTGGCTGGACGACAAGGAGTTCGTGGAGCTGCTGGGCCTGGCCCAGATATTGCCGGGGCTGAACTCGACGAATCTGGCGATTCTCGTTGGGGAAAGACTGCGCGGGCCGCTGGGCGCCGCGACAGCCTTCCTCGGCATGATCTCGGTGGGCTCGGCGCTCATCCTGGCCCTGACCTTCGTCTATGCCGCCCACGCGGAGTATCCGCATGTGAATGGAATGCTCAAGGGGGTCGGCGCGACCGCGGTGGGATTGTTGTTTTCGGTCGCGTTCAAGATCGGGCGCAAGCAGCTCGCCGCGCCTTTCGATTTGTTCATTTTCTTGGCCACGCTCTCGCTGGTGTCCTTCGTGCACCTCTCGTTGGCGGTGGTGCTCCTGGCGGTGGGGCCGGCGGCGCTCTGGTGGCATCGGCCGCGGCCCGCGCGGCAAGCGGAGGGCGATTCTCGGTGAACGCTCCCTTGCTGCCCACCTTGGGCGTGTTCGCGCTGCTTTCCGTGCTGGCCATCGGCGGGGGCGCGGCGGTGCTGCCCGAGATGAAGCAGCATGTGATCCTGGACCGGCAATGGCTCTCGAACGACGAGTTTCGAGACATCTACAGCATCGGGCAACTGGTGCCGGGACCGAACATGCTGATGGTGATACCGCTGGGCTATCACATCGCCGGGCTCGCCGGAGCGGGTGTGGCTTTCGCGGGGTTTTTCGCGCCGAGTTGCCTTATAGCCTATTGCTTCGGGCGGGCATGGCGACGCATCGCGGACACGCCTTGGCCCCGCGCCGGCGCACGGGCCTTCTCTCCCATCGTGGTGGGGCTGATGACGGCGGGCGCCATCGCGGTGGCGAACACCGCGATCGAAGGGCCGGCGACGCTCGGACTGGCGGCGGCCTCGTTCGTGGCGCTGCTCGTCTGGCAGAAAATCAATCCCACCTGGCTAATCCTCGCGGGCGGCGTGTTCGGCTGGATATTTCTGCGATAGCCGAGGCGCGCTTCGTCTGTCCTCCGGGGGCGCGTGTGTGCGTCGATTTGGCCTGAACTACGCGGTCCGCCAGTTGGGCTCGATGCGACCCCGCCGCAGTCGCGAGATTGCGAGTCCGGCCGAACTGAGCGGGTGCGTTTCCGCGCCCGCTGCTTGGATACTTCGACCATGGAAGTCGGAGGCACCGGCAAAACCCCGTCGCGCAGCGGCCCGGCGGGCGGCTTGCCGCCCCCGGTTCGGCCCAAACCGCGTCCGGCCGCCTCTTGTCCGCGCTCAAACGTTTCGAGATCGGCTTCCCCGGCATTATGGCGCTCCTGCGCGCAGCGGTTTGAACGGAAAACAATATGCCCCGCGCGCCGGAAGGCGCGCGGGGCGAGGGGACCTGTGTAGTGAAAACGTGGTTACACGCTTACTTG
>CBINJQ010000359.1:0-4914 GCA_966251015.1 uncultured Akkermansia sp. | reverse complement strand
CGGGTCTCCGGAGAGAGTGCGTGCGAGCCACGCCCCCAGTAGCGGCGTGGACGCGAGCAGGACGGCGAAGAAAGAGGCCAGCAGGGTCAGGTCGGCGACGTTCATGGCCGCCTATCCTAGCGGCTCCCTCCCGCCCAAGGTAGTTAAGCCACGGTCTGAAACCATTAAGAAAGTATTAAGGCGGACCTCCTCGGGCGTAACGCAAAAGCGGCGGCCGCCTGGAGCGGCCAGCGCCACCGCTCCGAATTCGCCTGTCTTTGGGGCCCGCCGGAACGGATGTAGCTAAATTACGAATACGAGTGTTCGGCGGTTTCGCCTCGCCAATCCAAGGGCCGGCATTCTCCCTCGGACCCCGATGCCACCGGCCATGAGTGAAATCACACTTTTGCTCTCCGCCGCCCGCAGCGGCTCCCGACACGCCGCGAGCGAGCTGCTTCCGCTCGTCTACGACGAGCTGCGCCATATCGCGTCGGCCAACTTGGCCTCCATCCCGCCCGGCCAGACCATCCAGGCCACCGCCCTCGTTCACGAAGCGTGGCTGCGGCTGGTCGGCGACGAGCACCGCACCTGGGAAAACCGCACCCACTTCTTTCGCGCCGCCGCGCTCGCCATGCGCCGCATCCTGGTCGATCTCGCGCGGGCCAAACACAGCCTGAAACGCTTCCACGGCGCCGAGCGGATCGACATCGCCGAGGTCGAGCTTTCGCTTCCGCCGCCGGATGATCGGGTGCTGCTGGTCAACGAGGCCCTTGACCGCCTCGCGCAGTCGGATCCCGAGGGCGCGGAGCTCGTCACCCTCAAGTTTTTCGGCGGCTTCACCAACCAGGAAATCGCGCGGCTGCGCGGCGTGACCGAGCGCACCGTCGAGCGCCAGTGGGTCTATCTCAAGGCGAGCCTCTACACCCTGATCCAGGCCGAGGACGGCCCGCGCCCGACGCGGGATGGCGCCGCCTCGCCCGCGCCATGAGCGAAGACGGCAAGCAAGCGCAGGCTCGGGAGCAGGCGCTTTTCCTTCAGGCGCTCGACTTGTCCGCGGGCGCGGAGCGGCGCGCGTTTCTCGACCACGCCTGCGCCGACGATGCGGACCTCCGCTCGCGCATCGAGCTGCTCCTGAGCAACGTCGCGCCCGCCGAATCGTTTTTCGACGACGCGCCGTCCCTCGCCGGATTGTCCCGCCTGACCGACCATCCGGCCATGGTGGATCGCTACCGGCTGGTGCGACGCATCGGCCAGGGTTCCTGCGGCGTCGTTTACCTCGCCGAGCAACACGAGCCGGTTCGTCGCGAGGTCGCACTCAAGATCATCCGCCTCGGTATGGACACCGAGCAGGTGATGGCGCGCTTCTCGCTCGAACGTCAGGCGCTGGCGTTGATGGACCATCCAAACATCGCCCGCGTTTACGACGCCGGCGCCACCGCCGCGGGCCGGCCCTACTTCGTCATGGAGCATGTGTCGGGCGAAGCGCTCGTCGCCTACTGCGATCGCCTCGCGCTGGATCTGTCCGCCCGCCTCGATCTTTTCACCCAGGTTTGCGACGCCGTCGCCCACGCCCACTGCCGAGGCATCGTCCATCGTGACATCAAGCCCGCCAACATCCTGGTGACCGAGGCCGAGGGCCGCGGGCCCACGCCCAAGCTGATCGACTTCGGCGTCGCCAAGGCCATCGACGAACGCATCTGCCATCGGCCCGAGGACACCAAGTCGTCCCAGCTCATCGGCACCCCCGCCTACATGAGCCCGGAACAGGTCGCGGGCGACGGGCGTCCCGTCGATACGCGTTGCGACATCTACAGCCTCGGCGCCCTGCTCTGCGAAATGCTCGTCGGCCAGCCGCCTTTCACCAACGCCCAGCTGACCGGCGCGGGCGTGCCCGGACTCGTTCGCACCCTGCTCGAAGTCGAGGCCCCCCCGGCCCTCCGCGCTCTTCGCCGAGCTGCCGCCCGAGGAGCAGGCGACGCGCGCCCGCCTGCGCGGCACGTCGCCCGCCGTGCTCCTGCGCACCCTGCGCCAGGACCTCGATTGGGTCGTCTTGAAGGCGGTCGAAAAAGCGCCCGAGCGCCGTTACGAGACGGTGCGGTCGCTCGCCACCGATCTGCTCAATCTTCGGCAAAACCAGCCCGTCGTCGCGCGTCCGCCCAGCCGCGCCTATCGCCTGCGCAAGCTGCTGCGCCGCCACCGCGTGGCGGTTGTCGCGGGCGGGTTGGTGGCGCTCGCGCTCCTGCTGGGCACCACGCTTTCCACCTGGTTTTTCTTTCGCGAACGCCGCGCGCTCCAGGCCCAGGTGCTGCTTCGCGAAGAGGCCGAGCGCGCCCAGGCCAACGAGGCGCTGCTGCGCCGTCGCGCCGAGACGGTCAACACCTTCGCCTCCGCCGCCGTTTACCTTTCCTACGACGAGGCCGAGCAGGCCGATCTCCTGGTCGCGGCCATCCCTCCGAACCTCGTGCCGCCGTCGCTGGAGAACGCCCGCGTCCTCCACGCCCTGGGGGAACGTCACGCGCTCGCCGGCGAATGGGGCGCGGCCGCCGCCCGCTTTCTCGGCCTCGCCTACGTCATCACGCGCACCGACGACTCGGACAACGACAGCGTGTCGCGCGACCTCGTCGCCACCAGCGCCGCCCTTTGTCAGGCCGAGCATGGCGAGGACTATGAGACGTTCCGCAACCTGACGCTCGCGCGCTTCGCGACCACCACCCACCCGGTCGTCGCCGAGCACACGGTGAAATGTTGCCTGATCCGCCCCGCCCCGCCCGCGATCGTGGAGGCGCTCCGCGCCCCCGCCGCCGTCGCGGAGGCCTCGTTGCATCCCGAAAATCCCTCCGCCGACGCGGAGCCTTACCTCGCAGCGTGGCGCTGCATCGCCCTCGCGCTGTTTCATTACCGCGATGGCCAGCCCGCCGCCGCCCGGCGCTGGGCGGAGCGCAGTCTGCGTTATCGCGATAGCAACCCTTCCCTCGCCGCCACCGCGCATAGCCTGCTCGCCATGATTCATCAGGCGGAGCACCACCCCGACGCCGCTCGCGCCGCCCTCGAAAAAGCCCGCGCGCTCGTTCCCGCCACTTTGTCCTACCCGCTTCAGCGAGGCAACACGCGCACCGGCTCGTGGGTCGGCTGGATTCACGCCCGGCTGCTCTTCCAGGAAGCCGCCGCGGTCGTCGGCGAATAAAGCTCCGCGCCTCGCTCAGGGAGGCGTCGCCGTGCGCGAGAGAACGGCAATCTTCCGCCCGCGTGTCGGGTTTTTTCCGCCAAATCCGAAATTCTTAACGGGTCTTGGCGGCCGACCGCCCCGCGTCCCCACGCCACACCACATCCGACCAGCCCCCAACTCCAGCTCCCCGGCATCACTCGCGTCATGCCGACCCCAAAAAAATGAACATCTCGTCCCCCAGAATCCTCGGCGTCGCGCTCGCCGCTCCTGCCTGCGATCCAGGCCGAGAACATCAACCAAACCACCAACGCCGGCGCGGGAACCAACTGGAACACCGCCTCGATCTGGGGTGGCACCGCCCCCCGCCGCCGGCAACAGCTACTTCACCACCTCGGGCCTGATCACGGCCAACAGCACCTCGCTCAACAACATCAGCGTGACCGGCCGCATCCGCGACGACGGCAAGGTCTTCGGCGGCGATCAGCTCACCATCAACGCCGGCACGGAGCTCTTGCTCAAGGGCACCGGCACCTACACCTCCACCGGCAACGTCGTGCTGAATGGCGGTATGATCCGCCTGTCTCCCGACCTCTCGACCACCACCACCTTCGCCGGCACCCTGCACGTCGCCGCCGAGTCCTACGTTGGCGTGGTGCGCCTGTCTGACACCCT
Organism: uncultured Akkermansia sp.; assembly: GCA_966251015.1. Classification (GTDB taxonomy): domain Bacteria; phylum Verrucomicrobiota; class Verrucomicrobiia; order Opitutales; family Opitutaceae; genus IMCC26134_A. The sequence goes on along the minus strand of CBINJQ010000359.1, from coordinate 1,097 downwards.
GCTCGATTTCAGCTCGACCATCACCGGCTCCAGCGTGCTGCACATCTCGGCCGCGACCGGAAATTCCGTCAACACCGCCAACCCGGTCCTCACCATCGCCTTCTCGGGCGACCTCTCGGGCTTCACCGGATCCTTCAATCTCGGCGGTGGCAGCTTCGGCGTGAATCGGGTCGCGGTTCTCGATTTCAACCAAAACTACAACCTGCCCTCGACCTCGTTCATCATGGGCGCGAGCGGCACGACCGACATTCTGAACCTCGATCAAAACGTCGCCTTCGGATCCTTCAGCTTCGGATCGACCGTCCTCGGCGCCGGCACCTACAGCGTCGCCGCGCTGAACGGCCTCTTCGGCACCGGCTCGCAATTCACCGGCACCGGCTCGCTCACCGTGGTGCCCGAGCCCGGCACGTCTGCCGCCCTGATGGGAACGAGCGGCCTGCTCGCCGCGCTGGCCCTCCGTCGCCGCCGCCGCGTCGCCTGATCATCGCGTTCGCGTCCGGAGAGGGCCGGCCTCGCGCCGCTCCTCTCCTTTGTGTTTTCAGCCCTTTCTTTGTCGTCCCCTTTTTCTCCGCTCCGATGCCCCGGTTCTCCGTCCTTTCGCTGTCCTGTCTCGGTCTCGTCCTCGCGCCCGCCGCCCACGCGGTCACGCTCAACGCCAACGACGCCTCCGGCACGAGTTCCTTCAACGCCAAGGGAAATTGGAGCGACGCGCTCGCGCCCGGCGCGGGCAAGACCTACGTCACCGGCAACAAGCTTCTGCGCGCCCCGACCGCCGCCGGAGCCTATGTCTTCGGAGGCGATTCGCTTAGCATCGACGTCGGCGGCCGCCTCCTCGGCAAGGTCACCAGCGGCGTGCAGACGCTCACCATCGGCAACCTCATCCTCAACGGCGGCACGCTCGACGAGGCCGGCACCAACGCCGACACCGCCAAGCTCGTCGTCGCCGGCGCGATCAACGTCGCCGCGCCCTCCTTCCTCGGAGCGCTGGGCGCTCCCGCCAACAACAGCGCCTCTTTCGAGACGCTCGAGCTTGCCGCTCCGCTCTCCGGCAGCGCCGGCCTCACGGTCGCCGGCTCCACCAACGCGGGCGTCGCCAC
>CBINJQ010000358.1:0-4942 GCA_966251015.1 uncultured Akkermansia sp. | reverse complement strand
CCCCGCCCCTCGAACTCTACAACCGCCCCGACAACCTCTTCGTCGCCGGCTTCATCGGCAGCCCGCCGATGAACTTCTTCAAAGGCCGCCTCGAAAAATCCCCGGGCTCCGCCGACCTGCTCGATTTCGTCGAGACCAACGAAAAATCCGCCCCCCTGCGCGTCACGCTCGACGCCCGCCTCTCCGCCCTCGGCTCCGCCCACGCCGGCAAGGCCGTCGTCTTCGGCATCCGCCCCGAGGACATCCTCGACACCCTCGGCGTCGCCTCGCCCGATCCCGCCCGCAGCGCGGAGGTCGTCGTCGAGGTCTCCGAACCCATGGGCGCAGAGACCTATCTCTACCTCAACACCGGCGCGACCGGCTTCATCGCCCGCGTCCGCCCCACCGACCGCTTCGACGCCGGCCAGCGCGTGCGGGTAAGCTTCAAGATGGAAGCCGCCCACCTCTTCGACGCCGCCACCGAACAGGCACTCCGCTAACCACGCCGCGCCTGCGCCATGCCCGCTTCCGCCACCGCATCCCTTCCCGTCCTCCCCTCGCCCGTCCGCTTCGCCCCGGCCCTCGGGAACCAGCGCAAAGCCGACCTCGGCGACGGCACCTTACTGAATCCTGTCCTCGCGGGCGACTATCCCGATCCCTCCGTCCTCAAGGAAGGCCGCGACTACTACATGGTCCACTCCTCCTTCGAGAGCACGCCCGGCCTCCTCGTCTGGCACTCGCAGGACCTCGTCAACTGGCGCCCCCTCGGCCCCGCGCTTCACACCTACGTCGGCTCGGTCTGGGCCCCCGACCTCTGCAAACACGCCGGTCGCTACTTCATCTATTTCCCGGCGCTAAACGGCGACAAGCTCACCAACATGGTCGTCCACGCCGAGTCCCCCGCCGGCCCGTGGAGCGACCCGATCGATCTCGAGATCGGCAAAATAGACCCCGGCCACGGCGTCGGCGAAGACGGCAAACGCCATCTGTTCATGAGCGCCGGCTATCGCGTGCCGCTCTCTGACGACGGTCTCTCCGTCGTCGGCCCTGAGCAAAAGGTCTACGACGGCTGGAAATATCCCGAGGACTGGGACGTCGAGACCTTCGCCCAGGAAGGCCCCAAGATCCTCCGCCGCGGCGACTACTACTACATGGTGCTCGCCGAGGGCGGCACCGCCGGCCCCGCCACCAGCCACATGGTCGTCATGGCGCGCGCCCGCGGCATCGACGGCCCCTGGGAGAACTCCCCCCACAACCCCGTCGTCCGCACTCTCTCGAAAAAGGAAAAATGGTGGTCGCGCGGCCACGCCACGCTCGTCCCCGGGCCGGACGACAAGCAATGGTATCTGATCTACCACGCGTATGAGAACGGCCACTACAACCTGGGCCGCCAGACGATTCTCGAGCCGGTCGAGTGGACCGACTACGGCTGGGTGAAGGCCTCCGGCGCCGACCTCGCCTCGCCGCTCCCCGTCCCCGCCGGCGGCGCGCCCGTTCCCCGCGGCTTCGCCTGCTCCGACGATTTTTCCGCCGACCGGATCGGCGTCCAGTGGACCCTCTTCCGCTCCCCCGGCGAGCCGCGCGACGCCGTCCGCGTCGCAGACCGGGCCCTCCACCTCCGGGCCCGGGGCGTCGACCCGAAGGACGGCTCCGTCCTCTCCTTCATCACCGGCGAGCACGACTACGAGATGCAGGTCGAGGTCGAGATCGACCCCGGCGCCACCGGCGGCCTTCTGGTTTTCTACAACGAACGACTCTTCGCCGGCCTCGGATTCTCCGACACGGATCTCCTCGAATACGGCAAAGGCGACACCTCGCGTTTCGCCAAGCCCGCGCAAATCGGGCGGCGCTTCTTCCTGCGCCTGCGCAACGCGGGCGACATCATGACCACCTGGCACAGCCCCGACGGCGAGTCCTGGACGCGCCACTGGATGCAGTTCGAGGTCTCCTGCTACCACCACAACGTCGCGGGCGCATTCCTCAGCCTGCGCCCCGCCCTCTTCGCCGGCGGCCGGGGCGAGGTCCGCTTCCGCGACTTCCGCTTCCGCGCGCTCCCGCCGGCCTGAGCGAGGATCGGCGAGGAGCCCGCACACGCCAACCTGTTCACCGGCTCCGATGCCCGAAACTCCTTCGATTCGCAGCCTGGCCGCGCGACTGAACCTGTCTCGCGCCACCGTCTCGGAAGCCTTGCGCGGCAGCCCCCGGGTCAAGGCATCCACCCGCAGTCGCGTGGTCGAGGAGGCGGGGCGGCTCGGTTACCGGCTCGACCCGGTCGCGAGCGAGTTGATGGCGGAGATGCGTCGCTCCCGCTCGAGCGCATTTCGCGGCTTGATCGCGCTCGTGCTGCCGGACGCCGACCCGGGTCTTTCGCCCGCGGCGCGACGGCGCCGGACGCTTCTGCGGCAAGGCGCGGAGACGCGCGCGCTCGAACTCGGGTTCAAGCTTGATCCTCTCGTGATCGGCGGGGACGGCTGGGCGCGCCTGCCGGAGGTGCTCCGCGCTCGCGGCGTCGTCGGGACCCTGCTTATGCCCTCCGACGGCTGCGGCCCCGGACAACGCGCCGCGCTCGCCCTGGCGGACATTCCGACGGTGCATGCGGACGCGCCCGAGGAAGGGGCGGAACACGTCGACGCGGTGGCCCCGGACCATAGGCAGGCGCTCGCCCTGGCCTGCCGCCGGCTCGCGATGCACGGTCGGACCCGCCCCGGAATCGTGCTCCGCGGCGAAAGCGACGCCGCCGTCAATCTCCGTTGGCTCGCCGCGTGGGAGTCCATGCGACACCTCACGCCACGAGGACACGATCTCCCGGCTCCTTTTCTGTTGGAGAGCCGGCTCGTTCCGGGCGCGGCCGTCGCGCGGTGGAAACGCGAGCAAGAGGTCGACATCCTGCTGATTTCCGAGGCGCTGCCTCAAGGGGTGGAGGAGGCGTCCTGCGCGCTGGACATGCTTGCCAGCCCGGTTGCGCCGAGGGGACTGGACCTGCGCTGGACCGAGATCGGCTCCCGCGCGGTGGAGTTGCTGGTGCGCGACCACTTCGACCGGCTGCGCGGCAAATCCGCCACTCCCGCCCTGCACCTTATCCCCGCGCACTGGTGCGCGGGCGAAAAGGGAGGCGTCGACGAGCAGGCCGAGCCCGCCCCCGGCGAGCACGCGGCGGCGCTCGCGTGACGGATCCCCGCCGCCGGTGACGTCACCCCGCGGCCCGCGACGAATAGAGAGCGACCAAGGCGGCGCCGATCGACTGGGACAGCTCGCCGAGCGTGGCGGGCACGATCTTGAGGCGGTCGCGCTGCGCGGGGAAAAGATAGGGTTCGGCGGCGGAACGGATGCCGTTCAAATAGCGCCGGCGGAACTCCTCGCTGGTGCTCTCCGGATCGACGAGCCCGCCGCCGATCACCACGATCCCGGGGTCCAGCGCCATGCAGAGATTGGCCACATGGAGGCCCAGCGCCCTCGCCTGGGCGTCGAATATCTCCAAGGCGAGCGCGTCGCCACGCTGCGCTCGCCCGCGCAGGGACAACGCCTTGTGCCTGGGCGTCTCGGCGGAAAGCAGCAGCTCGTGCCCCGGATGACGGGGCGAAAACGCGTCGAGATACTGGGGAAGCCCGGAAATCGCGGCGTAGGCTTCCACGCAGCCCCAGTCCCGCCCGCACCCGCAACGAAAAGGGGCGACCCGGCGGAGCTCCTCGTCGAGCAGCTGGAGCGGCACGGGCATATGGCCCGCCTCCATGCCCGCGAGATGGTCGCCCGAGAGCGGCAGACCGTCGGCGTCGATATATGCGGCGCCAAGACCGGAACCGGGCGCCAGCATGAGCACGGTGGAGCGGGAGTCGCCGCGGACCCGCGCCGCCTCGCCCACGCCGCCCAGATCGCCGTCGTTGCCCGAGAAAAGCGGGATCGGACGACCGGCCGCCCGAGACAACGCGGCGGCATAATCGGCGTGAAAATTCCAGCCGGCGAAAGAATCGGGCAAATTGGCCGATTTCTCCAAGACACCATAGGCGCGGTAAGGCCCGGGAAGGGCCAGCCCGGCCGCCGCGACACGATCCCACGAGAGGCCGTTCTCCGCCAAGAAGCCCTCCGCCCCCTCGATCCACCCGGCGACGACGGCTGCGGCGCCCAGCTGCGAGTTGGTCGAACTTTGGCGCAGTTTGAGCGAGACAGGCTCGCCGTTCGCGAACACTCCGCCGGTCTTGGAGGTGGTGGCGCCGGAATCGGTGCCGAGATAAACATCACGAGCGATGGTGGACATGGGAGAAAAACAAGGGGATGCGCGGCCGGGCGCATAGCGGAAAACGCGCGCCGCCCGGCCCCCGCGCGAAGGAGACCGGAATCGGAGATACGCCGGTCGGAAAACCTCGCCATGCGGCCCGGCGGAGAGGCCGACGACGCGGCGGCCGCCTGGAACCGCCGTCGCGTCCGCGTGCGACGAACGCGAAAACGGGAACGGGATCGTGGACAGGTTCGCGCAAGGAGATCGTCGGATTTGGGCGGCCGCCCGGCGACCCCGTCAAGATTTATCAATAAATCCAACAGCCACTTTCCCCTTGTGATTTATCACTAAATCACCTTGTTCGCGTCATGCCCCTTCCCCGATCTTCCGCCCAGCGGCAGGCGGCGCTTTTCGCGTTTTGCCTGCTTTCGTCCGTTTTCACCGTCCCCGCCGCCCGTGCGGCGTCCATCCCCGTCGACCGCTACCTCTACCGATGGTCGTTCGAAGCCGGCGGATTGGCCGAAATACCCGGGATGGACACTTTCGGAGGCGAGCTGACCGTGGCCGGCGGCGAGTCCGGTCAAGTGCCTCTTTTCCAGCGCACCGGGGGCGTAAGCGCATTCAGCCCCGAAGTGTTGAACGCCTCTCGCAATCTCTACGGAAGCGGCGGCGCGCAGGTGAACTCCCACGGCTCCGCCCTTCGCACCGGCAAGACATTGGAGCGGTTCACCGTCACCATGTGGATCAAAC
>CBINJQ010000357.1:0-4970 GCA_966251015.1 uncultured Akkermansia sp. | reverse complement strand
GGGGCGGGGCGGGCGGCGGGATCACGAGCGTCTTGGTCTCGGGAGCGGGGAGCGACGGTCCCTCGCGCGTGACCACCGCGCTCGGCGGTTCGACGACCAAGTCGCCCACGGTATAGCTGTTATCGTCGACTGAGAGTTTGTCGCCGGATTTCGCGGTGCGCTCGGAACCATCGGGCGTCCTGAAGACGGCGACCGGCGGCCCATCCGGCACGCGTCCCTTCGGGTCGAGGACCGTCTCGACGCCCGTTTCGGTATCGCGCACGACCGCGGTGACCTCAAGGTAACGCAGCGTGGTCCCGCCCGGCTGGGGCACGACCTTGCGCTCGGCGGAGAAACGCACGATCTCGAGTTTGAGATCGGGAAGCTTCTTGCCGGTGGTGCCGAAAACGACGGCACCGGTTTGAACATTCAGGAAGTTACCCCGCGCTTGAGCACCCTCGCCAACTGTGCCGACGAGTTGAAGGCGGAAGAGGGGTTGCTCGACCCGGACCAGCTCAAGACCGAAAGAAGGAATCACCTGAACCACTACTTCAGGATCGACCGGTTTCGGTTCAGTAGGCGGGACGACCGTAAACTGCTTCGTGTGGACGTTATAGAAAATCTCCGGAGGGGTGAATACGTCATATATCCACTTCTCGCCGGCCTTCTGCGAGGGGGCGGGCGCCCAGCTACGGCTTTCGGGCGTAACGATCTTGATCGCGCTGGGCTCATAAACCGCGCCCGACGAAGGAGCGATCGGAGGCGTGCTCAGCTCGGAGATGCTCGACTGCTGGACAAAGGCCCAGACGCCGGCGCCGAGGATGGCGATGCCGCCGATGGCGAGAAAAATGGTGTCGTTGGTCTTGGCGGACATGGGCTCAGGGGGTCGAAGCGGCCGGGGTCTCGGAATTGGCTGGGGTCTTGTCCACAAGGGAGATGAACTCGACGGTGACGATGAAGCGGGAGTCGAGCTGCTCGACCAGCGGTTTAGCCGGCTCGACCGTTTCCGATCCCGTCTCACCGCCTTCCAGGTTCAAACTGATGGTCCTCCGCACCGGAGCGCTTTCAGCCTGTCTCCGGGAACCCGATTCAGCCTTGGCGAGCGATTCCACCTCGACTGATCGAACGACGACCGGAAGCTCGAACTTTGCGAGTTGGTTGAGCACCGAACGCAGCGAACCGGTCGTGCCTATGAAACTTATCCGGAACGGAGTCGTTTCCACGAAACCCGCCACGCGCGCCGAGGTGCGTGGATCGATGGAGAAATAGTCGCCGCCCTCGCTCATGCCCGTGGAGGCGAAGGGGGAAGGCTGGCCGGCGGCTATCGCATCGGCCTCCGCCTGCTTTTCGGCCGGAGTGAGAGGGCGCTCGCGCTGAAGGGACAGGATTTCGCGAGGGCCGGCGGAAATCAGGACCCCCATGAGATACTCGGCGAACTGCTTTTGCCGAAACACCAACGGAATCAGGTCCCGGTCGGTCGGGCCTTCCCTGGCATAAAGGGAGAATCCCAGGCGGTTCTCCGCGGGCAGCGTGATCTTGGCGTCTTGCGCCCCCGAGCGGACGCCCTCGACGTAATTGTTTATCTCATACCAAGTGTCGGTCGAGGTCGCCGGCACCGCCGCGGCGGCGAGCTTGTCGGCGGTCGGTCCGGTGGCACGCAGAAGACTGCGAATGCCATCGCGGGTTTTCTCGGCCTCGCGACGGTCGGCCTCGACAAGCGTCACGTTCTCCCTGGCGGGGAAAGGCTGCTGCCGTGCGAACGCATCGAGCGCCTCGCGTTTTTGCGCGATCTCCTCCGTGAGCTTGGCCGCTTGCGAGCGCTGGCTGAAAACGAGCCAAGCCTCCCCGGCGGTGACCGCGCCGATCAGGAGCAGCGAGGTGTAGAAAAATGGGTGTGATTTGAAGCTGGCCATGGGGTCAGAGGGGACGGGCGGGATCGATCACAAGAATGAAGTCAAAACGCAGGATGCCCGGGGTGTTCGGATCGAAGCTTTCCCTCTCGACCGCCGAGATGAATTGGGAATCGACGAAACTGGCGAGCAGGCTCTTCACGCGCTCATAGGCGTCCGGGGAGACGCGGGTGACCGGGTTTTTCCGGTCCAGCAGGCGCCCGCTGAGTTGAAGACGCAGCACAGGCTTCACCGGCGTGCCGTCGGGATTGGTCGCGGCTTCCTCGGTGGAGCTGGTCGAGACGCCGCCGAATAAACCGCCTCCTCCGCCATCGCTCACGGAACCGGTGTTTGCGCGCAGCACGGAGAGGCTTTCAAGCCACACATCCTCGACCTTCACCAGGCGGTCTTGGAGGTCGGAGAAGAAGTTGATCCAGTTGTTCTTCGACTCGGCCAGGCTCTGCACCCCCGCGATCTCGGTTTTCGCCTCTTCCAGGGCGGCCAAGTGGGAGCGAATCTTGTCCTGGTTGTTTTGGAGCGGAAGCGTCTGCTGCTTGATCTGGTCTATCTGGTCGCGGGCCGCGGCCACGGTGCGTCCGGACTGAATGACAAGCGGCAGGAACGCGACGGCGATCAAACCGGCCGCGGTGAGAAGAATCGGCTGACGGCGGTTGAACGCGATACGACTGGCGAGCGCGGCGGGAAGAAGGTTGATGGTCTTCCGCTTCGAATCGGCGGGAACGGCCAAGCCGATCAAGCTGGCGAGCGCCGCCGCCGCTTCGATCGCCTGGGTCGCTCCGGGAGCGACCGTGACGTTCCGCAGCGGATCGAGACGTTCGACGCCGATCTTCAAGCGCTCCTGGAGCTGCTCGGGCAAGTCGGCCAGCGTGGAGCCGCCGCCCGTGAGATAAAGCGCGGTGGGCTGCTCGGCGCCGCTCTGCCGCCGGTAGTTTACCACCGAGCGGGTGATCTCGAGGTGAAACTTGGAAATGAAAGCCGAAACCGCGTTCGCGACCGCGGCGCGGGCCGGAGAGTTGGCGGGCAGCTCGCTGTCGCCAGCAAGAACCTGGACCTTGATCGTCTCGCAGTGGGTGAAATCGTGTTTGAGCTCGTCGGCGATCGCCTGGGTCAGCGTGTTGCCCGCAAGCTGGATCGTGCGGACAAAGAACCGTTCGTTGTCGGCGAAGATCAGATTGGTCGAGCGGGCGCCGATGTCGGCGATCATCACGCTGCCGGAGACCTCGGGATAGTTGTAACGGAAGCAGCGCAGAACGGCGACGCTGGACGGAAGGACCGAAACGACGTTGAGGCCGGCGCCCGCAAGCGCGTCACACGCGCCTTGCACAACCTCTTTTTTCGCGGCGGCGAGCATGAGCTCGAGGTCGAGACCTTGCTCGGCGACGACCTGATAGTCCCATACGACCTCATCGAGGGAGTAAGGGATGTTCTGCTGCGCTTCGAATTGAACTATCTTCGCCCGCTTCGACTCCTCGACCGAGGGCGTCTTGATGAACTTTCCAAGGATGTGATGGCCGGGAAGTCCGATGGTCGCGGGACCCGCGAATTTCTCACGCCGGGCGGTCTCGGCGAGCGCCTGGGCGATCATCCCGGTCCAGTCGGCCTCGAGGGAAGCGTCGGGATTAAAGGCGTCGAGGGCGATTTTCTCGAGTTGCAGACGTCCGGACTTGTCGCTGGTCACCAGCCCGCAAGCGAGATGGCCGGCGCCGCAGTCCACGGCGAGAACGCGGGGTAAAGACATAGGGGAAAATTTGTGTGTTTCAGCAGGAGGAATATGCAGCAAGCCGAAACTTGCCGCACATACGGTTAAGGTTCCGAAAAATCAGCGTGAGCCGTCTCGGCGCACGATGCTGGGCGAACGCCGTTGCGAATCCAGCGCGAAGGGCGAAAGATGCTGGGGAACGAGCACGCCTTCATTGCGGGCGCCCTCGGAGGCGGCCTTGCCCAAAAGATTACGGCGCGCGTCGTCGTTCATCTGCTTTGCAGAAGCGCTTCCCTTCATCGGCGGAATCGGACGTCCGCCCACCTCGAATTCCACGACGTAGTGCTTGCCGGCGTCGCCGCTCGGCAGGCGATCTCTCTTCACGACTTCGGGAGGAAGATAAAACCGGAACACCGATTTTGCGCCGCCTTCGAGGCTGACGGCCTCGGCGCTCGCACGGTAGAGAACCGCCTTCTTGCTCGCGCCGTCACCCACTTCCAATCCGAGGTTCAGGATGACGCGCACGTTGTCCACAAACTCGCCCATGACGGCCCGGCCGCCCGGACGAGCGATCACTTCGATCTCCGCCTCGAGCCAAGTGTCGCCCAGCGGACTCCGGGCGGGACCGAATTTCACGCCGACGACCTCGATGTGATCTCCCTCCGCGGAGGCCCCCTGCGGAGGCGGAGTTCCCTGGGCCGACACCATGATCGGAGCCGAGGCCAAGGTCAGCAGAGGAAGCAGCACGAGGATCGAGGGTATCTTCATGAGGGGACGATGGGAGGATTGGACAAGCCGTCCTCAGCGTCACGCACAAACTCCCCGGTGATTCCGGCGACCGCCGGCGGGAAATCTCCGGTGCCCGCGAAAGCGGGCGAGCCGCGGTCCGACGACGGCCAAGATACGAGCACAGGTTGGCAGTTTTCGCCAAGGCGAGTCCCGTGGGCCGCGCCCGCGCCGCGCGCCTCGCGACCACCGCGGCGGTCCGTCGCAAGCCCCTTCCCCCGAATCCTCGTCAGACAGTATCCGTTTTTCAACTACTAACGCCGTCCGCGCGTCGACCGGCGTCGCCGACGGGGTCAAATCGACGCGTTCACCGACCCTCGGGATGAATACGCTAAACTGTTTGGGTGGTTCTCTTCCCCCGCGACCCGGAGAATCTCCCTGTTCCGCGGCCGCCCCGCTTGGTCTCCCCCTTTCGTCGGCCTTCGGTAATCACCCAAATCCCCCTCATGATCTCCGTCGACGTTAGCCCGCCGCCTGAAGGGATCCTTGCGGAAGAGAGAACGGCCTCGACCAGTCCGAAGGCCGCCCGCTCGACGCGGGGTGCGGCTGCGTCGCCAGGCGACGGTTCCGCCGGCGCCGAGCCGGGGGAGACGGTC
>CBINJQ010000356.1:0-4999 GCA_966251015.1 uncultured Akkermansia sp. | reverse complement strand
CCATTCGACTCAACATCTTGCGCGATACTCCGCCACCCGTCTGCCGTTTCTAGGCTAAAAGCTCGCGCGAACTCCGGCGGTGAAGGCGCGGCCGGGAAGAGGCGCGATCTCCTTGAGGAAGGACGTGTGCACGCGAGCTTCGGCGTCGGTGAGATTGTTCACGCGGACGAAGAAGTCGTAGGTCGCCGATGTGGTGCGGAGGCAGTATCCGGCGTGGAGGCCGAGGAGGGCGTGGCCCTCGGTGTCCGTTTCCCCGGGAGCCACGTCGTCCTGGCGGAGGACGGCGACGAGGTCGGCGCCGGCGATCCAAGAGGCGCGGCGCCAGTCGAGGGCGAGCCGGGCCTTGACCGGGGGAACGCGGGGCAGATCGCTTCCGCCCTCCTCTTGCGCGCGGACGTAGTCCACCGCGGTGACGAGATCCAGGGTGTGGCGAGGCGCTTGGTGGAGGTGCCAGACCGCCTCGGCCTCCGCGCCGTGGAAGAGCGCGTCGCGTTGCACGAAAAGCGTGCGCCGGAGCTCGCCGGACGGATCGGGCGTGTTGGTCTCGTCGACGAGGACGCCCGTGCCCTCCTCGAAGATGTAGCCGTCGAAGGCGTTGACGAAGCCGGTCAGCGAGCCGGTGACGAAGCCGGTCACCTTGCGCAGGGAGATTTCGCCGCCGAAGCTGCGCTCGTCGTCGAAGCCGGCGTCGCCGATCTCGTAGGCGGCGGTGCCGATGTGCGGGCCGTCGGCGTAGAGCTCCTGTCCCGTGGGGGCGCGCTCGGTGGCGCCAAGGCTCCAGGCGAGCTTGTAGCCGGGGGTGAGGCCGTGGATGGCGCCGAATGATCCGGAAAGCGTGGTGCGATCATCGCCACGAGGGCCGGACGCGGCGCCGCCGGGGCTGGAAAAGGCGTCGGCGTCGACGCGGCGGTGTTCCACGCGGGCGCCCGCCTGCCAGGTGACGCTTCCGCGGGCGAGCTCCTGGAAGACGAAGAGCGCTGCGTTCTCGGTCAGGTGCGTGGGCAGGAAGGCTTCGTCGCCCAACGCGGAGAGATCGGTGCGTCCGAGCTGAAAGCCGAGGGCGCCGCTCCAGTCGGCGGCGTCGCCGTGGAGGAGTTCTATGCGGCTGTCGAAGCCCTCCTGGCCGAGAATGGTGCCGACCTCGGAGCCTTCGAGTTCGCGGTGTTCGTAGTCGGAGTATCCAAATTTGGCGCGGGCGCCGTTGAAGACCCCGAGATCGCCCTCGTAGTCGGCGGAGGCGTCGAGGCGGCGCTGGCGGAGCGCGATCTCGACCGATTCCTCGTTGGGCACGCCGTAGCGGGTGTCGAAGCCGTTGTAGTTGAGGCCGGCGTCGAAGGTCTCGCTGACGTAACTCAGGCCGGCGGAGGCGCCCTTGGACGCGAGGTCGGTGTTGACCAGCTCGCCTTTCGGGGCGCCGGGCTGGCCGGAAAAGCCCGGCACCTCGAGGTCGTCGGCCTCGCGCTGAAAGCCGTCGAGGTGGAGGACAAAGCCGGAGTGGTTGTCGCGGTTTGGCGCGAGCGCGACATCCACGGCGCCGCCGACGGCGTGGCCGGCGCCGTTGTCGACGACCGAGCTGTCGAGGAGGCCGGCGACGGCGCGGTCGGGCAGCTCGGATTCGATGCGATGGTCGATGACGTTGACCACCCCGCCCAGGGCGGAGGCCCCGTAGAGGAGCGAGGCGGGGCCGCGCACGACCTCGATGCGTTTTACCAGAAAAGGCTCCACGGAGACGGCGTGGTCGGGCGAGGTGTTGGAGGCGTCGAGCGTGTCGGTGGAGTTGGCCAGCACGCGCACCCGGTTGGCGCCCAGGCCGCGGAGGACGGGACGGCTCGCGCCGGGACCGAACCAGGTCGTGGACACGCCCGGCAGATCGGCGAGGGTTTCGCCGAGGGAGGGTTGGCGGGATCGGGCGAGGGCGTCGCCGGAGAGCACGCCGGTGGAGCCGATGAGGTCGGCCTGGGTGCGCGCCACGGGCGAGGCGCTGACGACGAGAGCCTCCAGCGCGACGGTTTCGGAGTCGTGGACGTGGGCGCGGTCGTCGGCGGAGGCGGGCAGCGCCTGGGCCCGGGCGAACGGCGCGGCGAGCGGAAGCAGGGACAGGGAGAGAGCGGAGGCGAGAGAGGGTTTCATGTGACGGGAGGCCGGAAACAAAGGGGATGCGCGTCCGGCCAAGGGCGCGCGGGCGCGACGCCCGAACCGGGGCGCGCGGCCGAATGTGCGATCATGAGCGAGGGTGGTCGCCGCGTGTCTTGGATTTACCAATACGGCGAAACCGTCCGCGAGCGGAGCGGTTGAGCGGCGTGCGGAGGCGTCCTTCGTCGGACGCGGGAAGCACGGCCGGAGGACGGCCGAGGCCGCGGGTTTCAGAAGCTCTGGCTGAAAGGGCGCGCCGCCGGAGGAGCCTGGCCGGGGGGCAGGCGGCGGGCGGGCGGAAAACGGGGGGCGACCGAGGCGAGGAGCCGAAGCGTCTCGACCGGCTTCTCGTCGGGGCGGCGGGCGAGGATGTCGAAGTCCGGCGTGGCGATGCCTTGCGCGAAGAAGGCTATCGCGCAGGCGCCCCTGGGATGATCGTCGGCCGGATGGGCGTGATCGGAGCCGGAGTGGGCGTGCTCCTGCCCGTGCAAGGCGTCGTGAAGCGCCGGCAGATGCACGAGGTTGGCGACCGCGAACACCAGAATCGCCAGGACGCCCGCCAATGCGGGGAGGCAAAACGAGGTGATCCTGCGGAGCGGGCGCATGAAGGGCAGGTGGCGGATCAAAGTCGGGGCGCGAGCCCAGGCAAGGCGAAGCTCGGGCCGCTTTGCGGCGCGAAGGAGGGAACGCGCGGGGCGACGCATTGCCCGCGCGGCCGCGTTACGGACGTCGCTCACGCCGGGTGCGCCGGACGCCGATTTAACCCGGGTTAAACCGCTGCGCCGCGATGGCAGTCGCCTCCGCCGAACCGGTGGCCATGGGTGGCGCTCGATTGCAGGACGCGCCACACGGGGCTTCGACGATACTCTTCGCCTCCGACGGCGCGGGGCGGGCGCGACGGATCGGCGGGGTGGTGCCAGAGGCCGGTGAGCCAGAGCCGGATGATATTGCTCCCGACGGGGGAGAGCTCCGGGTCGACGAGCACCTCGGCGGCGCCCTCCGTGACGGTTTGGGACGCGAGGAAAACGGCGGCCAGCCTGGCCAGTCGTCCGGGGGGGATATCGGCCAGGATAGCGGAGTGGAAACGCAGGGTGAAATCGATGGGTTCCGACGAGTGCAGTCGTGCCGCGGACACGCCGGTCAGCCCGGCGCTAAGCGCGAGGAACACGGCGGGCGTGAAGGCGAATCCGGAGTCGGAGACGGGGGCGGTGGCGGTGGCCGGGGCGTTCATCGTGCGAGTCGAAGAAGGAAGGAATAGTCGGAAGGAAGCCGGGCGGCGGAGCGGGCCTTGGCATGGCACTCGATGCAGCTCGGAGCGGAGCCCGGGGCGGCGGCGAGGTAGGTCTCCAGGGTGGTGTTGACGAAAGCCGGGCGGGACGGACGCGGGGTGCCGTCGACGGACCGAAACTCGGTGCCGACGAGCTGGTAGTATTGCCACACGGAGGTGGGGTTTATGGCGCGCAAGGCGGACTGATAGGCGACGTTGACGGTCCTGGTGACGAGCGGGACGGGGGTCTGGCGGACGATTTGAGAACGGCGCGAGGGAGGCTCCACGAGGGCCGGGTTCCACGGCGGCGGCGGCGGGACGTTCGCGGGCAGAGCGGGCTTGGTTTTGTCGTAGAAGTTGTAGGCGGCGCGATCGACCGGTTCGCCGAGGGTCGGGCAATTGTCGACGTGTTCGAAGGTGATCCACACCCAGTCGGGCGCGGACGGGGTTTTGCGGGCGATATGGAGACCGACGAGGCCGACGACGGCGTGTTCGAGGGAACCCGCGCCCGGCTGTTCGCCGGAGGACGGGGTGTAGAGGTAGGCTTCGACGCTGTGGAAGCGACCGGCGGCGGCCTCCGCGGGGGTGAGGATTTTCCACGCGGCCTGCACGCGGATGGAGCCGGCGTCGGTCGGGGAATCGGCGTTGCCGTGATCGGGAAACGAGATCGGCCCGGCGGCGGCTTGGGCGGCGCGCCCGTGGAGACCTTGGGCCAGGATCGTCTCGAAGACCGGGCGATTCACGCGAATCTCGGTGCGTATATGACGACCGTGCTGGTCGACGAGCGGCCCATGCGACGCGGCGGGGACGAATTCGGCGAGGGCCTTGTTATCCCGGGCCATCACACGCGCGCCGGGGGGCAGGTTGGAAAAGACCGGCGTCAAGGGCGGCGGGGTCGGCGACCCCCAGGGCGGAGGTTGCCCGCCATCGGGAAGGAATATCCGCGAGGCCTCGGGCCACGTTTCCCAGACGGTGGAATTGTCGCCGACGTTGCCGGGAGGTTTTCGCGAGTCGGGCGTTCCGTCGGGGCGGACCGACCAGTTGAGGGCGAGGAAACTCCGCCATGCGAAGGTATCGACCGCGCGATGAGCCGTCTCGACATCGCTTGAAAAAGCCTCCGGGGGAAGGTCCGGCGGCAGATCCGGTTCGAGAAGCGGAAGCTGGCTCGGGGCCGGACGGGGAACCTCGAACACGGTCGGCATTATGCCCGGCTTCGTGTCCGCCATGCTTCCATGCACCGGGCCTTCCGCCGCCGAACGGGAGCAGGCCTCGATCAAGCCCAAGCTGGAAAGCACGCCGAGCGCCCCGAAGACAAGGGCTGGACGATGGCGCAAACGGGAAGGCATGGGAGGTCGGTTGGTGGCGGGAATTCGAAGAGCGGTGTCAGTGGATGGGTGTTACTACGTAACAAGTAGCCGTAGGGAGATGGCAAGCGAGAGCTTTGTTAACCGCACGTTATTTGCGGTCTTGGTTTCGGCCGCGCCGGCCTTCGGGTGCGGCGGGAAAGCCTTTGCAGGAACCCAAATCCCGCAGTTCGACGAACGAATGCGGAGTGTATTGAACCGCTAAATTTCGCTAAGCCTCGCTAAATCAACGCTT
>CBINJQ010000355.1:0-5007 GCA_966251015.1 uncultured Akkermansia sp. | reverse complement strand
TTCATTTAGCGATCCTTAGCGTATCTTAGCGGTTTATCCATCTGCGGGATCTAAGATAACGGAGCGACAAACCCTCGTGTGGGCGGATGATCGCCGGATCGGGCTCGGAGTTGTTCCGCGCGGCCACGAAAGTCGCCCGGCCTGCGGTCGCGGGGAACCCATGGCGTTTGCGGCCGGCGCGTTTCAGCAGCGCGATGGCCGCGTGCGGGTCCCTGCCTTGGGGAAGGTCGCGAACTTCAGCTTGCGATTGGCTTTGAGCACGTCGATGCCGGGCATCCATGCCAGCCGATGCGGCGGATGGCGAACGCGGAATACCCGCATGCGGTCTTCGTCCTCCCGCTGCACCGGTTTCACGACCTCACCGAAGCCGGCCGCCCGATGATGCGGACTCGATTCCCAAAGGAAAAGGCGGTTGTCCGCCGTGCCGCTGCTACGAATCGGCGAAGGAGGCGGCGACGTCGCGGGCGGCGCGTTCGGGCACGCCGACCTCGGCGGCGAAGGTCGGCCAGCGGCGGATCGCGGCGGCGACCTCGTCGACGACCGCGAGGGCGCGTTTCCGGTCCAGGCCTTCGCCTTCGGCAAGTTTGCGCAGGTGCTCGGGGCCGGCCGCGCGGCGCTCGCCGCAGACCGCCATGCCGCGCTCGGGAAGCTGTCGCGGGCTCAGCGGAGTAAGGTCGTAGGCGGGGCCGAGGGTCCAAGCGCGATCACGGTAGAGGAAACCGTGGTTTTTCGCGTGGTCGTCGCGGTTGCCGGCGAGGACGTTGAAAACGGCGCGACGGTAGGCGCGCCAGACCTCGCGTTCGTCGCGCGTGAGTTGTCGGGTGGCGCGGAGGAAAGTCTGGTAGTCGAGGTCGCCGCCGCCTTGGTGGAGGAGGGCGGCGAGCGTGTGGTGGTGGACGCGCCGGGTCGCGCCGCCGGCGGGGTCGATTTCACGGTCGAAGCGGCGCACGGCGAAGTGCCGGCGCGGGCGTCCGTCGGGATCGGTCGTGGCGACCAGGCGCGTCGGGGGCAGGTCGATGCCGGCGGCGCGGGCGAGGCGGGCGAAGGCCTCCTCGAGCGGGCCGAGGAGGGGGACGGCGCCGAGGTCGAATTTGACCAGCCACGGCGTGTATCCGCGGGGTGGATTCGCCCCGGCCCAGGGGAGGGCCGCGCCGTCGACGGCGTCGGGAAGGTGGAGCAGCGCCTTGGGGCGGGCGCCGCCGGCGGAGGAGCCGGCGCGGGCGAGGACCGCGAGATCGATCTCGCCGCCTCGCTCGGCCTCGGCGGCGGCGGCGCAGAGGGCGGCGAGATCGACCTCGCCGGGCGTGGGAATGTCGAGCGCGGGCGTGTAGCGGAGGGCGCCCATGGCGCGCTCGCCGACGTAGGCGAGCATGCGCAGGGAGGTGACGGCGTGCTCCGGCATGCCTTGGCGGCGAAACCATTCGAGCATGACGCGACGGCCCCAGGCGTCGGGCAGCGAGTCCTCGAAGAGGCCGGGCAGTCGCCGGCTCGGCGGCGTGTCGCGGGTCTTCACGCCCGGGCCGAGCGGGAGGCGAAAGGGCGAGAGCTCGTGGCGGCTGGCGATGAAGGCGGGCGAGTATTCGAAGAACACGGCCCCGCGCGCCTCGGCGAGTTCGCCGACGAGCAGGTCTTCGTAGTGGACGGCGATGCGGCTCATCGGGAGGCGGGGAAGTCCGGCGGAAGGGGGGACGGGAAGGGAGACGGAGTATCGGAACGCGGTGCGGAAGCGCGGCGGCGACCGCGGCGGCGTTCGGGGCGCGTGATTTCGTCGAGGGTCAGGCCGGCGAGATCTTCGCCGCGGCCGATGCGGTCGAACTCGTCGAGCAGGTCCAGCACCTCGAGGACCTTGAGCAGGCGGAGGAGCGAGATTTGGCCGGTGCGCTCGAAGAGGATGTAGGTGGGGGGCTTGAGGCCGGCGCGTTCGGCCATCTCGGTCTGCGTCCACCCGCGACGCAGGCGGCGTTGCCGCAGGCGTTCGGCTAGCTCCCGGGCTAACTCGGCGTGGGTTTTTAGCGTTAACATTATATTGGTTGTAGGCGGATAGTGGATTTTATCGATAATATAATATCGGTATATGAGGAATGGCAACTGGCCGGGGATTGGGTTGTGTTTTGGCCGGCGCTTTGCGCGGATGGGCGCATGAGCCAAGCCATCGACGAATTGCGCGCGACCATCGCCCGGCTGCGGGCCCCGGGCGGGTGTCCGTGGGATATCGAGCAGACGCATCAATCCTTGGTGCGTTGCCTGATCGACGAGGTGAGCGAGCTGATCGACACGATAGACCGCGAGGACTACCCGCACATGCGCGAGGAGTTGGGCGACGTGTTGATCCAGGTGGTGTTTCACGCGCAGATCGCGGAGGAGCGCGGGGAATTCGACCTCGACGCGGTGGCGCGCGAGGTGAACGACAAGTTGATCCGGCGTCATCCGCATGTGTTTGGCGACGGCGCGAAGCTCGGCACGGCGGGCGACGTGATCGTGAAGTGGGAGCAGATCAAGGCGCAGGAAAAGAAGAACGGTCCGGCGCAGTCGGGCGTGTTCAAGGAGCAGCCGCCGCGACTGCCGGCGACGATGCTGGCCGAGGCGGTGTGGAAGCAGATCGAGAAGAAGTCGCTGCCGGCGGAGGGCGCGGCGGACGTGGCGAGGATTCGCGCGCTGGGGGCGGAGCTGGACGACGAGAAGCTGGGGCGGGCGCTGTTCGAGCTGTGCGCGGCGGCGCGGGCGAAGGGGCTCGACCCGGAGGGCGCGTTGCGGCGCGAGAGCGACCGCGTGATGCGCGCGGTCGAGGCGAGGGTCGTGGTCGCGGGCTAAGTTTTTAACCACGGATCGCACGGATGGACACGGATAAAGACAGAGTCGCGGGAGGCGTGGTTTCTATCCGTGGAAATCCGTGTGATCCGTGGTCGATGCTTTCGGATTTTAATCGCGGATTAGGCTGATGGGCGCGGACAAGACAGAGTCGGAGGCGGACGAGCGGTTGATCCGCGAGTGGTGGGCGCCGTTCGCGGACCATCTCGCGCTGGAGCGGCGCTACTCGGCGTATACGCTGCGCAACTACAGGCAGGCCTTCGAGGATTTTGTCCGGTGGCGGCGGGAGACGCCGGGCGGAGGCGGCGAGGGGCGGGAGTTTGACGGGCTTACGCCGCGGGTGATGCGGGATTTCGTGATCGAGGCGCAGTCGCGTTTCGGGCGGCGCACGCTGCACAACCACGCGTCGGGGTTGCGTGCGTTTTTCAAATACTGGCAACGGCAGGGAAAGGTGGCGAAGAACCCGCTTGTCGGGCTGGCGCTGCCGAAGCTGGAGAAGCGGCTGCCTCAGTTTCTGACCGAGAAGCAGATGAAGGAGCTGCTGGACGGGCCGCGGCGGCTGGTGGAGAACGGCACGGAGTCGCACTTCGTCGCGTGGCGGGATCGGCTGGCGATGGAGCTGCTTTACGGGGCGGGGCTGCGCGTGAGCGAGCTGACGGGGTTGAACTACGGCCACCTCGAGGCGGACGGCATGATCGCGCGGGTGCTGGGCAAGGGAAAGAAGGAGCGGCTGTGCCCGCTCGGGAAAGTGGCGGCGGGAGTGCTCGCGAAGTGGAGGCGGGAGTTTGCGCGCGAGACCGGTCCGGATGATCCGGTGCTGGTGGACGCGAAGCACAGGCGGATGAGCGACCGGGCCGTGCAGCTGATGTTGAAGCGTTATCTGGCGCTGGCGGGGCTTCCGCTCGATCTGACGCCGCACAAGCTGCGTCACAGCTACGCGACGCATCTGCTCAACGCGGGCGCGGATCTCCGGCTCGTGCAGGAGCTGCTCGGTCATGCTTCTTTGAATACGACGCAGGTCTACACGCACGTGACCGTGGCGCGGCTGCGCGAGGTCTACAACAAGGCGCATCCGCGGGCCTGAGGCGCGGCCGACCGAATGTGAGCGGAGGAGACGCGAAACCGGTTTATGCGAAGCCGCCGACGCGTTGCGCGCGGCTGGCGGAAATCGTCGCGCGCGACGGCGGCGAGATCGGACGGCGCGAGGCGGCGGAGCGGACGGAGTATGCCTCGCCGGCCCATGCGACGACCGAGGTCGCGGCGTATTTGCGGACGCGCGCGATGGCGGAGGCGCGGGAGCGGTTCCTTGCGCGTTTCCCGGCGGGGCGCGTGTTCGGGTCGGGCGCGGTGCTGTCGGCGGACGGCGATTGGCTGGCGCGCGATGTTTCGGAGGATTTGGGGAAGCCGTTCGAGCGGCATTGGCTGCTTGGTTTCGAGAAGATGAGGGCGCCCGAGACGGTGCCGGGGACGACGGCGGTCGTGGCGGTGAACTTGGGCGCGGGGTATTGCCATTGGCTGCTGGAGGAGTTGCCGCGTCTGCTGACGCTGGGACGGGGCGCGGCGGAGAACGTCCTGACGCACATGACGGAGCCGTTTGCGAGGGAGGCGTGGGCGTGGCGCGACGGAGGCGAGCGCGTGATCCCCGCGCGGCGCGCGGGGCATTGGGCGTGCGGGCCGCTGATGGTGCCGTCGCTGGCGGATGCGCCGGGAGAGCCGACCCGAGGCACGGTGGAGCGCGTGCGGGCGTTCGCGGATGGGCTGGGGAGGGGAGGCGAGTGGGGGCGTGGCGCAGGACGCGGGGAACGAATCTATGTGACGCGCGAGAAGGCGCGGCGGCGGCGCGTGGCGAACGAGGACGCGTTGTGGGCGGAGCTGGAGTCGCGCGGGTTCGTGAAGGTTGCGCTGGCGGAGCTGGCCTGGGCGGAGCAGGTAGCGGTGTTTCGCGCGGCGCGCGTGGTGGTGGCGCCGCATGGGGCGGGGTTGGCGAACCTGGTGTTTTGCGAGCCGGGAACGCGCGTGGTGGAGTTGGTGAACCGGGCGTATTTCAACCCGGTGTTCTGGCGGCTGGCGGCGCTGCGCGGGCTCGATTACCGCGCGGTGGTTGGCGCGGGAGACGGGGCGATCCGGGAAGACGCGTCGGCGGGCGGAGCGGACGTGGTGGCGGATCTGGCGCGGGTGCGGGCGGAGCTGGGCGACTGA
>CBINJQ010000354.1:0-5039 GCA_966251015.1 uncultured Akkermansia sp. | reverse complement strand
TCAGAACAGATCGAGCTGGGTGCCGCCGGGGCGGCGGAAGTGGGCGGTGCTGAGCTCGGGGAAGGGACGGTCGATGCCGGCCCGGCGGGCGGAGATGTGGAAGAGGTTGTGGATTTGTTCGGCGAAAACGCCTTCGCCGCGGAATCGTTTGCCCCAGTCGGCGACGTTGAGCTCGCCGCCGCGGATCTCGCGGACGCGGTCGACGACGCGGGCTTTTCTCCCGGGGGCGTGGACGTCGAGCCAGTCGAGGAAAACGTCTTTCACGGTGTGCGGAAGGCGGAGGAGGATTTTGCCCGCGTGGGTGGCGCCGGCCTCGGCGGCGGCGGCCAGGATGGCGGGGATCTCGTGGTCGGTGAGACCGGGGACAACCGGCGCGATCATGACGCCGACGGGCACGCCGGCGTCGGCGAGGGCGCGTATGGCGCGGAGTCGGTGGGCGGGGCGGGCGGCGCGGGGTTCGAGGGCTCCGGCGAGATCCGAGTCGAGCGTGGTGATGGTGAGGCTGACGGAGACGCAGCGCCAGCGGGCGAGTTCGGCGAGGAGATCGAGGTCGCGCGTGACCAGGGCGTTTTTGGTGATGAGGCCGACGGGATTGCGGAACTCGGAGAAGACCTCGAGGCAGGCGCGGGTAAGGCGGAAACGGCGCTCGGCGGGTTGGTAGCAATCGGTGGCGCCGCTGAGGGCGACGGGCTCGGGGCGCCATTTGGGAGAGGAGAGCTCGCGGCGGAGGAGTTCGGGCGCGCGACGTTTGACGAGAATCTTGGTCTCGAAATCGAGGCCGCTGTCCCAGCCGAGGTAGTCGTGGTAGGCGCGGGCGTAGCAATAGGCGCAGCCATGTTCGCAGCCGCGGTAGGGATTCAGGCCGTAGGTGAAGGGCACGTCGGGGCTGTCGTTGCGCGAAAGGATGGACTCGGTGGAGTCGTCGAAAAACCGCGTGCGCGGGTCGGGCGCGGAGACGGGGTCGTGGTCGGGGCCGAGGTCGGCGTCGGGATCGGGAACGGCGTGGATTTGCGCAAAGCGGTTGGCCGGACGCAGACCGGTGCCGCGGCCGCGGGGCGAGGGAGGGCGCGACGGAGGCGGGAGATCGGACGGGGCGGAATCGGACGGCGGAAAGGGCATCGGCGAGGAGGCGGCGACACGAAACACGCGTGGGATCGTTTGGCGAACGGACCGGGAAGGCGGGGCCGCTTCGACGCGCGGGTCTCTTGTGCGGAAACGTCCGGCGGCATAGGGTGCGGGAGAAATGACGAATTCCCACACCGCCTTTGTCACCGGAGCGGATCGCGGCCTCGGCCGCGCCCTTGTCGACGAGTTTGCCCGCCGCGGGTTGCGCGTCTTCGCCGGTATTCACACCAAAGATACACCGGTGAGGCTGCCCTTCGCCTCGCCGCTCGTCGTGCCGATCCATCTTGAGGTTGCCGACGACGAGTCGGCGGCGAGGGCGGCCGCCGAAGTCGGGCGACGGGCGGAGTCGGTCGACATCCTGGTGAACAACGCGGCGCGACTGGGCGAGATCGAGCAGCCGATCGACGGGCGGCCCGACTTCGCCGACATGCTGCGCACGCTGGACGTGAACACGCTCGGGCCGCTGCGCGTGACCCATGCCTTGATGCCGTTGTTGAAGCGAGGGCGGCTGCGATCGGTGGTGAACATCTCGTCCGAGGCCGGCAGCATCGGCGATCAAGGCGAGCGCGACGCCTGCCTCGGGTATTGCATGTCCAAGGCCGCGCTCAACATGGGCACGGTGCTTTGCCAGAACCGGCTCGGCGGGGAAGGATTTCGTTTCGCGTTGATCCATCCCGGTTACCTCAAGACCTACATGCACGGCGCGAAGAACGAGGCCGCGCATTTCGAGCCGGAGGAGGTGGCGGGCTTCATCTGCGATGTGGCGATGCAGATCCGGAGGATCGAGGCGGCCCGTGCGACCGGGGTTCCTTTCGCGGACCACGCGGGGCGGGCGCTGCCCTGGTGACGAAGGCGCGCGCCGGGGCCGGGCCCGCCGGTTTTTCGGGCGCGTCGACGAGGTTGCCATCGACGGCCGCCCGGTATGGGGTGGGCGCATGGCCCTCGGTTCCGAATCGCTCCTGCCGATGATCCAGCTCGCGATCACGCCGGTGATTTTGATCACGGGTCTGGGTTCGCTGTTGCTGACGATGACCAATCGCCTCGGGCGCATCGTGGACCGGACGCGCATCCTCGCGGGGCAGGCGAGGGTGGCGACGGAGGGGGAGGAGCGGGCGCACATCGAATCGCAGCTGCGCATCCTTTTTCATCGGGCCGGACTCGTGCGCATGGCGGTGTCGCTCGCGGCGACGAGCATGTTCGTCTCGGGCCTGCTGGTGGTGGCCATTTTCCTGAGCGCGCTGCTGCGGATCGAGGCCGGCTTCGCCCTGCTGGGCCTGTTCGTGGCGGCGATCGCGCTGTTGCTCGGCGCGCTCGTCTATCTCCTGCGCGACATCAACAAGGCCCTGCACGCGCTCGGGCTCGAGGTGCGGCGCGTGTTGCCCGGGACGTGACCCGTCGGAGGGCACGGGCGAAAAAAAAGCGGGCCCGAAACGGGCCCGCGGCGAGGGAGGCGACGAAGGGAAGGTCCGGCTTACTCCTGCTTTTTCTTCCCGGGCTTCTCCTTGGTCACGTCGGCTTTCATGGCGGCTTTCTCCTCTTCGCTCAGCTTGCCGTCCTTGTCGGTGTCATACTTTTCGAACCGGGCCCTTTGCTTGGCCTTCTGGGCTTCCTTGTAGGCGGCTTTCTCTTCGTCGCCGAGTTTGCCGTCGCCGTCCTTGTCGAAGGCTTTCTGCGCGGGAGAGAGTTGTTTTTCGGGTTTGGCCTGTTGTTCGGCGGCGCCCTCGGCGCGGGCGGCGGGAGGGGCGAGGAGGCAAAGCGCGGCGGCTAGGGAACCGGCGCGGAGGAAGGCGGGGAGGGTTTTCATAAGCATGCGCATCGTAGGATCTCATGCGATCCGCTCAAGTCGTCTCGCGGGCGCTCCGGCCCCGGGGCTTTCGCGTTCCGCTTAAGCGCGGTTCGCGGGGCGCTAATAGTGCGCGGCGGCGCCGGGGGCGCCGCGCTTGGGGCTTCGGCGGCGGGCGGGGTTCGGGCATGGTGGGTCTTGCGTTCAACTTCGTCATGAGCCCGATCCCCGCCGCACGTCCCACGCATCGCAGCCAGCCCGACGCCCAGGGCTTCTTCGGCCGCTTCGGCGGATCGTTCATCCCGCCGGAGTTGCAGCGCGAGATGGACCGGATCAACCACGCCTACCTGCGCATCTGCCGCAGCCATGATTTCATCCGGGAGCTCCGCTCGATCCGCACGCACTTTCAGGGGCGTCCCACGCCCGTCTACTACTGCAAGAACCTCAGCGACGCGGTGGACGGCGCGCGCCTTTATCTGAAGCGCGAGGACCTCAACCACACCGGCGCGCACAAGCTCAACCACTGCATGGGGGAGGCGCTGCTCGCGAAGTTCCTCGGCAAAAAGAAACTCATCGCGGAGACGGGGGCGGGCCAGCATGGCGTCGCGCTCGCCACCGCGGGGGCGTATTTCGGCATTCCGGTCGAGATCCACATGGGCGCGGTCGATATCGCCAAGGAGCATCCGAACGTGGTGCGCATGAAGATTCTCGGCGCGACGGTCGTGCCCGTGACCTTCGGCGCGCAGACGCTGAAGGAGGCGGTCGACTCCGCGTTCCAGGCCTACCTCGCGGATCCGGTTAACAGCATCTACTGCATCGGCTCGGTGGTCGGTCCGCACCCCTTTCCTCTCATGGTGCGCGAGTTTCAGCGCGTGGTGGGCATCGAGGCGCGCGAGCAGTTCCTCGACATGACGGGAGAGCTGCCGGACAACGTCGTCGCCTGCGTCGGCGGCGGTTCCAACGCGATGGGGATTTTCTCCGCGTTCCTCGACGATCCGGTGCGCTTGCACGGCGTCGAGCCGCTCGGCCGCGGAGCGAACCCCGGCGACCACGCAGCCAGCCTGAGCCACGGCGAGGAGGGCGTGATGCACGGCTTCAACTCGATCATGCTCAAGGACGCGAAGGGCGATCCGGCGCCCGTCTATTCGGTGGCGAGCGGGCTCGACTACCCCTCGGTGGGGCCGGAGCACGCGCACCTGTTCTCCTCGGGCCGGACCATCGCCGGCACGGCGAACGACGAGGAGACGATCCATGCCTTTTTCCGGCTGTCGCGTCGCGAGGGCATCATCCCCGCGCTGGAGAGCGCGCACGCCGTCGCCTACGCGTTGAAGCTCGCGAAGGAGCGCCCGGACGAATCGATCCTCGTCAACCTCAGCGGACGCGGGGACAAGGACATCGATTTCGTGATGGAGAAATTCGGCGCCTACGCGGAGCGGACGGACTACTGAGCAAGTGCGGTTCGTGGCGCGGAGAATGCCCGTCAGTGCGGGCCCGGGGCGGGGTTCGCGAGAAGGGGAAACGTTTCCACAACTCGGTGGACCGCGCCGGCCGGGCCCGGCGTGCCGGCCATCAGGTGAAACGCCTCCGCGCGCCAGATCGGGCCGGCGAAATCGCGGTGGCGTTTCAGCCATTGCTCCACGGCGGCGGGCGAAGATTCGCGGACGCGCCCGATGGTGAAGTGCGGCGCGAAGGGCGTGAGCGCGAAAGGCACTCCGCTCGCGAGCAGGCGGTCGTCGACCTGCTGGCGCAGGCGCAGCAAGAACGGATGGGCGGTGCCGACGCCCGCCCACACGACGCCTGGCCGGCCGCGTGGCGGGAAGCGTCCGACCCCTTCGACGCCGAGCGGGAAGGGCCCCACCTGAACCGCGGCGAGGGCCTCGCGGACGCGTTGTAATTCCGTGTCCGATACGTCGCCGATGAAACGCAACGTGAGGTGCAGCTGTTCCGGGGGCGTCCAGCGCGCGCGGGCCGGTCCCCCGGCGAGCGAGGCGAGTGCGGCGCGGGCGGGCTCGCTCGGCAGGAGCGCGACGAAGAGGCGGTGGCGTTCGGCGGGCATGGCGGCGGAATTTCGCTTTTAACCTAGAAACGGCAGTCGGATCGGGTCGTCTCGCGCAAGCTGTTGGCCGCCTGC
>CBINJQ010000353.1:0-5040 GCA_966251015.1 uncultured Akkermansia sp. | reverse complement strand
ACGTCGCGCACCTGGCTCGTGCCGATGCCGAAGGCGATCGCGCCGAACGCGCCGTGCGTGGAGGTGTGCGAGTCGCCGCACGCGATGGTCGTGCCGGGCTGGGTGATGCCCTGCTCGGGACCGACGATGTGGACGATGCCTTGTTTGCCGGTGGCGCGGTCGAAGAAGGTGACGCCGAACTGGGCGCAGTTCTTGCGCAGCTCGTCCATCATGGCCTGAGCGAGCGGGTCCTTGTAGGGCTCGACGAGCTCGTTGGTGGGAACGATGTGGTCGACCGTAGCGAAGGTGCGATGCGGCATGAGGACCTTGAGGCCGAGGTCGCGCAGCATGCCGAAGGCCTGGGGCGAGGTGACCTCGTGGATGAGGTGCGTGCCGATGAGGAGCTGGGTCTGGCCGTTGGCTAGCTTGCGCACGGAGTGCGCTTCCCAGACTTTTTCGAAGAGTGATTTGGGTTGGGCGAACATGGTCGTTGGTGAGGGTCGTCGGTCGTGAAGCGAACCGCCGCTAGCGCGGTTCGGCTAAAGGAGAACGAACATCATAGCAGGCGATTGCGTTGCCGGGAAATACTTGTTTCCTCGCCTGTGATGCCTCGTGAGTATCAATTCGATTTCGAGCTTCGTCACCTCGTCTACTTCCGCGAAGTGGCCCGGGCCCTGCATTTTCGGAAGGCGGCCGAAACGCTGGCCGTGGCCCAACCCGCGTTGAGCCGACAGATCGCGCAACTGGAAGCCGCGCTTGGGGTGACCTTGTTTTCACGCTCCCGCCGGAAAGTGGAGCTGACGGCCGCGGGCCGGGTCCTGGCCGAGCGGGTGGAACCGTTGCTGCGCGGGCTGGCCGCCGTGCCCGACGAACTGCGTTCGCTCACCGAGGGCCAGACCGGGCAGGTGAAGGTCGGGTTCACCGGATTGGCGATGGCGACCGTGCTGCCAGGCATCCTGCGCGAGTTTCACCGGCGTTTTCCCAAGATCCGTCTGGAGCTCAACGAATCGCCGACCTCGGCCCAGCTCGTCGCGCTCGCGGCGGGGGAGATCGCCTGCGGATTTTTCCACCCCGACGCCACCACTCCAGGCCTTCGGACGCGCGAGCTCTTGCGGGAAAAAAACGGCGTGCTCCTCCCCGCCGACCACGCGCTGGCAAACCGCCCCGCCCTGCGGCTAAAGGACCTGTCCGCCACGCCCTGGGTGCTGTTCCCTCGCGCGCACAACCCGGGCTTCTACGACCGCGTGCTCGCCGCTTTCGCCCGGGCTGGCGTGACGCCGCGCATCGCCGAGGAAGTCTGGCCCCGCGCCAACGCCGTGGGCCTGGTCCGTGCGGGTCTCGGGGCCACTTTCATGTGCCCGAGCGAGGCGAAGCCGTTGCCCGAAGGCGTGGCGTTCAGACCCCTCGAAGGGCCCGCGCCGGAAAGCCGCCTCGTGGTCGGCTGGCGCGCGGGAGAACCTTCAGGCCCGGCCGGCAACCCCGCGCTCGGCTCTTTTCTCTCCATCGCCGCGGCCGAAACCCCGGCCTGAGTCGCCGGCACGTCACTCCGTTCCGACGTGTCGGGAAAAAACAATGCGTCCGTTGCCGGAGGGCACAACGCTGATGATCTCGGCGCGGACGCGTTTTCCTATCGCTCGAGCGCCTTCGTTTACCACGACCATCGATCCGTCCGGCAGATACCCGATCGCCTGGCCTTCGTCTTTGCCGGCTTTCACGAGATCGACATCGATCACCTCGCCCACCGCGTAGGTCGGCTGCAAGGCCCGGGCCAGCTCGCTCGGGTGCAACCCGACGACCCCGTGAAAATCGGCCAGCTTCGCGAGATTCTCGTCCACCGTAAGCAGCTTGGCCTTCATCGAGGTCGCGAGAAAAACCAGCTTCGCGTCGACCTCGCCGCGCTTCGCGTCGCTCTCGTGTATCCGCAGGTCGAGTCGTTTGATCTGACGGAGCTCGTTGAGCGTATCGAGCCCGCGGCGTCCGCGCGCGCGGCGAGCGGGTTCGGACGAATCCGCGATGCCCTGCAGCTCGTGAAGAATGAACCGCGGGATCACCAGGGCGCCGGGGATGAAGCCCGCGTCGCAAATCTTCGCGATGCGCCCGTCGATCAAGGCGCTGGTGTCGACGATCACCAAAGGCACGTCGACCTCGTGCGGGACAAAGCGCACATAAGGAATCACGAGGTTGAACTCGTCCTTGCCGCGCAGCGCGATGACCGTCGCCAGATAGGTGACGACCAGGAACAGGGCCATGCGCACCAAGAAAACGATCTGCGGATCGCCCGCTCCCAACAGCGGGGAAACGCTCACCAGATACGAGATGAGCGAGCCTATCAGGAGGCCGAAGGAAATCGCCGAAAGGCTGCGCAGGGAAAAGCCCTTCAACAAGACGTCGACCAGCACGACCAGCGAGCCGATCAAGAAGC
The DNA here is from genome assembly GCA_966251015.1 of uncultured Akkermansia sp. Classification (GTDB taxonomy): domain Bacteria; phylum Verrucomicrobiota; class Verrucomicrobiia; order Opitutales; family Opitutaceae; genus IMCC26134_A. Next base: position 2,639 of record CBINJQ010000353.1, on the reverse strand, counting down.
CGACGCCGATGGCCAGGGTTCGGTGCCCGTCCCACTCCGGCTCGGTGAAGCACACCAGCCATCCCGCCGCCGCGCACAGCGCGACAAAAAGCACCCGAATCGGAAGAAGCGTGCGGTTCATGTGTTACAAATCAGGCGCGGAAAAGCAAGAAGGGCAAGGAAGGGACATGGATCATCGCGAGCAGCTCGGACACCGCGACAGGCCGCATGTGCCGGACCGAAGCGGCGATTTCCAAATCCAAGGTGGCGGGCGGAGTTGCATCCATCGCATTGAACGGATTCATCGGCATACCCGCATGACAACCCAATACTGGATGGTGAAAAGCGAACCCGACGCGTATTCGTGGACCGACTTCACGCGCGACAAGAAAACCACGTGGGACGGCGTGCGGAATTTCCAGGCCCGAAATCACCTACGCGCGATGAAGCGAGGCGACCGCGTGCTGTTCTACGCCAGTGTCACCACGAAAGCCGTGCTCGGCACCGCGACCGTGGCGAAAGAGCATTTTCCCGATCCCAAGGCCGCCGAGGGAGACTGGTCCGCAGTCGAGCTTTCCATCGGCGAACCCTTCGCGCGACCCGTCGAGCTCGCGTCCATCAAGGCCGAGCCCAAACTGGCCGACATTCCACTGCTTCGCCAGAGCCGCCTTTCAGTCGTTCCGCTCAGCAAGGCGCATTTCGATCTGATCGTGAAAATGAGCGGCGGAAAAACGAAGTGACCCCGATAGCGCGTTTTTAAGCAGAACCGTGGCCGAAAGGTAGGGCGGGACCGCTGGGCCCGCCGCCCTTGCCTCTCCGCTGCGGCGGGCCCAGCGGTCCCGCCCTACCCCGAGAGGCGACGAACACGGCTACGCGTCGCCGCTCCCGCGCTACAACAACAGCGCTACAACAACTCGCCCTGCACGCCGCCCGGAGGCGGCATTCCGAAAAGCGCTCCGTGGCGCTCCGCCCAGTCGTCGAGTTTGTCGAGGTAGGCCTGCGGATCGTAGGCCGTGTCCGGGCGGGCGGGATCGAAAGCCGTCACGGGCCGCGCTCGCGACCAGTCGGCCGTCTTGCCCTTGGATTTCGGCACGAGGTAGTAGCTCACGCGTTCGCCCATGCGCGGACGCGGGGCCATCTGGAGCGCGGCCTCCGCCGCCGCGCGGCGCGGTTTCCCGCCCTCGGACATCAAGCGCTCGTAGGCGTCGGGATTCATGCTCAGCGCCTCCGTCTTCGCCAGCTCGCCCACCGGGAGTTCGCGCGCGGCGATCATCCGGCGGAGCTCCTCCAGACGCGTGCGCGGCGAGTCCGCCTCGAGCCCGAGCAGGTGGCGAATCAGGTGCCCCGTCAGTTTCTTTAGGAACGGCTCGATGCCGCGCGAACGAAGCGCGCTGCCCTTCAGCACGACGCGGTCCCCGTCCCGAAGCGCGTAGTTCTTCGCCTTGTAGCACCACATCGCCTCGTAGCTGCCGTCATGCTCGAGCTCGATTCCGGCGGGCAACATCCCGCCCACGCGCTCAAGCAGCGCCTCAGGCGCCGCGTAGTGCTTTTCCGAGGACAGATAGATGCCGTCCGTGTCGGCCTCCAGGATGACGCAGCCCTCGGCGGCGAAGGCGTCGATAAGCTGCTGCAGCAACTCGCGACCGCGCCGGGTCACCTCGGCGGCGAGTTCGCCGTCGCCGAAACGGGCGCCGGAAAAGCCGAGGTAGCCGTAGAAGGAGTTGATCAGGATCTTGAAACTCGCCTGCCGCGCCTGCGCCTCCGCGCGTTCCTCCGCGGAGGGCGCGGAGCGGGCGACCTGTTTGTATTTGAGCCGGTATTCGCGGAGCGTGCGCAGCAGCGGAACAAAGACCCCGAGCGCGTCGTTCCTGGGATTCCGGCCGAGCAAAAGCAGCAGGCTGGGATACAGCGACGCGACGTCGAAGTGCAGCACGTGGCGATACACGCCCTCCTGAAAACTTCGCGTGTAGCCGCCCTCGAAGGGCGCCACTTCCGGCGGCACCGGGCACGCGTGGCGCGCGTGGTAGTAGTGCTCGAGAAACAGGAGGTCTATCTTGCCCGTGTTGCCGCGCAGCGTCGCTTCCTGAAGCAGGATCGGAAAGGTTTTAACCTGCTCGAAGTAAGTCGGGAGCAGCACGTCGGCGACGCCCGCCGTCTCGCGCAAATCGTCTCCGAGATAGGCGAGGAAACGCGCCCGGTCCGCGCGGAACGCGGCGGCGATCTGATCGCCCGCGAGATAGGTCCGGCCGTCGTCGTCGTTTGTGACGCCGAAATAGACCGCCACCTCCTTCAGCCCGTAGCCAGTCAGCTCGCGCGCCGTGATGTCGTGCGTCTGCACGAGCAGATAGGTGTCGATTACCGTGCGACCGGGAAGATCGCAACGCGGAAAATCCACCCAACGCTCGGCGACTTTCAGCCGGCTGTTGCGGAACTTGGCCTTCTGCCCGAAGCGCCCCCAGGCGCAGGGAACCTTGTGACGCTTCGCGCGCAGCCGCAGATAATCGAGGTCGAACTTGAAGATGTTGTGCCCCTCGATCGTGTCGGGATCGAGCTCGGCCAAGGTTGCGTTGAGTTGTTCGAGCAGCACCTTATCCGCGGCGTCCGTCTCCTCGGCGAGGACAAGAAATCAGGTTTCCCCGGCGCAGCGCAGTCCTATCGCG
>CBINJQ010000352.1:0-5049 GCA_966251015.1 uncultured Akkermansia sp. | reverse complement strand
TGTGTATCGTGAACGGTGATACGCTTGAGTCCGTCGTCCTGCCCGCGGGCGGGGCGCTGAAATGGCCCGGGGCAAGCGCGGCGCCGTGAAGAAGCCGTTTCGCGGCGGCGTCCCGCCGCTCGTTTCCCTCCTCATGCTCGTTTCCATGTCCCGTTCCGAATCTCTTCACCCGTCGTCCACCGACTCCGATCTCGCGCGCCCAGCGGCCGGTATTTCCGCCGCGCCGCTCGATCCGGTCGCGCTCCAACGGGCGGAGCGCGCGCTGGCCAAGCTCACCTTGCAGGAGAAGGTCGCCCTGCTCGCCGGCAACGGCACCATGAGCATCGCCGCGCAGCCCAAGATCGGGCTCGACGATGAATTCTGGTTCAGCGACGGCCCGCACACCGTCCGGCCCGAGCTCGACCGCCGCACCTTCAACTCGGCCAACCGCACGGACGACCAGGCCACCGTGCTGCCCACGCTCTCCGCGCTCGCCGCCACCTGGGACGTCGATCTCGCCCGGCGCTTCGGCGAGCTCCTCGGCCGCGAGGCGCGCGACCGCGGCAAGGACGTGCTGCTCGGGCCGGGCGTGAACCTCCTGCGCACCCCGCTCAACGGCCGCAACTACGAGTATCTCGGCGAGGACCCCGTGCTCGCCGCCCGCATCGCCACCGCCTACGTGCTCGGCGTGCAGTCGCGGGATGTCGCCGCCTGCGTGAAACACTACGCCGGCAACGAGCAGGAGTGGGAGCGCGGCACCGTGGACGTCGTCATGGACGAGCGCACCCTGCGCGAGCTCTACCTCGCGCCCTTCGAGGCCGCCGTGAAGGACGGCGGCGCGCTCACGGTGATGAACGGCTACAACCGTTTCCGCGGCGTGTTTTGCAGCCACAGCGACTATCTCAACAACCAGGTGCTGAAGCGCGAGTGGGGCTTCCCCGGCTTCGTGGTCAGCGATTGGAGCGGCTTGCACGACACGGTCGAGGGCGCGCTCGGCGGGCTCGACGTCGAGATGAACGCCGGCGACGCGATCCGTTTCTACAAGCAGCCTCTGATCGACGCCGTGCGCGAGGGCCGCGTGCCCGAGGCGGTGGTGGACGACCACGCCCGCCGCGTGCTCTACGTCACGGCCAAGATCGGCAAGCTCGGCGGCGTCGCCCGCGCGCGCGGCGTGCGCGGCACGGAGGCGCACAACGCCTTCGCGCGCGAGGTGGCCGAGCAGGCCATCGTATTGCTCAAAAACGACAAGGAGGTCCTGCCCTTGGATCGCGCGCGGATTCGCCGCCTGCTCCTGATCGGGCCCACCGCCGACGCGCGCCATACCGGCGGCGGCTGGAGCGCCGAGGGCAAGCCGCCCTACGAGACGACGCCGCTGGAGGGGCTGCGGAAACTCCTGGGCGAGTCGGTCCGGATCGAGCACGTGCCCGGTCCCTTCGCCGAGGCCTACGAGCCGGTGCCCGAGCTCGTGATCGCGACGATCAACACGAGCGACCTCGCCCAGGGCGCGGCGGTGCGGGGCTGGCGCGCGGAGTATTTCGCTTCGGCGGATTTCGCCGGCCAACCGACCGCACGAGGATTTGAGCGGAAACCCGGCTCGAACGCTCGCGGCGGCGCGACGCGTTGGATCGCCGAACTGGTCGCGCCCGAGACGGGCGAATACCGACTCGCCGCGACCCACGGCGGCCGCGTGCGCGTGCGGGTCGACGGCATGCCGGTGGTCGAGGCCGACGCGGGCGTCGAGTCGTGGCGAAGCGAGGGCATCGTCCGTCTGGAGCGGGGCAAGACCCACGTCTTCGTGGTCGAGCACGCGCCGGCGTCGACCGGCGGGAGCTTCGCGTTTGGCTGGCGCCTGCCTTCGCGCGAACCCGTCTCGCCGGAGCGTCTGGCCGAGCGGGCGCGGGCTGCCGACGCGGTGGTGTTTTTCACCGGCAATCGCCTCGGCCACGGCCGCGCGCAGGAAGGGGAGGGCGCCGACCGTCCCGACCTGAGCCTGCCCGAGGGCGAGAACGAGGCCATCGAGGCGGTCCTCGCCGCGCGGCCCGATGCCGTGGTTGTCAACCAAAGCGGTGCGCCCGTGGAGATGCCCTGGGCGGATCGCGCGGCGACCTTGGTGCAGTATTGGTTCTGCGGCATGGACGGCGGTTCGGCGCTCGCCCGCGTGCTCTTCGGCGACGTCAACCCCTCGGGCCGTTTGCCCTTCACCTTCCCCCGCCGTCTGGCGGATTCGCCCGCCCATGCGCTGGGCAACTACGGGCCGGTGCGCGTCGAGTATGCCGAGGGCGTCTTCATCGGCTACCGTTGGCACGACGCCAAGGGCCTCGAGCCGCTGTTCCCCTTCGGCCACGGGCTCGGCTACACGCGCTTCGAGCTCGGCGCAACTAAGGTATCCGTTAATGCATTACGCATGGGCGACACGTTGACCGTTCGGGTGCCGCTGACCAATGTCGGCGCGCGCGTCGGCGCCGGGGTGGTGCAGCTCTACGTGGAGGACGTCGCGGCGAGCGTGCCGCGTCCGCCGCGCGAGCTGAAGGGCTTCGCCAAGCTGCGCCTCGCCCCGGGCGAGACGGGCGTGGCCGAGTTCACGCTGACCCCGCGCGATTTCGCGTTCTGGGACGAGTCGTCCGCCGGCTGGAAGATCGAGCCCGGCGAGTTCGTGCTCCACGCGGGCCTGTCCTCGCGAAACCTTTCGCCCGGCGTGCCGTTGACGATGCTCGGCGAAGCCGTCGGCGACTGACGACCATCCCTCCGTCTCCCCCTTTCCATCACTCCTTGCCCAATGAAAAAAAGCCTCCTGGCCTGTCTGCTGTTCTCCGTCTCCCCGCTCGGCCTGTGTGCCGAGTCCGCCTCCGTCCCGCCGCCCGCGCCCTTCGGTCCCGTGCCCTCCGAAAACCAGATGCGGTGGCAGGAGATGGAGTATTACGCCTTCATCCACTTCGGACTGAACACCTACACCGACCAGTCGTGGGGCTACGGCGACGAGGACATCAATCTCTTCAACCCGACCAAGCTCGACGCCCGAGAATGGGTGCGGGTCTGCAAGGATTCGGGCATGACCGGCGTCATCCTCACGGCGAAGCATCACAGCGGCTTTTGCCTTTGGCCCTCCGAATACACCGACTACTCGGTGAAAAACGCCCCGTGGAAAAACGGCGAGGGCGACCTCGTTCGCGAAGTGGCCGACGCCTGCAAGGAATACGGTCTCAAGTTCGGCGTCTATCTTTCCCCCTGGGACCGCAACCGCGCGGACTACGGAAGGCCGGAATACATCACCTATTTCCGCAACCAGCTGACCGAACTTCTCACCCACTACGGGCCCGTGTTCGAGGTCTGGTTCGACGGCGCCAACGGCGGCACCGGCTACTACGGCGGCGCGCGGGAGAACCGTAAGATCGACCCCAGGACCTACTACGATTGGCCAAACACCTACGCGCTGGTGCGGAAGCTCCAGCCCGAGATCGTCATTTGGAACGACGGGGGCGACCGCGGCGACTTGCGCTGGGTCGGCACCGAGTCCGGCTTCGTCGGCGAAACCAACTGGAGCACGCTCAACGCCACCGGCGACGTGAACTGGGGCATGCTGCATTTCGGTCTCGAAGGCGGCGATTCCTGGGTGCCCGCCGAGGTCAACACCTCCATCCGCCCCGAGTGGTTCTATCACCCCAACGAGGACGACAAGGTGAAGACCGTGCCGCAGTTGCTCGACACCTACTACAACTCGATCGGACGCAACGGCACCTTCCTGCTCAACTTCCCGATCATGCCCGACGGCAGGATACATCCCACCGACGTGCGGCACGCGGTGGAGACGGCCAAGGTGGTCAAGCAGACCTTCGCCCACAACCTCGCCAAGGGCGCCAAGGCGGAGGCCTCTAACACTCGCGGCGGCGCGTCGAAGTTCGGTCCGCAAAACGCCGTGGACGACGACAAGAACAGTTATTGGGCCACCGACGACGGCGTGAAGTCCGCCTCGCTCACCGTCGATCTTGGAAAGCCGACCGTCTTCAACCGATTCCTCGCGCAGGAATACATCCGCCTCGGACAACGCGTGAAGAGCTTCAAGGTCGAGGCCCTCGTCGATGGCAACTGGCGCGAAATCGCCGGGGGCACGACCATCGGCTACAAGCGCATCCTGCGTTTCCCCGCGGTCGAGGCCACGCAGGTGCGCTTCACCATCAACGACGCCCGCAGCAACCCGGTGATCTCCGCGGTCGGGCTCTATAACGCGCCGTTGATTCTCGACGCTCCCGGCATCGCCCGCAATCGCCAGGGCGAGGTCTCGATTTCGTCCGGCGATGTCGGGCCGCTGTTCTACTATACGATCGATGGCTCCACCCCGACCGCCAAATCCGCGCGCTTCACCGGCCCCGTGCCGACGGGCGAGGGCAAGGTCGAGGTCCGCGCGATCGCCGTCGATCCATCCACGGGAAAAGCCAGCCCCGTGGCCCGGGCGAAATTCGACGTCAGTCGAAAAAACTGGAAAATCGTCGGCGCCAAGGACGACGCCCCCTACGCCATCTTGGACGGAAACCCTGGCAGCTCCTGGAAGCAGAGCCGCGAGCTGCCCCTGCCCGTCGATCTGGTGATCGACCTCGGAAGCGAGCGGACGCTGACCGGCTTCAAATACTTCCCGTCCCAGGACCACTGGGGCCCTGGCGTCATCGCGGAATACGCCTTCTACGTCTCCGCCGACAACGCCACCTGGACGCTCGCCGACAAGGGCGAGTTCTCGAACATCAAAAACAACCGCGTCTGGCAGACCAAATCCTTCGCTCCGGTGAAGGCCCGCTACATCAAGCTGCAGGCCCTGAGAAACACCGACGGCAACAACGAGGTTGGCTACGCCGAGGTCGACGTCATCACGGAGTAGGTGGGCGGGCGCGTCCCTGCGCCCGCCGTGCGAGAGTCGATCCGACGGCGGAGGGACCCGCCCGTCCACATGAAACCAGAAACGCTCAGCTGTTGATATGAAGCCTGTCGTCTATTCCGCTCTCTTCGCGGCCCTATCCACCTTTGCCGTCTCCGCCTTGGCCGAGGCGCCTCCGGACGCCGTCGTGATGGTGGATGCGTCCG
>CBINJQ010000351.1:0-5054 GCA_966251015.1 uncultured Akkermansia sp. | reverse complement strand
CGGCGCGGCCTGGGTTTTCTAAGCCCCGCCCGGTCGACCACGCGCGCGCTCGATTCCCGGGCGCCGCTTTTTCCCAAGCCCGTCGCCTCCCCGGCGGCGGGCTTTCCTTTCTCACCGCGCCGCCGCGCCGGCTTCGTAGCGCGCCACCCAGGCCCGGTGCCAGGGCCCGTAGTCGCCCGCCTCGATGTGCGCGCGGGCCTGCGCCACGAGATCGAGATAGAACGCGAGGTTGTGGATCGTGAGCAGCGTGCAGCCGAGGATCTCGCCCGCGACCATGAGATGGCGCAGGTAGGCGCGGGAAAAATTCGTCGTGTAGTTCCCGACCTCCGCGTGGATCGGCGCGGGATCGGCGCGGAACCGCTCGTTGCGCAGGTTGAGCGGCCCGTCGGGCGTGAACACCAGGCCGTTGCGCGCCACCCGGCTCGGCAACACGCAGTCGAACATGTCCACGCCGAGCGCGATCATCTTCAAAATCTGCGGAGGCGTGCCGAGGCCCATCGTGTAACGGGGCTTGTCCGCGGGCATGAACGGCGTGGTCGCGCCGACCTGCTTCAACATCTCCGGCTCGGGCTCGCCCACGCTCACCCCGCCCACCGCGTAGCCGGGAAAATCCAGTTCCGCCAACCGCTCCGCCGCCTCGCGCCGCAGGTCGTCGTAGGTCGAGCCCTGCACGATGGCGAAAACATGGTGCCCGGCCCCGAGAAACCCGTTCTCGACCGCGATCTCCTTGCAACGCCGCGCCCAGCGCAGCGAACGCGCGCAGGCCTCCGCGGTGGCGTCGCGCTCGCAGGGCCACGGCGGGCACTCGTCGATCACCATCGCGATGTCGCTCCCGAGATTGGCCTGGATGGTCATCACCTCCTTCGGTCCGAGGAAAAGCCTTTTCCCGTCGAGGTGGCTCTGAAACTCCACCCCGTCGTCGTGCATCTTGCGCAGCTTCGCGAGCGAGAACACCTGGAAGCCGCCGCTGTCGGTCAGGATCGGCCCGTCCCAGCCCATGAACTTGTGCAAGCCGCCCAGCTCACGCACCAGCTCGCTCGTCGGCCGGAGGTTCAGGTGGTAGGTGTTGCCGAGGATGATCTGCGCGCCCAGCTCGCGTAGTTGCACCGGCGATACGCCTTTCACCGTTCCCTGCGTGCCCACCGGCATGAAGATCGGCGTCTCCACCACGCCGTGGCGGGTGCGCAGCCGCCCGCGGCGCGCGGCGGTGTCGGTCTTCAAAAGGTCGAAATGCGGAACGGGCATCCCCGCAGCCTCCGCCGGCCGCCGCCCGGGGGCCAAGCGGTTTTTCTCCGGCCCGGTCGCCGCGCCGGTTTGCCAAAGTCCGCCCCGGCGCCAAGGTGCCCCCGCTCCCGTCCCTCGTGCGCACCTCGTCCGCATCGCCTTTCGTCCTCCTCGTCTTCGCCGCCTCGCTGCTCCTCGCGGCGTCCCTCTGGCTGGCCGGGGAACACCGCGCGCCCGCCCCGCCCCCCGCGGAGCCGACGGCCCCGCCCGTCTCCGCCCCGGCCGCGCCCGCCGCCTCGCCATCCGTCGTCCGTGACGACGCGGAACTCGAGCGCCTGCGCGCCGAGGTGAAAAAACTCCGCGAGGAGCTCGACGCGGCCCGCGGCTCGCTTGAGGAGAGCGAACTGACTCTGGAGCGCACCGCGCGCGAACTCGACCGGCTCCGCCGTCCTCTCGATGTCGACATGGCCAGCGCCACCTTGCGGGCCAGCCTCGCCCCCGGCGAGGGCGTCGTCACCGGCGGCTACCGCCTGCCCGACGGCACCCGGCTTTTCGCCTTCGTCGAGACCGGCTCCCGCGCCGACGGCGGCATCGGCGTCGCCAGCCGTTTTTTCTCCATTCCCGAGGAGTTGGTTCAAGCGCTGGGTCTCCAAACCTTGTCGACCGAGGCCGCCAACACCCTCCAGCACGGCGAGGTCTGGGTTCGCGACGAAATCCGGGGCGTCGCCGCCGCCCTCGAACAGACGCCGAGCGTCCGCCTGCTCACCGCCGGCGACACCGCGATCCAGCCCGGCCGCCCGGGCGAGGTGACGTTCCCCGCCAACCCCGGCGATCCCCCGCTTTCCCTCAACGTGAACGCCGTTTTCGATCCGGACAACAACCTCGACCTCGAGCTCCGCGTCGAATCCGCCCCCGTCGAAAGCCCCGGGGCGCCCGCGCCCGCCCCGGAAACAGCCGCGCCCTGACGCCGCCTCGGATCGGCGTCCGGCTCGCGATTCATAAGCGATGGACGACCCGCGTCGCGTTGTCCAAGAGTCGAGCCGCCATGCAAATCCCGATCAACCCCCGCACCCTCGCCCCCTTCGCCGTCGCGTTCTCGATGCTCGCCGCCGGCGCCTCCGCGCAAGCCTCCGCGCCCGCGACATCGTCCTCCGGCTCCGGTCTCCTCGGCACCCGCTACGTCGAAGCCGGGACCTTCGCCGTCGACTACCAAAACTACGAGGACAACAGCTTCGGCGTCGGAACCACCGTGAACGTTCCCGTCGCCTCGTCGCTCGATGTCGGCGCCACCTTCGAGCATACCCAGGAGGAGGGCGACTCGTCGGAAAACTTCCAGGACCTCTCCGCCTACGCGACCTGGCACACGACCTTCGGCGAGCTCCGTCCCTTCGCGCGGGCCGAGCTCGGTTACGAATGGTGGCATGTTTCCGACGACGCCTTCTACGAGGTATCCGTCGGCGCCGAATACTCCGTCACCGAGCGTCTCTCGGTTTCCGGTTCCGTCGGCTGGTCCGAATATCTCTCCGAGGACTGGAACGGCGGCGAGTTCTTCGCCACCGCCCGCGCCAACTGGTGGTTCACCGACACGCTCGCCGGCTCGCTGAACGGCACCGCCTACGAAGGCGGCACCTGGAGCTACGGCGCCGCGCTCGTGGTCCGCTTCTGACACCGCCCGCCGCCACAGCGGTCGCGTTTTCCCACGCCGTCCGAACGCACCGGACGGCGTGGCCGTTTTCCCTCGCTTGCGCCGCGCTGGACAGCCCGGGGTTCCTGTTCAGATTTTCGCCCTCCCGGTGCCCACGCCTTATCCCATCCCCGCCAACGAGACCCGCCGACTCGAGATTCTCCGCGAGTGCGGGATTCTCGATACGCCGCCCGAGCAGGAATACGAGGACCTCGTCTCCCTCGCCGCGTCGATCTGCTCCGCCCCCATCGCCGCCATCACGCTCGTCGACGAGGCCCGCCAATGGTTCAAGGCCCGCCTCGGCATCGACGCCCCCGAGACCTCGCGCGATCTCTCCTTCTGCGCGCACACCATCTGCCAGGCCGGCGGCGAACCGCTCGTGATCGCCGACGCCTCCCGCGACCCGCGCTTCGCCAACTACGCCAACGTCGCCTGCGATCCCGGCCTGCGCTTCTACGCCGGCATGCCGCTCGTCACCCACGACGGCGCCGCCCTCGGCAGTCTCTGCGTGGCCGACCGGCGCGCCCGCGACCTGCCGCCCGACGAACTCGCGGCGCTCCGCACCCTCGCGCGCCACCTCGTCAACGCCCTCGAGCTCCGCCGCCTCGTCCACCGCCAGGCCGCCACCATCGACGACCTCGAGCGCACCCGCCGCGAACTCGAGGAGGCCCGCGCCGCCGCCGAGCGCGCCACCGCCGCGAAGAGCCGCTTCCTCGCGGCCATGAGCCACGAGATCCGCACCCCGCTCAACGCCATCATCGGCATGACCACCCTGCTCGCCGACGCGAAGCTCGACGGATCCGCGCGCGAGTGCGCCGACACCATCCGCTCCTCCGGCGAGATCCTCCTCGCCCTGATAAACGACATCCTCGACCTCTCCAAAATCGAGAGCGGCCGCCTCGAGCTCGACCCCGCGCCCTTCTCCCCGGCCGACGTCGTGCGCCGCGCCGTCGACTGTCTTCGCGGTTCCGCCCGCTCCAAGGAGCTCGACCTGCGCGTCAGCCTCGCCCCCGCCGTGCCGGCCCGCGTCGTCGGCGACTCCGTCCGGCTCCAGCAGATCCTCGTCAACCTCGTCGCCAACGCCATCAAGTTCACCTCCCGCGGGGGCGTCACGGTCGAGGCCGGCCTCGCCCTCGCCTCCCCCGCCGAGGCTCCGGTGCTCGCCTTCGCCGTCGCCGACACCGGCATCGGCATCGCCCCCGAAAAAATCGCCAAGCTCTTCCAAGACTACGCCCAGGCGGACTCCTCGACCTCGCGTAACTACGGCGGCACCGGGCTCGGCCTCGCCATCAGCAAACGCCTCGCCGAGCTCCACGGCGGCCGCATCTGGGTCGAGAGCACGGTCGGTCGCGGCTCCACCTTCCGCTTCACCTTCGCCGTCCGCCCGGCCCCGGCCGCTTCCGCCGAAACGGCCGAGGCGCCTGCCGCGCCCGCCCTCGACGCCGCCCTCGCCGCGTCGCATCCGCTCTCCATCCTCGTCGCCGACGACAACCCCGTTAACCTACGCGTCGCCGGCCTCCTCCTCAAACGCCTCGGCTACGACCCCGCCTTCGCCCGCGATGGCAAGGAGGTTCTCGAAACCCTCCGGGCGCGCCCGTTCGACCTCCTCCTCACCGATCTCGAGATGACTGGCATGGGCGGACTCGAGGTCTCGCGCCGCATACGCGCCGAGTTTCCCGCCGACCGCCAGCCTCACATCGTCGCCGTCACCGGCCACGTCCTCTCCGAGGATCGCGACATCTACCTCGACGCCGGCATGAACGACTACCTCGCCAAGCCCCTCCGGGCCGACCACCTCGTCGCCCTGCTCCGCCGCGCGCCCCGCCTGTCATCCCGCTAGTCGGAAACTAAACAGAACCGTAGCCGAAAGGCAGGGCGCGACCGCTGGGCGCGCCGCGGCGGAGCGGCAAGGGCCGGCAAAAGCGGCGAGCCCGGCGGGCCGGCCCGACCGCCGTATCGGCGCCGCCGATAAACAAAGAGGCGCAAACCTCATCGAAAGTCCCCGCCTCCGCGGCGACCGCCCTTGTCCCGCCGCCGGATTGCATCACCTTGTCCGGTCCAACCTTCGTCCGCGTCCCGCCCCACGCCCTGCCCCGATGAACAGGCCTTCGCCAAGCGGGACATCGGCTTCGTGTCCGCGGACATG
>CBINJQ010000350.1:0-5061 GCA_966251015.1 uncultured Akkermansia sp. | reverse complement strand
CGCGCTCGTCTGGAACGAACGCGACACGACCGCCACGCCTTTCCTCGTCGACTACGAAGCGCTGCTCCACCGGCACGCCACGGACTACGCCAAGGTCAACCATGCCCACACGGACGCCCGGAAGGTCGCGGAATTCTTCGCCCCCGCCGGCTTCACGCTCGCGCGTTTTCCCTCGGAGCAACGCCTCGACCTCGAGGCGCTGGAAGGCCGGCTGCTCTCCTCGTCCTACGCGCCGAACATCGGGCACCCGGGCCACGCGCCCATGCTCGCCGATCTGCGCACGCTTTTCGAGCGGCACGCGACGGACGGCGTCGTCTCCCTTCTATACTCGACGAAAATCTACTTCGGCCGCCTCGCCTGAACCCACGGCTTTCGCGCGACGCCCCTCCGCCCCTGGATTGCGGCGACGCATCGCCGCTTTGACGAGCCGACTCGGCGGCCCGCCTCCCGGCGCGTGGGCGCCGAGCCAAGGCTCGTCGTCAAAAGCGGCGTCATGCCGCCGCGCTCCACAGCCCAAACCTCGACCGCTCCGGGCCCCGCCCTCAGGGCGCGACCTCAAACTCGTAACGGCCCGACCCGACGCGATACACCGCGCGGTCGCCTTGGCGGCCGAGCGTCGTGACGCCGATCGCGTCCCCGCCCCGCACCTCGGCGCCTTCGCGCGCCGGCAGACAAACCGTCCCGGTGGTGTTGGCGGGAATCGTCGCGACAAGGCGGAAACGCCCCTCCCGCCGCTCCCAGCGCACCGCCACCCGGCCATGCGGGCTCTCGTGCTCCGCCTCGACCCACTCCAAGCCGGGCACCGGATGCGGCCGGATGATCGTGTGCTTGAAGCCCGGCGCCGCCTCGTCCGGCGCGATGCCGACGAGATCGTGGTAAAACCACTCCGTGACGAACCCGAGGAAGAAGTGGTTCTGCGAGGCGCCCGTCCACGCGCCCCAGGACTCCGCGAGCGAGGTCGCGCCGAGCGCCAGTTGCCGCGCGTAGCCGGGAATCTCCGGGTTGGTGATCGTGCGATAAACGAGGTCCGCCTTTCCCGCGTCGGTCAGCGCGCGGAACAGATAACGCGTTCCGACGGCTCCGGTGCTGAAATGACCGCGCGTCTCGATCTCGCGCAACAAGGCCGCGCGCACCGCGTCGCGCCGCTCCGGCTCGACCAATCCGAGCGCGAGCGGAAGCGCCAGCGACGTCTGTGATCCGGTGCCGTAGAGTTCGGGCGCGTCGGGTTTGAAGAACTCGCGATCGAACACCGCACGAATGTCCGCGGCGCGGGCGCGATAGGTCTCCGCGTCGTCGGAGCGACCCAGCAAGGCGGCGACCTTGGCCAGGATCTCCGCGTTCTGGAAATAGTGCGCCGTGGCCGTGAACGGACCGGGCGTCAGGTTGGCCCGGCCGGGCTTTTCCAGCGTCACGTCATACCAGTCGCCGAGGCCTTCCGCCAACACGCCTCCGGCGGCGCGGCTTTCGAGGTAGGCGAAGTAGCGCTTCATCGCCGGATAGTGTTCGCGCAGCAGCGAGTCGTCGCCGGTGAAGAGATACTGCTGCCACGGCACGAGGATGAACGAGGCGCCCCACTCCGCCGCGGCGCGGTAGTTGCCTTTGAACACGGTATACTCCGGCGCGATGTTCGGGATCAGGCCCTCGGGCGTCTGCGCCTCGGCCATGTCGTGCACGTTTTTCGCCGCGAGCCGGTCCAGCCGCCACTCGTAGCGCAACGCCGGGCCGTTGAGGTGGTTTTGCTCCAGCCAGCCGAGCTTCTCGCGGTGCGGGCAATCGGTGAGGATCGAGACCATGTTCGACCGCTGCGCCCAGCGCACGAGATCGCGGATGCGGTTGAGCGTCGGATCGGAGCTCGCGAAGCGCCCCGCCGGCTCCGCCGTGGAATGCACGACGACCTGCTCAAGAGATTCGACCTTCGGAAGCGCGCCGCCCTCCGCCGCCGGCAAGAGCTCGACGTGGAGATAGCGCGACCCGAGGTAATAAAACTGCGGAAACCAGCTCTCTTCGCCGTCGGTGGATTTGGCGTAGCTCCACCAGGCGCTGCCGCGGTGCGCGCCGCCCATCGTGGAGCGGTTGATCGTGCCGTCCTCGTTCACCACCTCGCCCGCGGTGAGCTTGATGGTCGAGCCGGCCGGGCCGCTCACGCGAAGACGCGGCATGAAGGACGCGTTCTGGCCGAAGTCGTAAAGCTCCACGCCGGGCGCGAGCTCGCGGCGCGCCGCGACGGCGCGCGTCTCGAGGGGCGCCACCGGCTCGGCGGCCCGGCTCATCCCGCGCAGGACGCCGCCCTCGCCCGCATACAACGCGGCGGGCGCCCAACCGGTGCCGGCAAAGCCCGGGCTGCTCCAACCCGCGGCAATCCGTCGCGCGTCAAAATCCTCGCCGCCGTAGATGCTCGAAAAAGTGATCGGGCCCGGATGCGTCTTCCACGTCTCGTCGGAGACGACCGTCTCCACCGTGCCGTCGGCATACTCGAGGCGAAGTTGGACGATCGCGCGTTGCGGGCCGAACGAGCCTTTGAACTTCGCGAAGCGGCCCTCGGGACGCACGACGTGCAGCATGCCGTTGCCCAACGCGAGGCCGGCCGCGTTGGCGCCTTCGCGAAGCAACGCCGTGACGTCGCGCGTGTCGTAAAGCACGGTGTCGGCGTAGTCGGTCCAGCCGGGCGAAAGCACGTCGACGCCGGCCTTCGCGCCGTTGAAAAACAACTCGTAGTGGCCAAGCCCCGACACATGCGCGAGGGCGCGGCGCAGGCCGGGCTTCACGGTGAACTCGCGGCGGAGCAGCGTGTTTTCCAAACGCTCGGAGCCGGCGGCGGTGATCCAGCGCGCGGAACCCCAGTCCTTCGCATCGAGCAATCCCATCGTCCAACGCGCGGGCTCGCTCCACGCGGAGGGGCGCCCCTCGCGATCCCAGCTGCGCACACGCCAATAAACGGCCTGCGACGAAACCAGGGCGCGCCCGGCGTAGGGCAACAGCGTGGTGTCGTCGCTCTCCATGCGATCGCTGTCCCAGAGATCGGCCTTGTCCGCGGCGAGAAGCTCGGGCGTGGACGCCGCCTGGATTTGCCACGCGGTCTGGCGCTGGCCGGGTTCGTCGGAGACCACGCGCCAGGACAGGCGCGGGGCGGCGACGTCGACGCCGAGCGGGTCGGACGCGAGTTCGCAACGCGGCGCCTCGACGCGATACTCGGCCCCGAGGCGCGGCGCGACGAGGAGAAGGACGGCGGCGAGGAGGCGGATGTTCACAATTTGGCGGGGTCGAGGACCACGTGTTTGATCCACTGGCGGTTGAACGTGTAGGTGATGTGGACGAGCCCGTCCGCCGCCTGGATCACCGCCGGGTAGGCGTAGCCGCTCTTGCAGGGCTCGGTCTCGAGCGTGACGACGCGGTTCCAAGCGAGCCCGTCGGGCGAGATCGCGACGGCGAGCGGGAAACGGTCGCCCTTCGCCTCGTCGGCGCGGTGGCCGGTGGGATTATAGACGATCAGCTGGCGGCCGTCGGCCAGCGTGACCGCGTCCGTGCCGGAGTTGGGATTCGGCAGCTCGGTGGCGGTCTGCGCGCCCCAGGTTTTGCCGCCGTCCTTCGACCAGGTCTGGGCGACCACGCCTTGCTTGGTGCGGCTGAGGGCTTGCAGGCGACCGTCGGAATGAAAGAGCACGCTCGGCTGGATCGCGTCGAAGGACGGCCCCTTTTTCACCGGGCCGATCTTCTCCCAGGTCGCGCCCTTGTCCGTGGAGCGTTCGAAGTGAACGAGCCAGCCCTCGGCGTCCTTGTCGCCGGAGGCGCTCTTGTTACCCTCGGTGCTGGTCGGCGAAAGCCACGAACCGTCGGCGAGGACGACGGGCTTGTTCTTGATCGGGCCGAGGACGCCCTCGGGCAAGCGGCGCGGAGCGCTCCATTTCCGGCCGCCGTCCGTCGAGGTGATGAGCATGCCCCACCACTCGCGGGGATTCGGGCCGACCTTGTAGAACAACTGCAACGGAGCGTCCTTCGGCGCGAAGAGCACCGGATTCCAGGTCGGCAGGCGCGGCGCGCCGTCGGGCTGCACGCCGTCGGCCACCATCACGCCGGGTCGCCACTCTCCGTCGACCTGATGCGCGACATAGATGCACACGTCGGGGTTGCGCTCCTTCGTGCCCCCGAACCAGGCGGCGAGGAGCTTTCCCGGCGCGGCCTCGACGATCGTGGAGGCGTGGCACTCGGGGTAAGGCGCATCGGGGTTGATGAGTTCGGCGCGAAGCACCGCGGGATGCGGCGTCGCGGCGCGGAGCAGGGACACACTGGCCAGCGCGAGCAGGAGGAAACGGTTCATGGGGATGGTGCGGAAAGGGACGGAACGACCGCGACGCGACGCGGGAAAAGAAAGGCGGCCGCGCCTCCGGCGAGGAGAACGGCAAGCGTGCCGAAAACGATCACGAGCAAGCCGTGAAAGGGACTGCGCAAGGCCTCGGGCCACCACGCGAGGCGCGGGGAAAGCGTGAGCCAGAGGATCACCAGGACGCCGGCCGAGACGCCGGCCAGGCCGGCGCGTCCGTCGGCGCGAGGGACAAGCCGTCCGAGGAGAAAGAGGCCGAGCATGCCGCCGCCGAAGATGCCCGCGAGCTCCCACCAGACGTCGAGCGCGCTCTTGATCGAGATCATCGCGAGCGCCGCGACGACGCACACGGCGCCGAAGCCGAACGTCGAGTAACGCAGCACGCGCATCGCCTCGACCTCGCCCGCCCCGGGGCGCAGGTGACGCCGGTAAACGTCGTTGAGGAAGAGCGTCGACATGCAGTTGAGGATGGAATCCATCGCCGCCGCGCAAAGGCCCGCGACGACGAGCCCCGCGAGCCCCGCCGGCAGCTGCGTGCTGATGAAATACGGGAAGACCCCGTCGGCCTTCAGCCCGGCTGGCAGCAGGTCCGGCTGCGCGGAGTAAAACGCGTGCAACGCGGTGCCGATGAAGAAAAAAGCCGCGCCCACCGGCAGGTAGAGCAGCGCGCCGAGCCACACGCTGCGCGACGCGGCGCCGTCGGAACGCGCCGTGATGTAGCGCTGCACGTAGCTCTGATCGAC
>CBINJQ010000349.1:0-5079 GCA_966251015.1 uncultured Akkermansia sp. | reverse complement strand
CGGGTCGAGCGCCTCTACGCCAAAAAGGAAACCCGCCCGCTCGCCGTGCTGGTCGACCAGTCGGCCAGCATGACCACGCCCGACAATCGCCGCCAACGCCGGCTCGACGACGCGCTGCGCCACTGGCGCGCCCTCGCCCCCGCGGCCGAGTCCGCCCACGGCGAGCCGAAGATGTTCGCGTTCGCCGACTCGCCCGCGCCGACCGCGCTCTCCGCCGCCGACGCCGAAGGCGGGCTTCCCTCCGGCCAGACCCGCCTCTTCGCCTCGCTCGACCACCTGCTCGCCACGGCTCCGCCCGGAGGCTGGGGCGGCATCGTCGCCCTCACCGACGGGCTCGATACCGTCGCCGGCCGCGACTACGCCGGACCGTTCGCCGCCACCACCCGCGCCGCCCTAGCCGCCGGAACGCCAATCTACCCCGTGTCGGGGAAAAACCGATACGCGGGCGGCGATCTCTTCGCGTTCCGCGAACTTGTCCTCCCCGCCGGCGTGCCGCCGCGCAGCAGCTTCCGTCTCGAAGTCACGCTCGACACCTACCAGGCCGCCGCCCGCACCATCCCGCTGCGCCTGAAAGTCGGCGACACCTGGCGCGCCCCCGAGCCAGTGCGTCTCGCCGCCGGCCGACGCGCCCTCGCGTGGTCGGTCGAGCTGCCCGCCGACGCCCCCGGCCTGCTGCCGCTCGAACTGCGCGCCGGCGACGCGGCCGACGCCCCTTCCCTGCGCGCCGAGGTGCGCGTCGCCGCGCCGACCAACACCCGCATCCTGTATTACCAAGGCGCGCTCGACTGGGGCTACCGGTTCCTCGCCGACATCCTCCGCCGCGACCCGGCCTTCACGCTCACGCCGATCTTCAACCTCGCCCCGAGCTCCTCCGGCCTCGCCCCGCCCGCCGTTCGCGGCTCGCTGGCCGATCTGCCCGCCTCCGTCGGCGGCTACGGCAAACACGACATCCTCATCCTCGCCAACGCCACCGCCGCCCAGCTCTCCGCCGCCCAGCAGAACGCCCTCTCCGCCTGGGTGCGCGGCGGCGGCGTGCTCCTCTTCATCGCGCCCGACGACGACGCCACCCGCGGCTTCTCCGGCTCCGAGTTGGAGAAACTGCTTCCCGTCGTTTTCCTCGGCGACCCGGCCAACGGCTCCTCCCGATCCTCCCCGACCGACGCCCAGGCCTTTCGCGACCGCATCCGCCGCTTCTCCTCCGGCGACGACGGCTCCAGCTATCGCGCCACCCGCGAACCGCCGCTCGCCGCCCTGGCCTGGGAGCCCCGCGCCCGCGCTCTCTTCGGCGACGAACTCGCCGCCGCCGCTCCGCGTTTCGGCCATTTCGCCCACGTCAGCCACGCCAAGCCCGGCGCCGAAATCCTCGGCCGCCACCCGACCGACCTCGCGCCCGACGGCCAGCGCTCGATCCTCCTCGCGCTCCAGCGCTACGGCCGCGGCTGGAGCGCCGTGCTCGCCAGCGACGCACTGTGGCGCTGGAAGCTCAACCAGCCCAGCCGCGAACGCGGGGTGGAATTGTTCTGGCAAAACCTCCTCTCCTGGCTCGGTCGCGAACGCACCCGCGGCCCGCGCTTCGTCAACGCCCCGCTCGAGGCCGATCCCGGCGCCGAGCTCGACATCGTCCTCGCCGACGCCCCGCCCGACGCCGCCGTCTCCGCCCAGCTCGAGGACGACGCCCAGACCGGCGCATTCCCCCTCCTGGTCGCTCGTGGCAAGGACGACGGATCCCGCGTCTTTCACTGGACCCCGCCGGCCGCGGGTCGCTGGGTGCTCACCGCCCGCAGCGGAGGCGAGGTCGCCGTCCGGCATTGGGTCAATGTCACCCGGCGTCCGAGCGGCGAGGCCTCCGGCCTCCCCGGCGACGAATCTCTGCTCCGGGCACTCGCCGAGCGCACCGGCGGATCCCTCCTCGCCGACACGCCGCCACCCGCCTGGCAAACCGCTGCGGGGCCCGACACCACCCTGCTGCGCGAGACGGCCGCTCCGCTCTGGCATCAAGGATGGATATTCGCCCTCCTGCTCGCGCTCTACGCCACCGAGCTCCTCCTGCGTCGCCGCCAAAAACTTCTGTGACCCCGATGAATCGTCGCGACTTCCTCTTCTCCGGCTGCGCCCGGCTCCTCGTCTGCGCCACCCTGCCGCCGCTCCTTGTCCAGTCCCTCCCCGCCGAGACCCACCGGGGCGGGCGCGTGGGCTGGGCTCGCCTCAAAACCCCCTCCGAACACTGGTCGCGCCACACCGGCAGCGACGGCACGCTCTCCGATTTCATCCGCACCCACACCACGCTCAACATGGAGCCCGAGTGGCGCGCGGCCGATCCCGAGCGGCTGGAGGAGCTCGGCGCCTTTCCCTTTCTCTTCTGCACCGACCTCACGCCCATCGTTTCCCCAAAATCGTTGGCCAACCTCAGCGAGTATCTGCACCGGGGCGGCTTCCTGCTCGTCGACGCCTGCTGCAATCGCGAGATCAACCCCGACCCCGACGTCTATTACGACAACAACGTGACCGCCTTTCGGCGCCTGCTCCCCGAAATGACGGTCAAACGCTTCCCGGACGACCACCCCGTCTACACCTGCTATTTCACGCCCAAGGCCCGCCCTCCCCACACGTATGCGGAGAACAACTACAACCCGCGCTGGGCGGCCAAGGGGCTCTACGGCGTTTACCTCGGCGACCGCCTGGCCTCCGTGCTCAGCCTCAGCGGCCTGCAATGCGGCTGGGATCGCATGGTCGCCCCGCCCGGCCACCCCGAGGAATGCATGAAGATGGTCGTGAACATCTACGTCACCGCCATGACCGCCTGAGCGCCGAGGCGCAGTCCCTCGTCCCCCGCTATCCGTCGCCATGAGATTTCGTTTTTTCCCCGCCCTCGGCGTCGCCCTGCTCGCGCTCGGCACCGCAATGTCGTTCGCCGACGAAGCCGGCCACAAAGGCGGCCGGGTGGGCTGGGCTCGTCTCGTCACCCCCGACAACAAGTGGTCCCTGCACAGCGACCAGGACCCCAAGCTCGCGACTTTTATCCGCGGCCAGACCACCCTGAACATCGATCCGGTGTGGTATAGCGTCGAGCCCGCCAACCTGGAGAAGCTCTGCGCCTACCCCTTCATCTACGTCAAAGAGCTGTTCCGCGTGACCGATCCCGGTCACCTCAAAAACATCCAGGAATATCTCCGCCGCGGCGGTTTCATCTGCATGGACCCGTGCGTGAACGGGTTCTCGCCGCAGCAGAAAGCCGACCTCGTCCAGAAAACGGCGACCTTGTTCAAAGGCCTGTTTCCGAACTGCGAGGTTCGCGAGCTCCCGGACGACCATGAGATCTTCCACTGTTATTTCTCCGTGGTGGTCGATGAGCTCTACACCCCCGACATGCTCAGTCGCGGCGCGATCAAACCGCCCCGCATCGGCCTGAACGGCGTGTTTCTCGACGGCCGCCTGATCGCGGTCATCAGCATCAGCGGACTGGAATGCGGCTGGCCCGAGACGCCCCAGCGCGTGCCCGGCTGCATGAAAGTCATCGTGAACACCTACGTCTACGCGATGACCCGCTAGCGAATTTCAAACATCGCAGTAGCCGTATTAGGTAGGGCGGGACCGCTGGGCCCGCCGCGGCGGAGTGGTCCCTCCGCCACTGGCTTGACTCTTCGATCCACGGGCGCAGGGACGCGCCCGTCCACCCATCGCCCAAGCCGTCTCAATTCATGAGACGCGTCCCCGCCTTATTATCTGCGTCTTTTGCGTGGTTTTTCCGCCGACTATTCTGGTGGTTTGAGCGCCCGCCGCCGCCCACTCTGGTCCAGCTACCCCCGGACACCGCCCCCATGACGTTCCGTTCTCTGGTCTCCTTGGCCCCCTTGCTCGGCCTCGCGCTCACCCTCGCCGCCGCCCCGCGTGACGAGGCTCGCTACGTCGTCCTCACCGCCCCCGGCGAACACCTTTTCGAATCGACTCCGCTGGGCAACGGACGCCTCGGCGCCGCGCTCTACGGCGGCGTCACCGAGGAGCGCATCGTGCTCAACGAAACCGGCATGTGGTCCGGCTCCCCGCAGGAGGCCGACCGCCCCGACGCCCACAAAGCCCTGCCCGAAATCCGCCGTCTTCTCCTCGAAGGCAAAAACCACGAAGCCGAGGCGCTCGTGAACGCGAATTTCACCTGCGCCGGCGAAGGCTCCGGCCGCGGCGTCGGCGCAAACAAGCCCTTCGGTTGCTATCAGACGCTCGGCAACCTGCGCCTGACCATCACCGACGCCTCCGCGTCCAAGCCGGTCGCCAACTACCGCCGCACTCTCGATCTCGCCGAGGCTGTCGGCCGTCTCGACTACGAACAAGACGGCGTGCGCTTCACCCGCGAAGCCTTCGTCAGCGCGCCCGGCGAGGCCATCGTGCTCCGCCTCACCGCCAGCGCGCCCGGCCGCATCTCCTTCGACGCCCGCCTCGACCGCCCCGAGCGCTTCGCGGTCGAATCCTACGATGCCGGTGAACTGCTTATGCACGGTCAGCTCAACGACGGCCGCAACGGCGAGGCCGGCGTCCGCTACGCCGCGGCGTTGAAAATCGTCCCGAGCGGCGGCTCCATCGAGAACATCGACGACACGGTCCGCGTGCGCGGCGCCGACGAGGCGCTGCTTCTCGTCACCGCCGCCACCGACATCAAGACCTTCGCCGGTCGACGCATCACCGACGCCCGCACCGCCGCCGTGGATGACATGGATCGCGCCACCGGGCATGTCAGTCCGGACCCTCACGACCTTATTCCACCTGAAGTTCTGGCGGCACGCGCCGTCGAGAAATCCTACGACAAGCTCCGCGCCGTCCACGTCGCCGATTACCGACGCTATTTCGAGCGCGCCGCGCTCGATCTCGGCCCCGTCGATCCCTTCGTCTCCCGGCACGCCACACCCGACCGCCTCAAGGCCTTCCACGAAGGCGGCGCCGATCCGTCTCTCGCCGCCCTCTACTTCAACTTCGGCCGCTACCTCCTCATCTCCTCGTCCCGTCCCGGCGGTCTGCCCGCCAATCTCCAAGGCCTCTGGGCCGACAAGATCCAGACCGCGTGGAACGGCGACTGGCACACCAACATCA
>CBINJQ010000348.1:0-5098 GCA_966251015.1 uncultured Akkermansia sp. | reverse complement strand
GAAGCCCGACCGCCGCGCCACCGGCAACCACCCCGGCATCATCGACTACAAGGGCGGCACCTACGTCTTCGGCTTCAACTTCAAGCTCAACTTCGCCCGGACCGACAAACATCACGAGCGCCGTTCGGTCTGCGTCGCCAAAATGGACTTCAACCCCGACGGCACCATCCGCGAGCTCCCGTGGTGGGAGGAGGCGCCGGGCGTCGAGCAACTCCACGCGCTCGATCCCTACCGGCGCGTCGAGGCCGAGACGATCTGCTGGAGCGAGGGCGTCAAATCCCGCCCCGGCGACCGCGGAGGCATGACCGTCCACCCCGACCGCGCGGGCGCGTTCATCCGGGTGCAAGGCGTCGATTTCCGCCGCGGCGCTCGCTCCTTCTCCGCCTCCGTTTCCTCGAGCGGTCCCGCCGGCGACATCGAGCTCCGCCTCGACCGTCCCGACGGCCCGCTCGTCGGCACGCTATCCGTCGGCGACACCGGCGGAGCCGACCGCTGGGCGACGCGAAGCTGCGACATCGAAAACGCCGCCGGCCTGCGCGACCTCTGCCTCGTTTTCCCCGGCGCCGACGCCGCGCGCATCAACCTCGATTGGTGGCGTTTCGACGCCGCCCCGCGTCCCGGATCCGGCCCGCGTCGCCGCTGACGCCAACCACTCACCAGGCACAACCATGAAAACCCCTCGTCTCGCCCTCGCCTTGTCCATCGCCTTCCTCGGCTGCGTGGCCACGGCTTCCACAACCTCGACCGTGAACGACCGCGTGATCCTCACCCCGCCCGCGCCGGAAACGCCCCGCGTCAACGGCCCCGGCGTCTTCGGCGTCCGCCCCGGCGCGCCTTTCCTCTACAGCATCCCGGCCACCGGCAAGCGCCCGCTGACCTACTCCGTCGAAGGCCTGCCCTCCGGCCTCGCGCTCGATCCCGCCACCGGCCGCATCACCGGCACGCTCGCGGCTCCCGGCGAGCACACCGTCGTCCTCCGCGCCACGAACGCGCTCGGCCAGGGAGAGAAAAAATTCCGCATCGTCGTCGGCGACAAAATCGCCCTCACCCCGCCCATGGGCTGGAGCAGCTGGAACTGCTGGGGCGACGCCGTCAGCCAGGACAAGGTCCTCAGCTCCGCCCGCGCCATGGTCGAGAAAGGCCTGCGCGACCACGGCTGGACCTACGTCAACATCGACGACGGCTGGCAGGGCAAACGCGGCGGCCCGCACAACGCGATCCAGCCGAACAAAAAGTTTCCCGACATGAAGCGGCTCGCCGACGAGATCCACGGGCTCGGCCTCAAGTTCGGCATCTACTCCGGCCCCTGGCGCGGCACCTACGCCGGCTACGTCGGGGGCTCCTCCGACAACGCCGACGGCACCTACGACTGGGTCGAGTCCGGCGACGTGAACGAGTTCTACAAACTCAACAAAAACCCCGACGCCCCCGGCGCGAAACCCAACTGGGTCAACTGGACCTTCGGCAAACACTCCTTCGCCGCCAACGACGCCCGCCAGTGGGCCGAGTGGAACGTCGATTACCTCAAATACGACTGGTTCCCCAACGACGTTCCCCACGTCAAGGAGATGAGCGACGCCCTTCGCGCCACCGGCCGTGACATCGTCTACAGTTTGTCCAACACCGGCATCTACGACAGCGCCCCCGATTACATGCGCCTCGCCAACCTCTGGCGCACCACCGGCGACATCGTCGACACCTGGGAGAGCGTGAACCGCATCGGCTTCCTGCAAGATCGCTGGGCCGCCTTCACCGGGCCGGGCCACTGGAGCGACCCCGACATGCTCGTCGTCGGCATGGTCGGCTGGGGCCCGAACCTCCATCCCACCCGCCTCACGCCGAACCAGCAATACACCCACATCAGCCTCTGGTGCCTGCTCTCCGCGCCCCTGCTCCTCGGCTGCGATCTCGCGCAGCTCGACGATTTCACGCTCGGTCTCCTCACCAACGACGAGGTGCTCGCGATCAACCAGGACGCCCTCGGCAAACAGGCCACGCAGATCACCAACGACGGCGGCAAGGTCGTCTACGCCAAGACGCTCGAAGACGGCTCCTACGCCGTCGGTCTCTTCAACCGCGGCGACACCGAGACGACCGTCGGCGTGAAGTGGGGCCCATGGGGCACCCTCGCCACCCCCGACGGCGGAGCCAAGTTCACCGTGCGCGACCTCTGGCGCCAGAAGGACCTCGGGCAACACCAGGGCAAATTCGAGACCAAGGTCGCCCCGCACGGCGTCGTCCTCGTGCGCCTCGTCCCCAACCGCCCCGCCCGATGACACGTCCGCTCGCCGCTCCCCTGCGCGTCCTGGCCGTCGCCGCCGCGCTGGCCGCCCTCCCGCTCGGCTCCCTCGCCGCGCCCGCGCACCTCGACCTGGCGCCCGCTCCGCCCCTCGGTTGGAACAGCTGGGACATCTTCGGCACCACCGTCACCGAGGGGCAGATCAAGGAGCAGGCCGATGCCATGGCCAAGCACCTGCTCCCCGCCGGCTACGACATCCTGACGGTGGACATCCAGTGGTATGAGCCCGATTCCACCGGGCACCTCTACAAGCCCGACGCGCCGCTCACCATGGACGCCTTCGGGCGCCTCACCCCCGGCCTGAAGAAGTTTCCCTCCGCCGCCGAGGGTCGGGGTTTCAAGCCTCTCGCCGACTACGTCCACGCCCGCGGACTGCGCTTCGGCATCCACATCATGCGCGGCATCCCCAAGCAGGCCGTCGCCCGAAACCTGCCCGTGTTCGGCACCGACGCCCGCGCCGCCGACATCGCGCTCACGCGCTCCATCTGCCCGTGGAATCCCGACATGTATGGGGTCGACGCCCGCACGTCGGCGGGCCGGGCCTACTACGATTCCATCGTCAACCTCTACGCCTCCTGGGGCGTGGACTACATCAAGTGCGACGACATCTCGCGCCCTTATGACGACGTCCAACGCGCCGAGATAGAAGCGCTCCGGAGCGCCATCGACCGTTGCGGGCGCCCCATCGTGCTCAGTCTTTCCCCCGGAGCCACTCCGCTCTCCGCGGCCGAACACGTCGCCGCCCACGCCAATCTCTGGCGCATCACCGACGACTTCTGGGATCGCTGGGGCCTCCTCCGCGAGATGTTCGAGCGCCTCCACGCCTGGACGCCCCACCGCCGCCCCGGCGCCTGGCCCGACGCCGACATGCTGCCCCTCGGCGTCGTGGAGTTCGGCCGCCCCACCCGCTTCACCAAGGACGAGCAATTCACGCTCATGAGCCTCTGGGCCATCGGCCGCTCGCCGCTCATCTTCGGCGGCGACATGACCAAGCTCGATCCGCTCACGCTCGAGTTGCTCACCAACGCCGAGATGCTCCGGGTCAACCAGCACAGCGCCAACAACCGCCAGCTCAGCCGCGACAAAAATCTCGTGGTCTGGACCGCCGACGTCCCGGGCTCCCCGGACAAATACGTCGCGCTCTTTAACGCGCAGAGCAAGGGCGACACCCTCGACTTCTCCGCCGCCGACTACGCCAGCCCAGTCATCGCCGGCCAGGGCAAGTTCCAGGACATCCGCGTCTCCGTCGCCGGCGGCAAGCGCCTCGTCCTCTTCCTCAAGGACGGCGGCGACGGCTTCCACTACGACCACGTCGTCTGGCAAGACCCCGTGCTGACCGGCCCCAAGGGCACCTTGAAACTCACCGAACTCAAGTGGTCCTACGCCGACTCCGGCTGGGGCGAGGCCCGCGTGAATCGCACCTGCGACAACCGCCCCATCGTCATCGACGGCGCCCCCGCCGAGGGCATCGGCACGCACGGCGAATCCACCATCATCTACGATCTGCCCCAAGGCTACGACACCTTCGCCGCCCGGGGAGTCGTCACCAATCGCGGCTCCGCCGTTTTCGCCGTTCTCGTGGATCGCGGGGACGCGGTCGTCGGCGACACGGCGCCCGTCTCGGTGGACTTCGCCGCCATCGGCCTCGAGGGCCGGGTCCGCGTGCGCGACCTTTGGGAGAAAAAAGACCTGGGCGAATTCACCGGCTCGTTCTCCCGCGAACTCCGCCAGCACGCCTCCGGCCTCTATCGCCTCACCCCGCGCCCCTGATCCCCGCAGCCCCGGTCAACATCCGCCCGCCCCCGCCACCTATGCGCTCCACTCCGCCCCTCCTCGCATCCCCCTTCGCCTTGCTCCGCTCCTTGCTCGCGGGCGGCACGCTCCTGCTCCTCGCCCACTCGCTCCGCTCCGCCGACGAGGTCTGCGTCTCCTGCGCCGTCCACGTCGGCGTCAGCGGGGACTTCGCCCACCGCAAGGAGGCGCCGGACCTCCTCGTCGAGGCGGCCGGCGCGGAGGCGGACGCGTTTCGCGAGGACATCAACGGCCCGCGCTTCACCGTCACCGTCGGCAACCTGCCCGCCGGGAGCTACCTCGTCGAGATTCGCGCCGCCGAGACCGAGTTCGACCAGCCGGGCCGACGCGTTTTCGACGTGATGGCCGGCGACGAGGTCCTGGCCAAGGACGTCGACCTCTTCGTCTCCGCCGGCGGCGCGAAACGCGTCGCCACGATCAGCGGCCAGATCGACAAGACGGACGACGCCCTGCGCGGCCCGCTGCGCATCGCCTTCGTCGCCCGCACGGGTCATGCGAAGTTCAACACGCTCTCGATCCGCGACGCCGCCGGGGAATCGCTTGTCCGGCTCCGCGCCGCCGACCTCCAGGACGCGTTTTCCGCCGCCGCCCTGCGCGTGCCCGAGGTGTCGACGCCGCCCATCTGGCGCGATCCCGCCCGCCCGCTCGCCGACCGCTCCGCCGACCTCGTCCGCCGCATGTCGCTCGCCGAAAAGGTCGCGCAGCTCAAAAACGCCGCGCCCGCCATTCCGCGCCTCGGCCTGCCCGCCTACGACTACTGGAACGAGGCGCTCCACGGCGTCGCCAACAACGGCGTCGCCACCGTCTTCCCGCAGGCCGTCGGAGGCGCCGCCTCGTGGAATCCCGCCCTTTTCCGCGAACAGGGCCGCATCATCGGCGTCGAGGGCCGGGCCAAGCACAACGACTACGCGACCAAGAACAATGGCGACTCGAAGTGGTGGGCCGGCCTCACCTTCTGGACGCCCAACATAAACATCTTCCGCGACC
>CBINJQ010000347.1:0-5126 GCA_966251015.1 uncultured Akkermansia sp. | reverse complement strand
CAAACGCTCAGGTCGGTGGAGACTTGCAGGTCGTAGGTCAGGTCCGCGCGACTGGCGAAGGAGAGCTTGGCGACGCCGCTTTCGACGCGGATCGCGAGTTGCGGTGTCGCCAGCACCTCGAAAGTGACGGCGTAGGGCTGGCTGGGCGTGCGCGCCGAGGAGTCGTCGATGGCGCGAAACACCGCGGTGTAGGCGCCGGGCCTGGTGAATGACAGGGCTCGTCCGTGGATGTGTCCGTGACCGCCGCCGTCTTCGTAGACCACGATGGCGGGACGGTCGCCCGCTGTGGCGGTCCAGCCGGTGGCGCGCGTCCATGTGGGCGCGGTGGCGCCGACCTCCCAAAAAGAGAACGAGCCGCCTTCCGGTCCGCTCACCGAGAGCAACTCCACGCGGGCGAGCGAGCCGTCCGGATCCTCGGCGCTGAAGGTGAGCTCGCTCGCGTAGTAGCCTCCGGGGAAGAGCGGGAGATAGCTGCTGAACGGCTCGCCCGGCGGCACGTAGACGGCGCTCGTCGCGGTGGCGCCGGTCATCGCGAGCCGTGACGGCTGGGCGGCGTCCGGCCCGATGTCGACATGGACGTGCGCGCGCAGAGGCCTCCCGATCATGACGAGAAAGCAGCAGAGGAGCGCGAGAAGGGCGCGCTGAAGCCGGATCGGACAAGGCGGGCGGTGGTGGCGATTCATGGGCTTACAAAGGGGCTCGGACGGCCGGCCAGCCGGCTCTGGACCTCGGCCCAGGGGACGGTGGCGACGTGTCCGTCGACGAAGAGGTAGTTGGCTCCGGCGCCGTGGCACCGGACGTTGACGAGGGTTTGGAAAAACGCCGGGGTGACGCCTCGCGCGGCGCCTGCGAAGTGGAGGTGCTCCGCGGTCTGGTCCGGGGCGATCTCGGCGGCCATGAGCGTGGCGGACGGCGTCTTGGCGGAGGCGAAGGGGATGCCCTGCCCGTCGGCGGTGACGAGCAGGTCGTTCCATCCGTAGGTGATTTTCGCGGGATGCCCGGGCAGCGCCGGGCAGCGGCCGAGAAAACCGACGCCGAGGTAACGTTCGAGCGTGCGGGTCCAGGAAAGCGATCCGCCGTTTTCGTCGCGGGCGTGGCTGATGGAGGGGAGCCGGTTTTTGTTTTCCGCGACATGGAGCAGCGCGGCGGCGCCGACCTGCCTGAGATTGCCCAGGCAGGCGGCGCTTTGCATGCGCTTGCGAGCCGCCGCGCCGGCCGCGAAGACGAGGGTTCCGAGCACGCCGAGGATGGCGATGGAGACCAGGAGTTCGACAAGGGTGAAGGCGCGGCGGCGTGGCATGGTGCGCGGGGCGGAACGTGGTTGATCAGGCCCGGCGGCGCCGGCGGGCGGCCGCGAGGGCGAGCACGCCGAGGCCCGCCGACGCCGCGGCCGAGGCGGGCTCGGGGATGGCGGTCACCGACACCGAGACGCCGTAGGTGGGATAGGCGGTGCCCGTCGTGCCGAAGGTGGCGGTCTCGGTGTTTTGCGCGTCGTAGCCGGCGCCGCCCACGACGATGAAGTATTCGCCGGCGACGAGGTTGGTGAACGTGCCGGTCACGAAGCCGTCGGCGAGCCCGTCGCCGTTGATGCCGTCGGCGAAGTCGTAGTTGGCCGAGCCGCCGTCCGCGGCGTTGCCGACGTAACGAAAGTCGCCCTCGGCGCCGGCGTCGTTGTAGATCTTCCAATCGCCGAGCGCGTTGAACGATCCCTCCTTGGCGACGCCTCCGAGTCCGGCGAGGTAGGAGAGAGAGGCGACGGCCGTGTCGTGCGTGGAGGTCGGCATGACTCCGGACCCGATCCGGTAGAGCGAGAATGCGGGCAGAAGCACGCCGGCCGCGCCGGTTTGGGAACCTGCGGTCAGGCCGGTGGGATCGACGGTCTTGTCGTTGCAGGCGACCGAGATCGAGACTCCGGCTCCGTCGCCGACGACGAAGCGGAAGTAGGTGTTGCGATGGCTGTCGCCATAGTCGGCGTCGGTGCCGTCGGCCCAGCCGAAAGAGCCGCTGACGGTGCGGCTGGTGGCGGTTTCGGGGACTCCGACCACGAGGGTGTCGAAATTGCGGTCGCCACTGAAGCCGATGTGGGCGCGGGCGATTGTGGCGGCGACGAGGCCGGCGATGACGAGGGATGAGATGGAATAAATGCGCATGGTTGCAGAAGAGCTGCAGGATAAAAAGATGGCGGTGCGACGTCTCCCAGAAGGGAGGCGGGGACTGCCGCCGGGGATAAACATGGACCCGGGCTAGGTGACGCCGGAGGGCGCGCGCCGAACCTCGGGGATGGTGAAACGCGAACACCGGAAACCCCGGCTCCGGTGGATGGCGGGCGGCGCGAGGCTGGCTCGCAAAACCGGGATGCCGCTCAGGAGGCTCGTGACGAATGTTCGCGATACGAGCATTCGCCGCCGGCCCTGTCCGCCGGGGACGGTCTCAGGCCGCGCGCGGCGGCTCCGCGGGGGGCGCGGGACGGGCGCGGTCGTTTGCCGCGAAATTTTCCCTCGGCCACGCGGTGTCTCTCTCGTCAAGAACCTGGAGAACGAAGAGATGCCGGGGCGGGGGCGCGAGAGGAGCCTTGGCCTTGGTCCCGGCCTCGGCGGGCGCCTGGTCCGTCGCGGGTTGATCGGCGGCGGAACGGGTCTTGTTCTCGGCGATAAAGGCGCAGACGTCGCACAGGTTGTCCGGCGTGAACGTGAGACGCATCGCCTCCTGGATAGACATCGTGCGGCTGTAGCTCGCGATCATCCGGCCCCAGGCGAAACTTTGGAGAATATCCCACTGCGCGCCGCTGGCGAGGAGCCAGCCGAGTAGCACGGCGACGGTGGAAAAGCGGCGCATAGTCACCGCGCACCGAGGCGATCCGGGTTCCGCTTGGCAAGCCGGGATTCGCTCGCGGACCGGTTTTCGAAATTGGGCTGGGCAAGCGCGCGCGAAGCTGGGATTCCCTCAGGCGCTTTTCGCAAACCTACGCACCCCCGCAATTATGGCCCTTTGGGAATATAAAGTGATCACCAGCGGCAAAGGCGGCTTCGCCTCCGCCACCATGCTCGAGAGCTTCTTGAACCAGCTCGGCAAGGACGAATGGGAGATCATCGACTTTCGCACCGACACCAACAATTCGCTCGTCTTCAACGGGCTCGCGCGTCGCCCGACGCAGCGTGAATGGACTCTCGAGGCCGCGGTCGCCGCGGCCGCCAAGGCCGAGGCCGACAAGCTGCGCGCCGAGCTGATGCAGAAACAGCACGCCGGCGACGCCAGCGCGTCGGCCGACGCGCCCGCCGGCTCCACCGCGGGCGACAAGGCGGCCGGTCCCGACAGCCTGCGCCAGCTTCGCGACACCGATCGCGACGGCGATCCCGAGGCGCTCGCGGAGGAGGCTTCGCAGGCCGACAACTGGGAGAACCTCGACAACTTCGAGGACGACCTCCCGACCTTCTTCGACGCGATCAAGCCGCACATGCGGAAGAACCAGAACGCGGCCGGCCAGTCCGTCGCGCTCAACTATCTGGCGAAGCGCTGGGATCAGCCCGAGACCGATCTGCACGGCGCGCTGGTCGAGTGCGGCTTCGTCATCCCGGAGAACGACACCGACGCGCCCGTCTACCTCGAATACGAGGGCGATCTCTACTGGGTGGAGAAAAACAACCGCGGGCAGTTTTTCCTGAACACGCGGGAGAAGCCGCGCCCGAAGTTCCGCGTCGTCCAGGGCAAGCCGCTCGATCCCTCCGATCCCGCCTACGCGGCCTTGGCCGAGGAGCAGGCGGCGCTCGAGGCCGAGCGCGCCAAACGCGCCGCCGAGCAGGCCGCTCGCGAGGCCGAGGCCGCCGCCCGTCGCGCCGAGCGCGAGGCGCAACGCCAGGCCGCCGAACAGGCCCGCCGCGAACAACAGGCCGCCGCCCAGGCCGCCCGTGAAGCGGCGCGCGCGGCCGCCGCGGCCAACGCCGCCGTCGGCGAAGGTTTGGAAGGCGCTCCGGCCGCCCCGGTCGCCGGCGACGAATCGCGTTCCGTCGTCGAAGGCGGATCCGTGGGCGAGGGGGCCCCCGCCGCGCCCGCGGCGTCGTCCGCGCAAGGCGTGCTGCCGGAGGGCGTCGCGCTCCTCGACGCGATCCGGCCGCAGATGCGTCGCAATCGTCGCGGTCCGGGCTACTCGGGCTCGAGCGCTTATCTAGCCAAGTTCTTCAAGGTCGACGAGCAGTCCCTTCGTTCCGCGCTCGCCGCGCTCGGTCTGGTCCCGCCGGCAAGCCGCGACGAGAAGGCGGCGCAGGTGCTGGTCGGCAACCACGTGTATTGGGTAAACAAGGACAACGGCGGCGGCCTCTGGATCAACGGCCGCGACGCGAACCCGCGTGACCGCGCCCCTTCCGCCGGCGGCGCTCCGTCCGGGTCCGTCGCGCCCGACGCGGCGGCCGCCGACGAGTCCGCGTCCGCGATTCCGGAGAATGCCGTTTCGGCGGCCTCGGAGCCGGGCGTGTTCCGCCCCGTCCCGCGCGAGATGCCCCCGTTGCCCGCGCCGACGGAGGCGACCGAGGTCGTGCCGGCGCCCGCGTCGGCGGAGCCCGCGCCCGCTCCCGCGGCCGACACCTCGGCGTCGGAGCCGGAGCCGGCTCCGGCTCCCGGGCCGGAAGCGGCCTCTCCGGCGGCTGATGCGCCCGAGACGGTCGCGCCTGGCGGCGAGCAGGGAACTTTTGCCGAGGTGGAGGCCGCGCCCGAAGCCGCGTCGTCTCCGTCCGCGGGCGAGGGCGAAGGCGCCGACGGGACGTCCGGCGCGCCGACGAAAAAAGCCTCCAAGGCCGGCGGGCGAAAGCCCGCCTCGAAGGCGATGGGCGGAGGCGCGGCGAAGCCGCGCACCAAGCGCCGCGCGTCGTCCGCGATCGAAGCCGACGAGGCCGCGGAGGAATGAGGCCGGACGCGTCCGGACCTCGGCCTGGCGGGCCCGCAAGGACCGCCGGGCTTGGCGGGTGACGGACCGGCGCAAACGCCCCGCTTTTCGGGGCGTTTCAAATTGGCAGGCAGGGCGGGCCCGCCGGGCCCGCCGCCCTTGCCTCTCGGCCCTTGCCACTCCGACGCGGCGCGCCCGGCGGTCGCGCCCGTGTTTCTACCATTCGGCTACGGGTCTGTTTTTTAACAAT
>CBINJQ010000346.1:0-5127 GCA_966251015.1 uncultured Akkermansia sp. | reverse complement strand
GCGTAATCCGCGATTGGCCGGTTTGTCGTTTTTAAGGTTTAGCCGCGGACGGATTGTCGTTTGAACTTCCGCCGTGGCTGCAATCGACGAAGGCATCGTTCGGGAATACTTTGAGCAAAACGGCTTTTTCGTGCGCCAGGTCCGCAAGCACGCGGTGCAGGCGCGCAAGAAGACGAGCGACGAGGAGATCGACCTCGTGGTCTACAACCCGTCGTGGACGCGGGACGGACGGAAGCCCGATTTTTTCCTGTTCGCGACCGAGCTGCCTTATCTGCACCGCGCGGTGGTCTCGGTGAAGCCCTGGCACACGGACGTGTTCACGCCGGGCATCTTGAAGAGCTCGCCGGAGATCTTCCGTTTTCTCGAAGACGAGGTGCAGCGCAAGGCGACGCGTTTTTTCGCGCCCGACGAGGGCGAGGACGCCGCGGGCAAGGCGGACGAGTTCGCGAAGGTGCTCGTGTTGCCCGCGCTGCCGACGCAGGAGCCGTTTCGCAGCCAGAGCGTGGAGTTGCTCAAGGCGCGGGGCGTCGACGGGATCATCTCGTTTCGGGCGATTCTCACCGACCTGATCGAGAAGGTGGAAGTGAATCGCAGCTACCGGAAGAGCGACACGCTCGAGGTGCTGCGCATCCTCAAGAACTACGAGTTGCTGCGCGATCCGCAGATGGACCTGCTGCCGGCGCGGCCCTCGCGCTGACAGGTCGCGGCTTCGGTCCCGTTCCGCCGGGCCGGCCCGAGGGCGGGGCTTGAAACCGCGAAGGTGGCGCGCGAGCGTCGGCGTTTCCGATGATCCATCCTTCCGCCACCGTCGAACCGGGCGCCCAGCTAGGGGCCGATTGCGAAATCATGGCCCACGCCGTCGTCACGCGCCATGCGATCCTCGGCGACCGGGTGGTCGTGCATCCGGGCGCGGTGGTCGGCGGCGACCCGCAGTTTCTGAAATTCGACCGCCGGACGGCGTCGTTTGTCCGGGTCGGGGAGGGGACGGTGATTCGCGAAAACGCGACGCTCAACCGCTCCATCCACGAGGGCCAGGCGACGGTGGTCGGCGCGCGGTGTTTCTTCATGGCCGGCAGCCACGCGGGGCATGATTGCGCCCTGGCCGACGACGTGGTGCTGGCCAACAACGCCATGCTGGCGGGGCACGTCACCGTGGGCGCGTTCACGTTCGTGGGCGGTGGCGCGGGCGTTCATCAGTTCGTGCGCATCGGCGAAAGCGTGATGATCGGCGGCCTCGCGCGGATCACTCGCGATCTGGCGCCGTATACGATCGTGGCGGAGCGCGACGAGGTGAGCGGCCTCAATCTCGTGGGGCTCAAGCGGCGAGGTTTCGCGCGCGAGACGATTCGCGAACTGAAGGAGGCGTTTCGCGCCGTTTACCTGGAGGCGGGGGACATACGCCAACTCGCGGCGGCCGCGCAGGCCGGCGGTTTGGTGAAATCCGTCGAGGCTACGCGTTTCCTGGAGTTCTTCTCGGACGGGAAGCGCGGTTTCGCCCGGCCGGAGCGTCGTTCCCGCGGCGCCGACGCGGAGGCGGGGCAGGCATGAACGCCGCGTTCGCCAGGCTCGCGTTCACCTGCGGCGATCCCGCCGGAGTCGGCCCGGAGATCGTCGCGACCTGGTTGGGCGAAGCCTCCGAGGCCGAGGCGGCCGCGGTGGAAATCCACGGCCCCGCCGCGTGGCTCGCGACCTTGCCCAAGCCGGGCGTGTTCACCGCGCGACCCGTGCCCGAGCCGGCGGGCGGAGCGGATTTCGTCGCCGAGCCGGGGAAGCCGTCCGAGGCGGGGGCGCGCGTGGCGGACTCGGCTCTTCGGGCCGCCGCGGCGGCGGCGCGCGACGGGCGAGTGTCGGGCGTGGTGACCGGGCCGGTGGCCAAGAGCTGGATGGCGCGCGCGGGGTGGCGTTTCCCGGGACAGACGGAGTTTTTCGCGGCGGAGTGGGGCGGCGAGCCGGTCATGGCGTTCGCCGGCGGCCGCCTGCGCGTGGTGCTCGCGACCTGGCATATCCCGCTCTCGGCGGTGCCGGAGGCGTTGACCGGGCCGGCGCTCGCGCGCGCCGTCGAGGCGGCGGCGGAGCTCTGCGCGGCCGA
The DNA here is from genome assembly GCA_966251015.1 of uncultured Akkermansia sp. GTDB lineage: Bacteria > Verrucomicrobiota > Verrucomicrobiia > Opitutales > Opitutaceae > IMCC26134_A. The sequence continues at coordinate 3,038 of CBINJQ010000346.1, read as the reverse complement.
CGGTGCGCGCGGAGCGGTCGCCGCGCCGCGCATCGCGGTGTGCGGGCTCAATCCGCACGCGGGCGAGGACGGGCTCCTCGGTTCGGAGGAACGCGATTTTATCGACCCGATCCTCGACCGCCTGCGGGCCGCGCATCCCGGCCTGTCGCGGACGCTGCCCGGAGACACGGTATTCGGTCGTCAACTACGCGGCGACTTCGACGCGGTGGTCGCCCTCTATCACGACCAGGGGCTGGCGCCGTTGAAGACGCTGGAGTTCGACCACGCGGTGAACATCACGCTCGGCCTGCCTTGGGTGCGGACGAGCCCGGACCATGGCACGGGCTTCGACATCGCCGGGCTAGGCGTCGCCTCCGGCGCGAGTTTCGCCAACGCCGTGCGCATGGCGCGCTCCTTGGTGGCTTATCGAGGCCGCTTGCGCGCGGCCGGCTGAACGCCACATTGGCGCTTCCCACGCATGGACAACGCCTCCGCCTCCCCCGCCTCGACCGGCATCGCCTCCGCTTCTCCTGCGGAGGTCGTCGCGCCCCGCGTGGGCGACGAGCGTCTGGTGCGCCTGACCGAGGCGGCGGGCCGGAAGGTTTCGGCGCTGATCGCACGGGAGAAGCAGGGGGACTATCTGCGCGTGGCCATCGCGGGAGGCGGTTGCAACGGGCTGAGCTACAAGCTCCGTTTTACCCCGGAAGCCAAGCGCGGCGACATCCTGGTCGACACCGCGGGAGTGAAGGTCCTGGTCGACCCCAAGACCGCCCTCTACCTCAAGGGCACGCACATCGACTACTCCTCGGCGCTGATCGCGGGCGGCTTCAAGTTCAGCAACCCGAACGCCAAGGCTTCGTGTTCGTGCGGCGAAAGTTTTTCCGTTTGAGCAAGGCATGCGGGGCGCGAAGCGAGGCTTCGCCCGTCACCGGGCGCGGCAACGGGGAATCACCCCGGTCCCGACGGCCCTTTTCCAGTTGTCTTTCCCGAACGCCTCGGCGTTCCTGCAAGCGTTTTAGCAACCGCACCCTGCATATTTGATGGCCCTCTCAGCACCCTACGGCGGCGGCGCCCGCCGCCCCAACCAGCCTTACCAACGTCGTAACAACGACCCGTTCGCGCATATCAAGCGCAACGACAAGATCCGCTCCCCCGAAATCCGCGTGATCTCCCCCGAAGGCAAGCAGCTCGGCATCCTGCCGACCGACCGCGCCCTCGCCCTCGCCCGCCAGTTCAATCTCGACCTCGTCGAGATGTCGGCCAACGCGACCCCGCCCGTTTGCCGTATCATGGACTTCGGCAAATACATCTACGAGGAGCAGAAGAAGAGCAGCCACGCCAAGTCGACGGCCAGCAAGCTCAAGGAGGTCGAGTTCACCCCTCGCATCGAGAACAACGACTTTCTCACCAAGATCCGCCACGCCGAGGAGTTCCTCGACCACGGCAACAAGGTGAAGCTCCGTCTCAAGTTCCGCGGTCGCGAGATGGCTCACACCGAGATCGGCTTCAGCGTCATGAAGCGCGCGCTCGAGGAGCTCTCCGGCATGGGCCACCCCGACGCCGAGCCGAAGCTCATGGGCAAGCAGATCAACGTCATGCTCACGCCCTATCCGGCCAACAAGCGTAAGCGCAAATACACCCTCCACGCCAACGAGGAGGCGATCGACGACGCCGGCAAGGGCGATCACGACGAGGAAGATTGAGCCTGGTCGTCGCGCGCGTCCGTGTTCAGCGCCGTATCCGAGTTTCTCTCCCGCCGCGTCCCGTTTTTCCGGGGCGCGGTTTTTTTCCGTCCCGTGACCGGGGTTCGTTTGTTTTTGGCGGGGTTCGCCGGCTGCGGGCTGGCCGCGGCCGCTTTCTGGCTTGGCTCGCCCGCCTTGGAGGCCGCGCCGACGGTCGCCTCGAACCGACCCGCCGCCCGCACCGCCGGCGCGAGCACGGTGAAGATCAAAGGCGTTTCCTATACCGAGGCGCGCGCCTGGTTCGCCCGCCTGGGTTACAAGGCGGCTTACGAGGCCGGCAAAAAGACGCTCACCCTGACCTCCGCCGCCGGTCGCATCGTGATCGAGGTGGATTCGCGCGAGGCCTCGCTTCACGGCATGCGCGTTTTTCTCGGCGAGCCGGTGCTCGTGCATAAAGGCGCCATCCATGTCGCGACCATCGACCTTGATCGTTTCATCGGCCCCATCCTGCGACCCGCGCAGGTGCCGGCGCGCCCCCTGCGCACGATCGTGATCGATCCGGGCCACGGCGGAAACGACACCGGCACCCAGAACAAGCCGGGCAAATACGACGAGAAGGTGTTCACCCTCGATGTCGCGAAGCGCCTTCAACGCCTCCTCGACGGCTCCGGCTGGAAAATCGTCCTCACGCGGACCGACGACCGTTTTGTCGCGCTGCCCGCCCGCGCCGAGATCGCCAACAAGGCCAACGCGGATCTCTTCGTCAGCATCCACTTCAACGCGGTGGCCAACAACCCCTCCGTGAAGGGCACCGAGACCTACGTGCTCACGCCGCGTTTCCAGCGGTCCACGTCGTCCCCGCTCCCCGCGCCGGAGGACAAGATCGAGCAGGTCGGCAACCGCCACGACGCCTGGAGCGCGGTGCTCGGCGCGCAGATGCACCGTCAGCTTCTCGCCAAGCTCAAGACGGAGGACCGCGGCTACAAGCGCGCCCGCTTCGCCGTCCTGCGCCTCGTGGATTGCCCGGCGGTGCTCGTCGAGGCCGGCTATCTCTCGAACGACGTCGAGGCGCGCAAGCTCGCCAGCGAGTCCTACCGCGGAGACATCGCCGAGGCCCTCGCCGCGGCCATCCAAGGCTACGCCGAAGCGCTGGACGCGGCGGCGAAATAAATCCCGCTTTCTCGGCCCCGGATTCCCACGGGCCGCTTCCCTAGGCGGAACGACCTGCGCAACCTTCGCGGGAAGCGCTTCTCCTCAACTATCGAGCGGTTGGGTGAACCGGCCGGTTTCCCCGGCGCCAGACCATTGCTTTACCCCGAAACAGGGCTCAGGTTTTTCCCGATGCCCGCCCGTCGGTTTGCCGCCGCCGTGTTCCTC
>CBINJQ010000345.1:0-5135 GCA_966251015.1 uncultured Akkermansia sp. | reverse complement strand
GCCAAGCGGGTGAAGTTGCCGGAGCTACCGGTCCCCTGAAGCTCCAAACGCACGCCCCCCGACCCAAACGCGGACGAATGCATCGCCGTAAGCGTCCCGTTACGAAGTGTGACGCCGCCGCTAAAGCTGTTAGCCCCACCGAGCGTCAATCCGGAGGTTTGGGTCTTCACCAATGCAAGCGTCCGCTGCGGACCATCAGCGATCACGCCGTTATACGTGCTTATGGAACTCGAAGCGTAGGTAAAGGTGGTGATGCCCGGATCGAGCGATCCGTCGGTCAGCGTTCCGCCGGTCCCGCTCCATGAACCACCCAAGCCAATTCCCATGCCGTTCAGGTCGAAGATGGCGGAACCATCCATGACGAGCGCGGCACTCATGAGACCACCCACGGTGGGCACGGCGTTTACCGAGCCGAGGCGAGTGGTTCCTGCGCGCAAGTGAAGTGTAGAGTAACTGTTGTCACTTCCGCCCAGAGTCGTGGTCCCCGTGCCATCGTGAATCAGGGAAGCGCCCGAGCCTTTGACGTTGGTCGGGAATGCGAAGTCGTCCGAGCGATTCAGCACCACCTTGGCGCCGCTTGCCACATCGATTTGAGGGGTGGACACAGAGCCGGACGCGCCGCCGTTGCCGATTTGAAGCGTGCCACCATCGACCGAAATCGAAGAGAATCCAGCGGTCCCGGCGAGAACGACCGTGCCCGCCCCTGAGAGGGTCGCAGGCGCAAGGGTCGTGATATCTTTCCCGAAGGTAATCGTGCTATTGGCAATCGTCGCAATTCGCACGGGGCCGGCGAAAGAAACCGGGACGTCGATAAAATGCGATCCCGCCGATGTCATGGTTCGGAGATCGGTCGAGGAAGAGCCTCCATTGAAGGTGACCGAACCATCGCCGCTGATCGTGTAGCCCCTTGTGCTGCTAAACGTCAGCGAACTCATGGTGATCGCGGAGTCGAGGGTTATGGTGGCGGGGGCGGTGATCGACGTGCCCAGGATCGCGCCTTCACCGAAAGTGTCAGGCCATTCTTCACCGCCCCAGTTGGCCCCCGCAGTCCAAGACCCGCCGCCCGTGGACGCCCAGGTGCGAATGACGATCGGGGCGATGACGAGGGCGATGTCCGTGGTGACCGGACGGTCCATCAAGGCGTAGGTGTAGCCCGGAGCGGTGCCGAGGATGAAGACGGAGGAAAGCGAACCGGTGAACCCGCCGTTGTAATCAATAATCGGATACGTTCCGGCGGCGGAGAACGGAGTGGATCCGCCCTTCACGTATGCGCTGAAGATGCCGCCTTGGATGTCGAGGCCATTCGACTCGGTGACCGATAAGCGGTCATGCGACGAACCGCCTCCTGAGTTAAACTCGAACTCTAGCGCCGCCTGTGGCTTAACGGTAAACCGAGGGACCGTAAGGGTGGGCGTTGCGGCGGAACTCGACAGGGATCCATCGGAGCGCGGACCAACCTCGATGGTGGAGCCATTGTCCAGTTGAACCGGCCCGACACTGCCACTCGCGGCCAATCTCGCCCCACTGCGGACCCTGACCACCGAAGAGCTGGACAAAGATCCTCCGTCAGACACTTGGAGCGTTCCAGAGGCCACATTGGTATCCCCCTCATAGTGGTGATTTCCCTCCAGAGTTAGCTGGCCCTGACCGGACTTGTTCAGACCGCCCGTGCTGGCGGGGCTGTTACCCGTGAAGACCAAGTTCGAGGTGGATGAGGTGACTTCGAAGTTTGCGATTACGTCGTCACTCACCGAAAAGCCACGATTCGTGACTCCATCTGCGCCCGTATAGCGCAAGGTGCCGCCTTCAAAAACCAGATACTGGGAGCTTCCGTTCGGAGGCGCGCCCAATCCGCCGGGAGCGGGCGCGTTGGACACGGTCGAGATGCTTAAAACGCCTTCTTGGAGGACGGTGCGCCCCGTGTAAGCGAGGTGCGACCCGACTTGGGATGAAAAACGGGTGATGACCTGCTCGCCGTTCACCAGCGCAGCGCTCGAAACCTCGGCCGGCACAGACGCGGTGAATTTGGTCAAGCCGTCGATCGATGTTATCTTCGCGCCCGCCGGGAATGCGGAGAAGTGGTGGGGGACCAAGGAGCCCGTGGCCGTGGCGGCGGAACTCAACGTGACGCTCGTCCCGGTGAGAGCGGCTATGTAGGTGTCCGGCGGAACATTCGGTCCGGACACGGTCATACCAACCTTGAGATTGGTCGCGGAGACGACGCTCGCCGTGGTGCTTCCGCTGGTCGTGGAAAAATTGATCGAGGTGCCGAGGAGCGTCTGGCCGACCGCCAAACCCAAGGTGTCACTATCGATCAAATTGACGATCGGACTACCGTCGACCGTAAGCACCCCGCTAATCACGCTGGTGGTCGTCCCGAGCGTAAGCGTGCCGGATCCCGTTTTCACAAGGGATAAGTTGCCGGCCAAGGTATCGTTATAGCTAAATCCGGGCGCCGAAGTATTGATTGTGAGCACCGACTGATTATCCAAGTCGGTATTGACGACTGCGGAACGGTTTGTGCGAACTATCGACGAAAGCGTGAGATCATGGCCGTTAAGATCGAGGGTGGCCGGACGCGCGTAACCGTTCTGGATCACGGCGCTCCCCAACCCCTCGTCGGCGCCGAGACTGAGATAGCCGTTATTCCGCCACGTGGGGATGTTGCCTCCGCCACTAAAGCGAACGTAGCCGCGGTCGATGGTCTGGGTCAGCGTTCCGGTATTCAGGTCTCCTGCGAAAACGGCGCCGGTGATTTCCAAGCGGCTGCCTTCCGCGGTGGGGCCGGTAAACAGCCCGCCGGTGCCGCCTCCGCCCGTTACCGTGATGTCTCCGGTAAGCTTGGTCACGCGGTTAGGCGTGTTGTCCACGACCGCGATGGCGCCTGCCGAGGGGCCGATATAGGGGCCGATGTTGATCGGGTTAGCCACGGTAAGGGCCTTCGGGTTATCGGGATCGGAAAGGTCCTCCCCCAACTCCAGACGAACCCAGTTCGTGCTCACATTGGCGCCGCCCGAAATCTGGAACGTAACGGCATCGGCACCCAACGCGTTGGGGTGCGTGACCCGGAGCGCACCCTGCTCCACCCGGATTCCGCCGACGAGGGAACTGTTGTCGGCATCCAACCACAGCGTGCCCACGCCTTGCTTCTTTACGAAGCCTTGCGCGCCGATGAGCGGGGTCTTCAGCCTCGCGAAGCGGGGATTGACCAAGCCGCTTTTGATCGAGAAATAAGGCCGCGATGCGCCGTTGTCCAAGGTAAGTGCCGAGCCTGCGCCGACCGGATTCAGCACCCAAGAAGTGGAGCCCACCGTATCGTCGGCCAAGAGCCCGCCGATCGTGCGGGATCCGTTCAAACTGACCGTCACTTGGGAGGTGATGTTCAGGGTGGAGAAGTCGGCCACCGCTTCCGCCCCGTCCGGCACAAGTCCACCTTGCCAGTTGCCCGCCACGGACCAATCGCCGCTGCCGGCGGAAATCCACGTCCCTGTGCTCTGCGCCTCGAGCGAGGACATCAGCGCTGCGAGAAATGCGCCATAAACGAGACAGGGTTTCTTTCCGGGCATGCGGGGCGAGCTCATGAAGAGTAAGGCAAAAGGACTAAAAGGGGAGTATTTCCCTAGCGGTTTCGCCCGAGCATCAGCAAGGGACAAAACCCCCCAAGGGGAAAAAAAGAGCGCCCCGTTCGAGGCGCCTGACGAAAGAAAAGATTAGCTATCTATTTGAGGCTTGGGATCGGGTTCCGGATGCCGCCGCCGAAGGGATCGAATCCTTCGACGGGACAACGGTTACCCCGCGTCCCTTGGCGTTGGTTGGAGGCAGGAGAATATAGGTTTGGCGGTCCTCAGGTCGAAGGCTGACACGCGCCGTGAAGGATTTCGTGAAATCATTTCCGTCTTGGCTCCCGATCTGAACCATCACCTCGGCGGGCTCGGTGCCCTTGGCGGCGACGGGAACCGGTTTCGACGGCCCCTTGCCCAAGTTCAGAACCTCTTTACCGACCTGCGCCATCACCGTTTTTCCGGAGTAGTTCAGGAAGCGAATCGATCCCGGAGGGACGTTCGCCGGATCCTCGTCCACCGCCACCGCTTGATACTTGTCGGAGCCGGCCCCGGCGGGGGCGAGCAAGATCAAAACGCGGGACGATCCCGAAGGCAGCGCAACAGTCGCCAAAGTGGCCTTGCCTGCATTTGCCGCCGCCCCTGAAGCCGGGGCCGCCGTCGGCGCCGGGGCGTTTGCGACCGGCGCGGCAAGCACCAAAGACGCCGATCCCTCGTAGGCGATTGGCCGGGTCCGCACATTGCTCAGCTTTACCGGCAGCGAACCGCCTCGGGGAAGCGCGACAAACGCATCGGGAACCGCCTTGGCTCCGGGGATCAGGATAAAGGAAACCTGCGTCTTGACCGCAGGCCCTCCCTCGCCCGATTGGGCCTTAGCGAGGGAGAAGCCCAAAATCGCACTCAAAAAAAGCAGTAAGCCCAAGCGAAGGACGGAGAAGCGCATAACTCGAAAGCGTAGGAAGCGAAGAAATCAGATCTCGTCGGGCGACAGCCAGCGAAGCCCGACCACCTTGAACTGGCGTCCAAAATTACCCGCACCGCTGCCGGTCGACGTCATGTTGTCCGCCGGATCATCCGCACTCCGATGCTTCACCGGCAACCGTTGGATGGTCGCTTCCACCCAAGCGCGGGCGCGCACCTCGCCAGTTACCGGGTCGACTACGTCGCCATACGAGCGCACCGTAAACGTGTCGGAACGAGCGACGAGGCGTGGCGCGATGAGCTGGAGGATGTCGCCTTGGGTGAGATACGCCGGGGACAAAGGTGGGATATCATGACCAGCAGGTGTCGTATTTAAAGCGGCATCTTGAATAGCCCCATCCAATACTCCCGAGTCCACAAAAGCGGATAGGGAGGTAAACGGCTTACCGTTGGTCTTTAGACGAGCCACCACCGCAGTGGCCAGAGCCTCAATCTGTCCCTTGCTGAATTCGCGCAGCCCGAGGCGGAACGCGGCGCCAACGCGAGTCGCAGAGGTGCCATCATCGAGATCATCACGGCGCGAAACGTAACTACCGTCAAGATACGTGGCGGTATGCGGAAGGCGGAAGAAAACATTTGCGAGCGGCACGGTCT
>CBINJQ010000344.1:0-5165 GCA_966251015.1 uncultured Akkermansia sp. | reverse complement strand
CTAACTGTCCCGCCATGCGCTACCCGCAGATCCCCTCGGATTTCTTCATCCAAAACCGCCGCCGTCTGGCCGCCCTGATGCCCGCCAACGCCCTCGCGGTCCTCAACGCCAACGACACCTGCCCGACCAACGCCGACGGCTCGCAAAACACCGTCGTCAACTCCGACCTCTTCTACCTCGCCGGCGTCGAGCAGGAGCAGTCCATCCTCGTCGTCTACCCCCAGGCCGACGACCCCAAGAACCGCGAGATCCTCTTCCTCCGCGAACCCACCGCCGAGAACGAGCTCTGGGAGGGCAAAAAGCTCACCAAGGACGAGGCCCGCGCCCGCACCGGCGTGCAAAACGTCCAGTGGCTCTCCGCCTTCCCGCGCCTCTTCCACCTCCTGATGTGCGAGTGCTCGGCCGCCTTCTTCAACACCAACGAGCACAAGCGCGCCGTCGTCGAGGTCGAGAGCCGCGACGCCCGCTTCATCGCCGACACGATGCGCAAGTATCCGCTCCATCGTTACGAGCGCCTCGCCCCCTTCATGCACCGTCTCCGCGCCGTGAAGTCCGAGATCGAGGTCGGTCTCCTCCGCGAGGCCTGCAAGATCACCGGCTCCGCCTTCGACCGCGTGCTCCGTCTCACCAAACCCGGCGTCCTCGAATACGAGATCGAGGCCGAGTTCGCCCACGAGTTCATCTCCCGCGGCGGCCGTTTCGCCTACCCTCCCATCATCGCCTCGGGCAAAAACGCCTGCTGCCTCCACTACGTCGCCAACGACCAGGCCTGCCGCGACGGCGAGCTCCTCCTCCTCGACGTCGCCGGCACCCACGCGAACTACAACGCCGACATGACCCGCACCATCCCGGTCAACGGCCGCTTCACCAAGCGCCAGCGCGCCGTCTACGACTCCGTCCTCCGCGTCCTCCGCCGCTGCTCCGCCGGCCTCGTCCCGGGCAAGAAGACCAAGGACTGGCAGAAGGAGGCCGAGGCCTACGTCGAGGAGGAGTTGCTCAAGCTCGGCCTGCTCAAGCCCGCCGACATCAAGCGCCAGACGCCCGAGGCCCCAGCGGTTAAAAAATACTTCATGCACGGCGTCGGCCACCCGCTCGGCCTCGATGTCCACGACGTCGCCCTCACCGTCGAACCCATGCAGGTCGGCTGGGTCATGACTGTCGAGCCCGCCATCTACATCCCCGAGGAGGGCTTCGCCGTCCGCCTCGAGAACGACGTGCTCATCACCGAGACCGGCCAGGTCGATCTCATGGGCGACATCCCGATCGAGGCCGAGGAGATCGAGGCGCTCATGGCCCGCTCCCGCCCCGCCGCCTCCGTCGCCAAGAAGTCCCGCCCCGCCCGCAAAAAATGATTTCCCTCCCGCTCCCCGGCCTGCGTCGCCTCGCCCGCCTCGCGTTCCCCGCGTCCTTCGCCTTCCTCGCCATCGCCCCGCTCGACGCCGCCCCGCGCGTCTACCGCGACCGCGTCGACCCGCATTGGCTGGCCGAAAACGGCAAGGACGCCGCGCGCTTCTGGTATCGCGTCGACACCGGCCGGGAGCGGACCGAGTTCATCCTCGTCGACGCCGACAAGGGCGAACGCGCCCCCGCCTTCGACCACGCCCGCGTCGCCGAGGCCCTTTCCCGCCTGCTTGGCAAACCCGTCGAACCCCACGCCCTGCCCGTCGAGTCGCTCGATTTCTCCGACGACGGCGCGCAGGTCGTGCTCCAAGGCCGCACCAAGGCCTGGAGCCTCGACCTCGCCAGCTACACGCTTACCCCCCAGGGCGCCGCCACCGGCGCCGGCGAAGGCCTCCGCCCTCGCCGCGATGTCCGTTCCTCCCGCTCCGGCGGCGAGCCTTCGGGGATCATTTTCGTCAACCGCCGCGACACCGAGGTCGACCTCCTCTGGATCGACACCTCCGGCGACCGTGTCCCCTACGGCACCATCAAGCCCGGCGAGGAGCGCGACCAAAACACCTACGCCGGCCACGCCTGGCTCGTCGCCGCCAAGAACGGCGACACCCTCGCCGTCTTCGTCGCCGAGGACCGCCCCGCCGTCGCCTCCATCACCGACACCTTCGACTTCGCCCCGGCCCGCCCGCAGCGCGCCGCCCAGGCCGCCGAGCGCCGCCAGCGCGAAAACCGCCCCGAGGGCGTCCGCTCGCCCGACGGCCGCTGGGAAATCGTCGTCCGCGGCGACAACCTCGCCCTCCGCGACGTCCGCGCCGGCAAGGAGGAGCCGCTCACCCAGGACGCCCACGCGCTCTCCAGCTACGCCCGCAACGTCGAAGCGCGCCGCGCCATGGAGATGGAATACGACACCCGCGAGCCCGAGCGCCCCGAGCCCGAGGTCTACTGGTCGCCCGACTCCAAACGCTTCGTCGCCATGCGCCACACCCCCGGCGGACAACGCCGCGTGACGATGGTCCAGTCCTCCCCGCCCGACCAGCTCCAGCCCAAGCTCGTCACCATCCCCTATCTCAAGCCCGGCGACGCCGTCCCCTACGCCAAGCCCCACCTCTTCGAGGTCGAGACCCGCCGCGAGATCCCCGTTGACGACGCCCTCTTCGCCAACCCCTGGTCCATCGGCGACGTCCGCTGGGCCGCCGACTCCGGCGAGTTCACCTTCCTCTTCAACCAGCGCGGCCACCAGGCCCTCCGCATCCTCGGCGTCGCCGCCGCCACCGGCGCCGTCCGCCCCGTCGTCGACGAGACGAGCGCCACCTTCATCTGCTACTCCGGCAAGTTCTTCTCCGAATACCTCGGCGAGACCGGCGAGATCATCTGGATGTCCGAGCGCGACGGCTGGAACCACCTCTACCTCTACGACGCCAAGACCGGCCGCGTGAAGAACCAGATCACTCGCGGCGACTGGGTCGTCCGCGGCGTCGAGCGGGTCGACCGCGACAAACGCCAGGTCTGGTTCACCGCCTCCGGCAAAAACACCGGCGAGGACCCGTATCACGTCCACCACTACCGCGTCGGTTTCGACGGCTCCGGCCTCGTCGCCCTCACCGCCGGCGACGGCACCCACTCCGTCCGCTACTCGCCCGACCGCCGCCACCTCGTCGACACCTGGTCGCGCGTCGATCTTGCACCGATCACCGAGCTGCGCCGCGTCTCCGACGGCTCGCTTGTCCGCCGCCTCGAGGAGTCCGACATTTCCGAACTCGTCGCCGAAGGCTGGCGCGCCCCCGAGCGCTTCGTCGCCAAGGGCCGCGACGGCAAGACCGACATCCACGGCGTCATCCAACGCCCCAAGGATTTCGATCCCGCGAAAAAGTATCCCGTCCTCGAGGACATTTACGCCGGCCCGCAGGATTCCTTCACCCCGAAATCCTTCCGCCCGCGCCATCGATCACAGGACCTCGCCGACCGCGGCTTCATCATCGTGAAGCTCGACGGCATGGGCACCTCCAACCGCTCCAAGGCCTTCCACGACGTCGCCTGGAAAAACATCGGCGACGCCGGCTTCCCCGACCGCATCGCCTGGATCCGCGCCGCCGCCGTTGCGCGCCCCGAGATGGACCTTGCCCGCGTCGGCCTCTTCGGCACCTCCGCCGGCGGCCAGAACGCCCTCGGCGGCCTTCTCTTCCACGGCGACTTCTACCGCGCCGCCGTCTCCGACAGCGCCTGCCACGACAACCGCATGGATAAGATCTGGTGGAACGAGCAATGGATGGGCTGGCCCGTCGACGAGAGCTACGTCCGCAGCTCCAACGTCGCCAACGCGTCCAAGCTCACGGGCAAACTCCTGCTCATGGTCGGCGAGCTCGACAAAAACGTCGACCCCGCCAGCACCTACCAGGTCGTCGACGCCCTCATCCGCGCCGACAAGGACTTCGAGCTCCTCGCCGTCCCCAACGGCGGCCACGGCATCGCCGGCACCCCCTACGGCTCCCGCCGCATGGCCGAGTTTTTCACCCGCGTCTTCCTCACGCCCTCCTCGCAATGATCCGCGCCGTCTCCCGCCTCGTTCCGGTCGCCGCCGTCTCGTTCCTTTCCGCCGTGTCCAGCCTCGCCCAGCCTGCCGAAGACCGGCGCTTGCAGGATTTTTTCCACGCCTACCTCGAGGAAAACTTCCGCCGCCAGCCCACCGCCGCCACCGGCCTCGGCGATCACCGTTACGACGCGTCGCTCGACGACATCTCCCCCGAAGCCCGCGCCGGCTGGAACGAGCTCGCCCGCCGCACCCTCGACGAGCTGCCGCGCGCGGTCGACTTCCAGAGCCTCTCCCGCGACGGCCAGATCGACTTCGAGATCCTGCGCAACGAGCTCGCCGCCCAGCTCTGGACCGCCGAGGAACTGCGCCCCTTTTCGACCGACCCGCGCACCTACGGCCGCTACCTCAACGACAGCGTCTACGCCCTCGTCGCCCAGTCCACCGCGCCCAAGGAGACCAACGTCGCCAACACCCTCGCGCGCATGGCCGAGATGCCGCGCATCCTCGCCGAGGCCCGCCGCTCGCTCACCCGCCCCGCCGCGCCCATTCTCGAAACCGCCATCCGCCAAAACCTCGGCGCGATCAACTTTTACGAGAGCGAGCTCCTCTCCTACGTCGGCGAAACACCCCGCCGCGCCGAGCTCGTCGAAGCCGCCGCCAAGGTCGCCGCCGCCCTCCGCGAGCACCAGACCTTCCTCGAAAGCCTGCGCGAACGCGCCGACCCCGAGTGGCGCATCGGCCGGGAAAAATTCGCCCAAAAATTCGCCTTCGAGATCGGCGCCGCCGTCACCCCCGAGCAAAACCTCGCCGACGCCGAGGCCGAGTTCACCCGCGTGCATGCGGAGCTTCACGTCGTCGCCCGCCAGCTCTGGCCGCGCTACTTCCCCGACCGCGTCCCGCCGCCCGACGACCCCGCCGGCCGCCTCGAACTGGTCCGGGCCGTCACCGGCGAGGTCAACCGCGAGCACCCCGACGCCGCCGGCTTGTTGACCGCCGTCCGCGCCACCGTCGCCGACCTCAAGACCTTCATCGCCAAGCACGACTACCTGCGCCTGCCCGAGCCCGACCGCTGCGCCATCATCGAGATGCCCGAGTTCCGCCGCGGCAACTCGCTCGCCTACATGGAGAACTCGCCGCCCCTCGATCCCGACGGCCCGAGCTACTACGCGGTCAGCCCGCCGCCCTCCGATTGGACCGAGGCGCAGAAGCGCAGCTTCCTCGAGGAATACAACGGCCACAT
>CBINJQ010000343.1:0-5165 GCA_966251015.1 uncultured Akkermansia sp. | reverse complement strand
TCCGGGGTCGCCGTCGAACTGGCTGTCGCCGATGTAATTCAGCGCCGGGTTGAAATCGGAGGGCTTGATCGTGACGGCGGTGGACGCGGCGACCTGCGCGCCGTTGACGTATAGCCGCGCGTCGGACGCGCCGAGGGTGACGGCGACGTGGACCCACTGGCCGGTGGAGAGCGCGGGGGCGTTGAGCTGTTGTTCGGCGCCGCCGTTCTTGATCGCGAAACGCAGGCCGGCGCCGGAGGCGGCGGGGGTGAGGAACAGGTATTGGTCGGTGCCGTTGCCGAAGTCGAAGACGCGCTGCCAGGCGCCGCCGCCGTTCCAGCGGACCCAGGCGGCGATGGTGAGCCGGTCGTGGCGGGCGAGCGTGGGCGGGAGGTTCACGCGTTTGCCGGAGCCGTCGAGGGAGAGCGAGGCGGCGCCGACGCGGGCGGCGCCATAGACGGCGGCGCCGTCGGAAAGCTCGCCGTCGTTGCCGTTGTCGGAGACGTCGCGGAGGTCGTTTTCGAAGGCGTAGCGGGCGACGAGCGCGGGGGCTCCGGTGGGCGTGGCGCTCGCGGCGGCGGTGAGGGGCGAACGGTTGAGCGAGCGGTCGGCGGCGAGGACGCGGTAGTGGTAGGCGCGGCCGGGGATCGCGGACTCGTCGACGAAGGCGGTGGCGGCGAGATCGCGCGCGATGGTCTCGTAGCCGGTGACGGCGTTTTCGGAGCGCATGACGGTGTAGCCGGCGAGGTCGGCGGCGGCCACGGCGTTCCACGAGAGGCGGACGGAGACGGCGTTGGCGACGGCGACGAGGCCGGTCGGCGTCGGGGGCGCGGCGAACTCGACGGCGGCGTCGGCGGGGACGAGGCGCCATTGCTGGTTGAGGCCGCCGTTCCCGGTCCATTGGAAGATGTTCGCGCCGTCGGCGGTGGAGCCGCCGGAGACGTCGAGGTATTTTCCGCTCCAGCGGTTCCGGACGTGGAACCAGCCGTTGCCGGCGTATTCGAGGAACCACGACTGGTTTTCTCCGCCGCCGGCGGGCCATTGGACGATGTCGCCGCCGTCGTCGAAGGACCAGTTGAGCAGGTCGGCGGCCTTGCCGGAGTGGGCGGCCTTGATGGTGAAGTAGCTGTAGTCGCCGCCGTGGCGCGAATCGTGGGGAACGACGTCCCACTGCTGGCCGGCGGCGCCGGTGTAGGCGCGCTGGCGGATGTCGGCGCCGTCGGCGGAGCTTCCGTTGACGACCTCCATGACCTTGCCGCTGTTGCGGTTGACGAGGATGTATCGGCCGTTGATCGCGGGCTGGACGTCCTGGCCCCAGGTGACGTTCACCAGACGTTCGGCGTTGGGCTGGTCGACGCCGTAGCCGGTGCCGCCCGGGATGGTGACGGTGTGGTCGTAGCGCGGTCCCCGGCCGTCGTAGAAGACCTTCCGGTCGCGGTTGAAGAAGCGGTAGCTGGTGGTCGTGGCCTGGCGTTCGGAGGCGCCGACGAAGGCCTGCACGGCGCCGGAGGGGGCGCGGTAGACGGCGGCGGCCGTCCAGTTGGGGCGATGCTCGGCGTAGCCGAGGCGCATGCCCTGGTTGGCCTTGACGAAACTGGATCGCGCGAGCTCGGCGGAGGCCCACCAGATGCCGGTCTGGACGCCGTATTCGGCGCCGACGATGGCCTCGACCACGTTGTGCATCTCCTCGTTGACGGCCTTGTCGCCGTTGGCGCGCACGGTCTGGTAGAAGCCGGCGTAGGCGTCGAAGCCGCCGGCGAGCTGGTGTATGGTGCCTTCGGATACGCGGGAGTTGATGGGATCATACCAGGTCAGGCCGGCGTCGCAGTTGAGGGTGCTGCCGCCGGCGAAGGCGACGCCGGAGAAATCGGCGTGGGTCTGGAGCAGGCCGAGGATGTCGTAGAGGTTGGCGACGGTGCCCTGGTCCCAGCCGTAGTCGGGCTCGTTGAAGGGCGCGGCGGAGACGATGGTTTTGCCGTGGCCTTTGAAGGCTCTCGCGGCGGCGGCCATGGTCTCGACCCAGCGGGAGGGGATGACTTGGGCGCCGCTTTTGAACCACGGGTCCACGCCGGCGCCGGTGTCGGCGGTCATGGCGAGGGGTTTGTTCGCGCCGGCGAGGTTGGCGAGGCTGACGCGAAAGGCGACGTCGTTGAGCTGCGCGGTGGTGAGGGCGCCGCCCACGACGGGGGCGTTCATCGGAAAGACCACGCGAACGAGGTCGACCTGGTCCTGGCCCATGTAGGCGACGCCGCGGCGCATGTTGTTGTAGCTGGGCCAGGCGGTGTCCAAGCCCCACTCCGTGATGGCCTTTGAAACGCCGGCGTCGCCGGTGCCGAAGAGGACGGTGCGGTCTTGCGCGGAGACGGGGGCGGAGGATGCCAGCGCGAGGAGGACGACGGGAGCGGCGCGGAGGAGGAGGCGGGCGGGGTTGGGCACGCGTTAATAAGCGCCATTTCGCGGCGAATCGCGCCAAAGAACGTCTCCCCGGGCAAAATCGGGCAAGGGGGCGGAGCAGCGGCTTGCGCTCGAAGGGGGCCGGCGCGTCCCCGCGCGCCGCGGAGAGCGGGCAACGCGCGGAGGGACCCGCCCGTCCACCGCGGATGCCGAAGAAAAAAGCCCCCGCCCGGGACGGCCGGTGCGGGGGCGGGGCTGGGGGCGCGGGCTATGCGGCGGGGCTCAGTCCAGGATTCGCCACTGCTGGTTGTGGCTGCCGCCGCTGGACCAGTTCTGCATGGCGGTGCCGTTGGTGGTGGAGCCGCCGGTGTCGAGGCACTTGCCGTTGGCGCGGTTTATCACCTTGTAGTAGCCGGAGTCGGTGTGGGTGAAGGTCCACTGCTGGTTGTTGCTGGAGCCGGAACTCCACTGGCCGATCACCGAGCCGTTGGCGGTGTTGCCGAGCGAGTCGAGGAACTTGCCGCCGGTGACGCACTGGAGTTTTCGATAGCCGCCGGTGATGGTGGAGAAGACCCACTTCTGGTTGTTGCTCGGTCCGCCGTCATGCTGGAGCACGGAGGCGCCGTCGGTGGTCGCGCCGTAGTTGTCGAGGAACTTGCCGTTGGCGCGATTTTGCAGGCGGAACGTGCCGGAGGGGACGCCGGTGGCGAGCTCGGCGACGGCGGCGGCGGTCAGGGCATGGTTGTAGACGCGGAAGTCGTCGACGCGACCGTTGAAGAGCGGGTCGGGCCACTGCGACTTTCCGATGTAGTTCACCGCGGGCTTGATGTCCGAGGGCTTGATCGTGATCGCGGTCGTGGTCGCGACCTGGGCGCCGTTGACGTAGAGCTGGGTGCTGGACGCGCCGAGCGTGACGGCGACATGGACCCACTGGCCGGTGGCGAGCGTGGACGCGTTGATCACCTGCTCGGCGCCTCCGTTCTTGATCGCGAAGCGGAGGCCGGCGCCGGAGGCCTGCGGGGTGAGGAACAGGTATTGGTCGGTGCCGTTGCCGAAGTCGAAGATGCGCTGCCAGGCGGCGCCGCCGTTCCAGTAAACCCAGGCGGCGACGGTGAGCTGGTTGAAGTTCGCGATGGTCGAGGGCAGGTTCACGTGGCGCGTGGAGCCGTCGAAGGCGAACGCGTTCACGCCGACGCGCGCGGCTCCGTAGGTGGCGGCGCCGTAGACGGTGGCGTGGTTGGCGGCGGAGGGGCCGGTGTCCCCGGTGTTGCCGTCGAAGTTGTAGCGGGCGACGAGCGTCGCGGCGCCGCTCGGGGTGGCGGAGACCTGGGCGGAGTTGGCCGAGCGGTTGAGCGAGCGGTCGGTCGCCTGCACGACGTAGTAGTAGGGCCGGGCCTGGTTGGCCGAGGCGTCGGTGAAGGAGGGCGTGGCCAGGCCGCGGGCGACGAGCGACCAGGGGCCGCCGGAGGTGTCGGAGCGGAGGACGTTGTAGCCGGCGAGGTCGGTCGCGGCGCTGGCGGTCCAGCTGAGCTTCACATAGGCCGCGTTGGCGGTGGCGACGAGGCCCGAGGGGGCGGCGGGCGGGACGAACTCGATCGCGGCGTCGACGGGGAGGAGGCGCCACTGCTGGTTGAGGCCGCTCGTCCCGGACCACTGGACGATGCTTCCGCCGTCGGCGGTGGAGGAGTTGTAGACGTCCAGATACTTCCCGCTCCAGCGGTTGCGGATCTTGAACCAGGAGTCGCCGACGTATTCAAAGAACCAGCACTGGTTTCCTCCGCCGCCGGAGGGCCACTGGATGAAGCCGGCGCCGTCGTCGAAGGACCAGTTGAGGAGGTCGGCGGCCTTGCCGCTGTGGGCGGCCTTGAAGGTGAAGTAGCTGTAATCGCCGCCGTTGCGCGAATCGAGGGGCGTGACGTCCCATTGCTGGCTGGCGGCGCCGGTGTAGGAATTCTGCTGGATGACCGCGCCGTCGGCGGTGCTGCCGCCGGCGACCTCCATGATCTTGGCGCTGTTGCGGTTGACGAGGATGTAGCGGCCGTTGATCGGGGGCTGGACGTCGGCGCCCCACGTGATGTTCACCAGTTTTTCGGCGTTGGGCTGGTTGACCTGGTAGCCGTTTCCGCCGGGGATCGTGACGGTGTAGTCGCGTTGCGGGCCGTGCCCGTCGAAGAAGACGTCGCGATCTTTGGATACAAAGCGGTAGCTGGTGGTCGTGGCCTGGCGCTCGGAGGCGCCGACGAAGGCCTGCACGGCGCCGGAGGGGGCGCGGTAGACGGCGGCGGCGGTCCAGTTGGGACGGTGCTCGGCGTAGCCGAGGCGCGCGCCCTGGTTGGTTTTGACGAAGCTGCCGCGCGCGAGCTCGGCGGTGCCCCACCAGATGCCGGTTTGCAGGCCGTATTCCGCGCCCACGATGGCCTCGCAGACGTTGTGCAGCTCCTCGTTGACGGCGCGGTCGCCGCTGGCGCGGACATTCTGGTAGAAGCTGGCGTAGTTGTCGAAGCTGCCGGCGAGCTGATGGGTGGTGCCTTCGCTCACGCGGCTCTTGATCGCGTTATACCACGAGTTGGCCTGGTCGCAGTTGAGCGTGCTCGCGCCGGCGAGGGGAACGCCGGAGAATTCGGGGCTGGTTTGGAGGAGGCCGAGGATGTCGTAGAGGTTCGTGACCGTGCCCTGGCCCACGGGCGCGTAGTTGTAATCGGGCTCGTTGAATGGGGAGGCGGAGACGACGGTTTTGCCCTGGGCGGCGAGGGCGCGCACGGAGGCCTCCATGGTTTGCACCCAGCGGGAGG
>CBINJQ010000342.1:0-5168 GCA_966251015.1 uncultured Akkermansia sp. | reverse complement strand
AGGTGCTCGTAATACTTCTCGTTGAAGATCTCGAGGAGGTTGTTGATGCCCATGGTCACGCCGATCATCTCCTTCGTGTAGCGGCGGAAGTAGGTGGTGAGGCGGTAATACTCGCTGTAGTTGGAAATCAATACAGTGCAGCCGATGTCGCCGAGCAGATCGACCCGCGCGAGGAAGTCCCGCGCGTCGAGCACGCCGCCGGCGAGGAGGTTGTTCATCGTGATCTCCATCAGCACGATCATCTCCTTCCCCTGGACGTTGGGCTCCTGCATGAACTGCGCGGTGGCGCAGTTGAGCATGTCGACGTTGACGTGCGTGACCGGGCGGAAGCTGCCGCGCTCGACGAGGATGGCTTTCTTGTAGAGCACCTCGGAGGGCTGGAGCACCTCGCCGCCGGGGCCGAACATCACGGCGTTGGTCAGGCCGTGGCGCACGAGGTGGAGCGACATGATGCGGTTGTCGATGCCGGGAAAGGCGGGGCCGGAGAACTTGAGCATGTCTACCTCGATGCGGTCGGAGCCGACGTTGTCCGCGAGGGAGGCGATGAATTTCTCCATGTCGTCGCGCAGGTGGAGCGCGGCGTAGATGAGGTTGGTGCCCACGATGCCGATGGCTTCCTGCTGGCGGAGGTTGTCCTTGTCCCACATGCGCACGTGGAGGACGACGTCGCTCGGCTCGGAGCCGGGCTCGGCCTGGAAGCGGATGCCCATCCACCCGTGGCACTCGTTGTTTCCTTTGAAGGATTTGGCGGCGACGGTGTCGGCGAAGACGAAGAACCGCGTGGTGGCGCCGCGTTTTTCGCTCAGGCGGGTGATGAGCAGCTCGTATTCGTGGTCGAGCATGGTGTGCAGGCGCTCGCGCGAGACGTAGCGCGGGGCCTTGCCGTAGATGGCGTCGCTGAAGGTCATGTCGTAGGCCGACATCGACTTGGCGATGGTGCCGGCGGCGCCGCCGGCCTGGAAGAAGACGCGGGCCACCTCCTGGCCGGCCCCGATTTCGGCGAAGGTGCCGTATTTCGTGTCGTCGAGATTGATCGTGAGCGCCTTGCGGTGGGTCGTGAGAAGAGATGGCTGGTCCATGACTTGGGTGAATGAAACGCCAAGCACATCGCGTGCAAAGCGTGGAGGACGCGCGCGAAGCGATTTCCAAAGAGGGCTCGCAGGATGATCCGGGGTGCGTAGGGTGGCCGGACTTTTTGCATGAAAGCG
Source organism: uncultured Akkermansia sp. (assembly GCA_966251015.1). Classification (GTDB taxonomy): domain Bacteria; phylum Verrucomicrobiota; class Verrucomicrobiia; order Opitutales; family Opitutaceae; genus IMCC26134_A. The sequence goes on along the minus strand of CBINJQ010000342.1, from coordinate 3,960 downwards.
TTTTTCGCCTCGTTCATCGGCACCTTGCTCGCGCTTTTCGCGTTCGCGGTCGTCTCCGTGATTCTCGTCTTCGGCGGTTTCGCCATCCTGGCGTCGATGGGGGAGGAGACGCAGATGACGCGTTTCGAGGACGGATCTTATCTGGTGCTGAACCTCGAGGGGACCAACCTCGCCGACGCGCCTCCGCTCGTCGAAGCGGGCGGGTTCGCGTCGATTCTCGCCGGCGACGCGCCGCAGATCCTGTCGTTGCGCAAGGCGGTCCGGGGGCTGCGGCACGCCGCCACCGACGACCGCATCCGCGGCGTTTTCATCACCGGCATGTTCATGCCCGACGGTTACGGCACCGGCTTCGCGGCGTTGTCGGAGCTGCGCTCGGCGCTGGCCGAGGTGCGCGCGGCGGGAAAGCCGGTGAAAGGCTACTTCGACGAGCTCGGCACCTCGGAGCTCTACCTGGCCTCCGTCTCGGATGACATCATGCTCAACCCGTTTGGGTTGATCCTCATGCCCGGGTTGTCGAGCGAGCCCATGTTCTACGGCGGCGCGTTCGAGAAATGGGGCGTAGGCGTGCAGGTGACGCGCTCCGGCAAATACAAGGGCGCGATCGAGCCCTTCGTCCGGCGTGATCTGAGTCCGGAGAATCGCGAGCAGCTCACGGCTTTGCTTGGCGACCTTTGGACGGTGATTCGCCGCGACATCGCCTCGGCGCGCGGCTTGTCGCCGGAGGATTTGCAGGCGCTGGTCGACGAGGAGGGGTTGATCTCGCCCGAGTCCGCGCAGAAAGCCGGGCTGGTGACGACGCTCGGCTATCGCGACCAGATCATCGAGCGGTTGCGCAACGACACCGGCGCCGGGGCCGGCGAGCCGTTCAAGCAGGTCGCGTTCGCGGACTACCTGAAGCAGATCCACGAGGCGAAGGGCGACACCAAGGTGGCGGTGGTGTATGCGGAGGGGGAGATCATCGACGGCGACGGCGCGGAGGGCGAAATCGGAGGGGCGTCCTATGCGCGCGAGCTGCGCGCGTTGCGGGAGGACGATTCCATCGGGGCGGTGGTGCTGCGCGTGAACAGTCCCGGCGGCTCGGCCGGCGCGTCCGAGGAGATTCTGCGCGAGCTGCGGTTGTTGCGCGAAGCGAAGCCGGTCGTGGTTTCGATGGGCAGCTACGCGGCCTCCGGCGGCTACTGGATCTCGGCGTTCGGCGAAAAGATCTTTGCCGCGCCCACCACGGTGACCGGTTCCATCGGGGTTTTCGGCGTGCAGTTCGACATCCAGAAACTGGGCGAGACGATCGGGCTCACGTGGGATCGTGTGCAGACGGGCGAGAAGGCCGGTTTGCTGACGGCCGCGCGTCCGAAAACCCCGTCCGAGCTCGCGGTGTTTCAACGTCTGGTCGATCGCACCTACGACGAGTTTCTCGGGCGCGTCGCCGAGGGGCGCGGGTTGGAAAAGTCGGAGGTCGACCGGATCGCCCAGGGGCGCGTCTGGTCGGGCGATCAGGCCGTGCAACTCAAGCTGGCCGACGAGATCGGCGGTTTGTCCGAGGCCATCGCCCATGCGGCCACGCTGGCCAAGATCGAGGGCGATCCGGCGATCTACGAATACCCCGGCACGCGCCCGCTGGCGGAGGCCTTGGCCGAGCTTTTCGACGACCGCGTCAGCCCCCAAACCCGCCTCGGCGCCTCGGTGCGCGGACCGCTGGGGGTCGCGGTGCGGGCGGCGGAGGCGCAGGTGGAGCAGCTTGGCCGTTACAACGACCCGAGAGGCGTTTATGCGCGCCTGCCGCTTGACCTGCGCGTGCGATAGGCTGGCTTTGGCCGCAACATGAGCACCACCCGACTTCTCGAAGACGTCCCCGCCACGGTCATCCCCGCCGGCACGCCCGCCACGTTGCAGGCGGGCGAGGGCGTTCACATCGTGCAGACGCTGGGCGGCAACATCACGGTGCGCACCGACCACGGGCTTTTTCGCATCGCGCGCGAGCACGCCGAGGCCATCGCGGGCCTGGATCTGGAGAAGCTCGACCGCGAGGCGCGCGCGGGCGTCGCGGCGTCCGGCGAGTTCTCCGAGGCCGCGGTTTGGGACGCCCTCAAAGGATGCTTCGATCCGGAGATTCCGGTGAACATCGTCGATCTTGGCCTGATCTACGACCTCGACGTCGAGGAGCTCGGCGCGGGCGAGCGCAAGGTGGAGGTGAAGATGACCCTGACCGCGCCCGGTTGCGGCATGGGCCCCGTCATCGCGGAGGACGCCCGCCAGCGCGTGGCGGCCCTGCCGGGCGTGAAGGAGGCGAAGGTCCACATCGTCTGGGACCCGCAGTGGACCCCGCAGATGATCTCGGAGGCGGGGCGCAAGCAGCTCGGCATCGAGTGATCCGCATGGGCCTCCCCGCGCCGAACTGCTCCTGGAGGGACGGCGTCCCCGCCTTCCGCGTGCGAGAGGCGCGCCGCGGCGAACGCGCGCGGGCGCGGGCGACGGGGACGTCGCCCCTCCAACCGAACGGGCCGGCGTCGTGAAACTCGCGCTCGTCACCGAGACCTATCCCCCCGAGGTCAACGGCGTCGCCATGACCCTGAGCCGGCTCGTCGGCGGCATGCGCGCGCGCGGTCATGAGCTCGAGGTCGTGCGTCCCCGGCAGAAGCACGAGTCCTCGCCCGGCCCGTCGGAGGACTTCGTGGTGCCGGGCATGGCCATCCCGTTCTACGATTCGTTGCGCATCGGGCTGCCGGTGGCGCAGCGGTTGGAGACGCGCTGGCGCGAGTGGCGGCCCGACGTCGTGCACGTGGCGACCGAAGGACCGCTCGGGCTGGCTTCGCTCGCCGCGGCCGGACGCCTGCGGCTGCCGGCGACCTCGAGCTTTCACACCAACTTCCACGCCTACGGCGGCCACTACGGCGTGCCGGCGCTGCGTGACGCGACGCTGGCCTACCTGCGTTGGTTTCACAACCGCACGCGTTGCACGCTGGCGCCCACGCGCCAGATGGTTTCGGAGCTCGCGGCGGAGCGTTTTCGCGGCCTCGGTGTGATGGCGCGAGGCGTGGACACGGAGCTTTTCGATCCCGCGCGGAGGGACCCGGGGCTCCGCGCGAGCTGGGGGGCGGGACCGGACGATCCGGTGGCGGTGTATGTCGGACGAATCGCGGCGGAGAAAAACCTGGGGCTGGCGGTCGAGGCGTTTTTGCGCCTGCGCGAACGCGAGCCGCGGATGCGTTTCGTGCTCGTGGGCGACGGGCCCGCGAAGGAGGCCTTGCAACGGGCGCATCCGGATTTCCACTACGCCGGGATGCGGCGGGGGGCGGAGCTCGCGGCGCACTACGCCTCGGGGGATTTGTTCCTGTTCCCAAGCGTGACCGAAACCTTCGGCAACGTGGTGACGGAGGCCCTCGCGAGCGGACTCGTGGCGGTCGCCTACGACTACGCCGCGGCGCGCGAGCATGTGCGGGACGGGCGCAACGGCTTCGCGGCGACGTTTGGCGACGCGGCGGCGTTTCACGCGGCGGCGTCGCGCGCGCTCGAGACGCGTTCGCGCTGGCCGGAGATCCGCGCCGCGGCGCGGACCACGGCGTCGGGGCTGACCTGGTCCGCCGTGGTGGCGAGGTTCGAGGCGGACATCCGGGCGGCGGCGGGGATTTGAGCCGGGCGACTGCGCGCCGGAGCTCTCCGGCGGCCGGGCCGGGTTCGCGTCCAACCGCGGATGTTATTGAAGCGGACCGGCAATCGGGCCCAGCCGAGGGTCGACCAAATACCAATGGAGCACGCCGTTTCGACTCGTGCGCTTGCCGGCTTTCGCCTTGGGGAACTGCTTCTTGATCTTGGCGAGCATCGCCGCCTGGGGAGCCGGCAGCGGCTCGTCCGCCGGGGTGAAATCGGCCAGCCAGGCGGCGTTGGGACCCAGGGGTGCTTTGCTCATGTTCGGGTGATTGGTCGGGCGCGAACCCAGTGGGGCGGGCCTTGGACGGCAAACGC
>CBINJQ010000341.1:0-5207 GCA_966251015.1 uncultured Akkermansia sp. | reverse complement strand
GATAGACGATGGCGCGGTCGTTCATCCAGGAGCCGAAGACGGCGCCGGCGGCGCCGCGGAGCTGGTCCCAGGGATTGTTGGGGAACGCTTTTCCGGTGCGCTCCTTCACGAGGGCCTTGAAGCGCTTGATGAGCTCCTGCTGGTCCTCGGCGGTGAGCTTGGAATCCTCGATGTCGGCGTGATACTTCTCGTGCTTGAACTCGTGGATGACGGTCTCGAACGGCTCGTGGTCTTCGCCGGCGCGCTTCTGGACGCCGAGAACGACGTCGCCATACATCTGGATGAAGCGGCGGTAGCAGTCGTAGGCGAAGCGGGCGTTGCCGGTGGACTTCTCGAGGGCGACGACGGTGTCGTCGTTGAGGCCGAGATTCAGGATGGTGTCCATCATGCCGGGCATGGAGTCGCGGGCGCCGGAGCGGACGGCGACGAGGAGCGGCGTGCCGGAGGTGGCGCCGAACTTCGTGCCCATGATCTTCTCCATGTTGGCGACGGCGGCCTCCATCTGGGCCTGGAGGGAGGCGGGGTAGGTCTTCTTGTTCGCGTAAAAGTAGGTGCAGACCTCGGTGGTGATGGTGAATCCAGGAGGAACCGGGAGGCCGATGCGGGTCATCTCGGCGAGGTTCGCGCCCTTGCCGCCGAGGAGTGCTTTCATGGAGCCGTCGCCGTCGGCTTTGCCGGCGCCCCAGGTGTAGACGTATTTGGGGCCCTTGCCGGCTTTGGCGGCGGGGGCGGATTTGCTGGCGGAGGACGAAGCCTTCGCGGCGGGTTTTTTGGCGGTGGATTTGGCCATGGATGTGGTGGGTCTAGGGAAGATGTTGAGGGCTTTTGCGACCTCGGGGCGGAGGCGCGCAAAGGCGAGACGTAAGACGGAGCGGCCGCCGAGTGTCAACGGCGCGGGAGACGAGGGGACGCCCGTCGCTGAATTCCACAAGCCTCCGGAGGCGTCGAACGCTTCAAAGGCGTTGCCAACGGACGGCGCTTCATCAGCCGATCACGATCTACCGCGCGAAACACACGTTTGATGGTGCTGGTGTTGGCTCCATTTGCATTGATGCACGGCGTCGGCGCGACGGCTTTTCTCAACGGGCGCTTCGATCCTTCGCCTCCGCGGCGGGAGGAGGTCGTGGTGGTCGGACGCCGGGAGTGCGCGGGCCGGTGTTCGGAGTATATTTTGCGGGTCGGGCCGGGGCTGGCGGGCGAGGCGGAGCGACATTTGAAAGTTTCCCAACGCGTATTTCGCGCCGTGGCGACCGGTGATCGAGTGATCGTGGAAACCTATGACGGCCGCTTTGGCGGGGCTTGGTATCGCGTCGACGTGGAGGCGCCGAAGCGAGGTTAGCGCGCGATTTTGGCGATCGGCCCGGCGGCGGCGCCGATTCCGTGAGAATCCGGATTTGAAAAGCGACGTGCGCGCGGCTTGCTCGGCGGGCTGTGAACGAAAACCGTGCGCCTTCCGACCAGTTTGATGCCGTCGAGCCCGACGACGCGGAAGCCATGGTCGACCCGCGCGAAAAGCCGATGGGCTTCCTGGACCATCTGGAGGAGCTGCGGTGGACGCTCGTGAAGTGCGCGGTGGTCTTCGTGATCGCGGCCGGTTTGATCGGATCCTTCCTCCGCGAGTTCAACGACGTCCTGCTTTGGCCCCTGCGGCATGTGCAGACGGCGAATCCCGATCTGACTTTCGAGCTCACCACGCGCACGATCATGGAGGGCTTCGGGATCGTGATCCAGCTTTGCGGGGTCGGGGGCCTGGCGCTGGCCGCGCCGTTCATGATCGTGTTCGTCGGGCAGTTCGTCGCCCCGGCCCTGACGGAAAAGGAAATGAAACTGGTGCTGCCGACGGGATTCAGCGCCTTCGTTTTGTTCGCGCTTGGATCGGCCTTCGGCTTTTTCCTTCTCATCCCCAGCACGCTGAAGGTTTCGCTGGAGATCAACAAACTGCTGGGCTTCGGTCCGCCGCTTTGGACGCCGGACAGCTACTACTCGCTCCTCACCTGGCTGGTGCTCGGCGTCGGCGCGGCCTTCGAGTTTCCCTTGCTGATCGTGATGGCGATCCACTTCGGATTCCTGCGAGTGCAGACCCTCCGCAAATATAGGCGTCACTCCATCGTGGTCATTTTCTTGATCGCGGCGATCGTCACCCCGACCCCGGATCCCTTCACGCAGTGTCTTTTCGCGGCTCCGCTTTATCTGCTTTTCGAGATCGCCATATTGGTCGGCGCGCGCGTTCAGGCGAAACGTGAGGCCCGATTGGCCGCGGAGGCCTGAGGGATGGTAGGCGGCGAGGGGCGGGTCGCGGAGTAATCGATACGGGCGGCCGCGGCCGCCTGCCCGTCTCTCCGCCGGACAGTTCGCGTTTCCTCGCGCCGAAGGGGGCCCCTTGCGCTTCCCCCCGCCGGGGGGCGCTCAGGCGCTCGCGCCGTAGCGACGCTTGAGCTCGGCGTATGGAAACCGGCGCCCCGGGCAGACCGTGTGATTGCGATCCACCCAGCGATGGACGGTGACCTTCGCTTTGGCGGAGCCGGGCAGGCCCTCGCCGCGCAGGTGTTCGATCAGGGCGTAAAGCGAGGCGAGCTGGCGTTGGCCGGGGGGGCGTTTCTCGAAGTTGCCGACGAGGCATATTCCGATGCCGTGCTCGTTCATTTGCTTCGAGCGGACGTGGCCGCCGTAAAGCTGGCGGGTCCAGCGCGGCCCGACCTCGATCAGGCCGTCCTCGGAGTCGCGGCCGTTTCCGATCACGAAGTGGTAGGCGAGACCGTTTTCCATCCCGCGGCGACGATGGGCGCCGTCGTAGGCCTTGGCGTTGCCCGCCTCGACACCGCTGTGGTGGACGACGAGATGGCTCCAGCGCCCGGGCGTGACTCGCAATCCGCGGGAGGCGGCGAGCACGGGCGCGAGGACCGGGGACGGCGCGGCCGGGGAGGGCGGCGCGGAGGGGGCGGGCGTCGCGTCCGCGGCCGCGCCGGGGATGACAAGGCGTTGCCCGACCCGGAGCCCGGTCGTGGCGAGGCCGTTGCGCCTGCGTATCGCTTCGACGGATACGCCGTGGCGGCCCGCGATCCCCGAAAGCGTGTCGCCCCGCCTGACGAGGTGGACGCGCTCCTCGGTCGCGGCGAGGAGCAGCGGCGAGGGGAGCAGGGCCAGCCCCCCCAGGGCGAGGGCGGCTTGGACGAGAAACTGCCGGCGGGCGAGGGTCACGGGACGAGATTAACAGCAGGGTCAAGGCGGGCGCCGTCGCCGGGCCGGAACCCCGCCGCGCGCGACCTCGCAATTTGCCGGGACGAGTTCGCCGCGGCGACGGCGCAAACTTTTCCCTCGCGCGCGGGGATCGGCGCGGTTTATGCCAGAACGCTTCTTCTTACATGAAGCACTTCCTCAAGGAAACGGACTTCACTCCCCATGAAGTCGCCGAGACGTTCGCCCTCGCCCGCAAACTGAAAACCGAGCGCGGCCAGAGCGACGGCACGGTGCTCAAGCGCCAGACGTGGGCGTTGATCTTTTCCAAATCGTCCACCCGCACCCGCGTGTCTTTCGAGGTCGGGATACATGAGCTCGGAGGCAATCCGCTGTTCCTGAACAAAAACGACATCCAGCTCGGGCGTGGCGAGTCGGTCGAGGACACTGCCAAGGTGCTCTCCCGCTTCGTCCACGGGCTGGTCGTGCGCACCTACGAGCAGTCCGAGGTGGAGCGCCTGGCGGAGTCGGGCTCGATCCCGGTCATCAACGCCCTCACGGACTTCCTGCATCCCTGCCAGATCTACACCGACGCCTTCACCATGGCGGAGCGCTGGGCGGGCCCGGCCGCCGGGGGCGCGGAGCTCTTTGCCTCGCTGAAGGGCCGCAAGATCGCCTTCCTTGGCGACACGGCCTGCAACATGGCCAACTCCTGGGTGCTTGGCGCCAACCTCTTCGGAATGAAGATCAGCCTCGCCGGCCCGAAGGGCTTCGAGCCCACGGCCGAGTTCAACGCGTTCCTCGCGAAGGAAGGTTTCGCCGGCGGCTACGAGTTCACCACAGACCCGCTGCAGGCGGTGAAAGACGCGGACGTGGTCTACACCGACGTTTGGGTGAGCATGGGCAAGGAGGAGGAGAAGCGCGAACGCCTCGCCCTCATGGCTCCTTACAGCGTCACGGGGACGGTCTTCGCCGCGGCCAAGCCCGACGCGCTTTTCATGCATTGTCTTCCCGCGCACCCGGGCGAGGAAGTGCAGCAGGATGTGTTGGACAACCCGCGTTCGATCATTTTCGACCAAGCCGAAAACCGCCTCCACGTCCAAAAGGCGATCATGGCCATGCTCGTGACGGCCGGCGCGCAGCGGTAGGCGCCCGGCGGCGTCGGCGGGCCGGCCCGCGTCAGGGCTGCATGACGTAAAGCAGACGATCGGCGGAGCCGCGAAGCAGGCCCGCTGACAGATCGCCGTCGTCGATCAGACGATCCAGCTGCAAACCGCGTTCCGGTCCGCCCTCGTAGCCGGTGACTTGCAGAGCCGCGCTGACGCCGTCGACATCGAGCGCCCAGCCCCATTGGCCGCCGACCGGGGTCGGCAGATTCCAGCGGGTGGGCGGAGGGAGGTAGTCATAGACCAGATCCGGCCAGCCGCCCGCCCCGTCAGGCGGCCATTCGCCGCGCTCCATCGCATAGGTCTCCAGCGCCTGCGACGCGATACGAAGGTCGGTGTGGAAACGGACGCATTTGGCCCGAACCGTCGTGCGCTGATAAAGCGGCGTCGCCAGCGCGGCCAGCACGCCGATCAACCCGACGACGATCATCAGCTCAACCAAGGTGAACCCTCGTTGAGAGCCGCGAACCGAATGACATGGGGTTGAAGGAATCACGGCGGATGGGGTCTATTCCTTATATTCATAGAGGTTTTGCAAGCCTTCCTCACCTCTGAAGGTCGGGAAATACTACCCAGATTTGCTTGTTCCGTGCTTCTACTGACATGGCCGCAGCCCGGACCGGAGGGCGGATGTCACGGCGTTTGGCTTTGGCGGGCGTCCTGCTGAGGCGATCGGACTATCTTTTGCTTTGCTCGCCCTTGGGACGGCGCCCACAACCGACGCTTTTCCCATGAAGATCGTTCTCGCCTACTCCGGAGGCCTCGACACCTCCGTCATCGTCAAGTGGCTCAAGGAGACCTACGACGCCGAAATCGTCACCTTCGCGGCCGACGTCGGCCAGGAGGAGGAGCTCAAGGGCCTCGACA
>CBINJQ010000340.1:0-5225 GCA_966251015.1 uncultured Akkermansia sp. | reverse complement strand
GGATACACGGGACGCGGCCCGGCCCCGACTCCTTGTCCGTCTGAAATTGCGCGCGTGCGCCCCGTCAAAAAGCGGAATGCGCGGCTTCTTGGAAGGCCCCGCCCAGCGGGCGACGTCCCGTGGCCGAGGATTACCGCAACCGCCGTTCCCACGCCTCGTTCACCCTTTCACCCGTGCGCGCCCAAACGCAACAAGCGTGGCAAACCGCGCCATCGAGGGAGCAAAACCTGAGCAGACGCTTTCGTGGATCTGCAATATAGTCTCCAAAACGCCCCGCCCGCCCTGCGCCATGTCTCCCTTCCCTCATCTCCGCCGCGACTCCGCTTCAATCGGCTTCCGCAAAGCTGGGCAAAGGCAGACGACGCGCGCGCGGACGAAAAGGCCGTTCGAAGGCCGTCTCAAAATCGTAGATGTCGGCGAAATCCTCCCGACGGTCCGACTCGGTCTTGCTGAAGATATTGTAGTCGATGAGGTTATAGACGATGTCCCCGAAGTGGATCGTCTCGCTCACGCCCCAGGCGTTGAGCACGGTCTTGGCCAAGGGGCCAAACTGCTCGAGGGCGTAGTCGCGAAGCCCCTCGGCGAGTTCACGGCCGGTGACGTGGCGGGAAACCCGGGCCCGGGCCGCGTCGCGTTTCTTCAGCTCCTTCACCGCATGCTCAAGCCCGTCACGCACAAACGTATAGGCATGCCGGTCAAACCGGGAGTCCTCTTTTCGAATGAGGGCAATGATCTCGTTTACGTCGAGTTCGGGCATCTGCGCTCAAAAGAAGACATGCCCGCCGTCTGCGCAATCCCGCGATGGCAAACTCTCCGCCCGAAGCATTTCTCCCGTAATACTACCCAGCAACGTAAACCTTTTACAGTTTGTGTTTCCAACGTGTGACAACAGCTTCGGAAGCACCCCTTTCTACGACAACAGCACCATGATTGCCTCCACTCAAACGAACCACCCGCTGGCCGCCGGCGGCGAATCTCTCGACCCGCATTCGCGGGTTGAGACCGCTTGCGCGCGACTGCGCGAGGCAGGTCTTCGAATCACGCAACCGCGCATCGCCATCCTCGGCGTGCTCATCGCGCGCGGTCAGCCGATGAGCATCGAGCAAATCCATGGCGAGCTCCGCAGTCGCTCTTGCGATCTCGTCACGGTTTACCGCTGCCTCGCGGCCTTCGAGGAAATCGGTTTGGTTCGCCGCTCGTTCTTCCACAACGGCACCAGCCTCTATCAGCTCAGCGACCGCAAGGACGCGGCCTATCACGTCGTCTCGAAAGACGGCACCGAAATCCGTTCCCTCGATGTCGAGACCAGCGCCCGCCTCGCCTCGGTGATCAAGCATGTCGAGGAACAACTCAAGGCCGAGGGATACACCGAGGTCAGCCACATCCTCGAGTTCTTCGCCAAGGCCCCGTCCGGCCCCGTCGCTCGCCTGACCCAAGGCCAGGTCAAAATCCCGGCCTCCCAATAATCACACGACGCGGTCGACACCGCGTCCGATCCCAGCCGCCCCGGCCTCAGGCCCGGGCGGCTTTTTCACGCCCGGCGCCCCGCGCCGCCCCGACGGTCCGGTCAGACGGCCTTCGCGTAAATCGCCTCGGCGGCGTCCCAGTTGAGCACGTTCCAGAAGGCCTGCACGTAGTCCGCGCGTTTGTTCTGATAAGCGAGGTAGTAGGCGTGTTCCCACACGTCCAAGCCGATGATCGGCTCGGCTCCCTGCAAAAGCGGCGAATCCTGGTTGCCGGTGGAAATCACCTTGAGCCGCCCCTCCTGCAACACGAGCCAGGCCCAGCCGCTTCCAAAACGCGCCGCGGCGGCCTGAGCGAATTCCTTTTTGAAATCCGCCACCGACCCGAACTGTTTGGCGATCGCGGCCTGGAGCGGCCCCGCGCGATACTCCGTCGCCGGGGCGAGGATCGTCCAAAAGAAGCTGTGGTTGAGATGCCCGCCGACTTGGTTGCGAAGCGTGACGCGGAGCGGTTCGTCAAACGCGTCCAGGCGCGCCAGCAACTGCTCGCCGGCGAGTTCCCGCAGATCGGGCCGGGCTTCGAGCGCCTTGTTCGCCGCGTTGATGTAGGCCTGGTGATGCTTGGTGTGGTGGATCTCCATCGTCCGCGCGTCGATGTGGGGGGCGAGGGCGTCGTAGGCGTAGGGCAAGGCCGGCAGCGTGAAGGGCTGCGCGTCCGCGGCGGTCGTCGTCGCCGCCGGTTTCGCGGCGGAGGCCGGAGCCTGGGCGAGCAGCGGGGCTCTCCCGAGGCCGAGCAGGGCGGCGCCGAAGCCGAGGCTCTTGAGGACGACACGACGGGTTACACGGGAATCAAGGGGTTGCATGAGATGCGAGAAAACGAAGCGCTTCGTCCGGCGCAAACACCGCGGGCGGGTTTGCGCGATTTAAAGGGATTTTCCATCCGTCCGGTCCGGCGCGTCCCCGGCCTCCGTCCGCACGCAGCGATAGCCCACCCCGTGAACCGTGAGGATCGTGCGCGGCTCCTCGGGGTCGGGCTCCACCTTCTTGCGGAGCTGCGCCACATGCTGGTCGAGCGTCCGCGTGGTCCCGGAGTAGCCGAGGCCCCACACGGCGTTGAGCAGGCGGTCGCGGGTCAAGGTCTCGCCGACGTGGGCGGCGAACACCTCCGCGAGTTTCAGCTCGCGCGCGGTCAACGCCTCCGGCGCCCGTCCGGGCAGGCGAACCGAAAAAGCGCGGCGATCGATCACCGATCGCCCGAGCGGAAAAACCGGGGGCAGCTCCGCGGCCGCATGCGCGGCGGCGGCCGCGGACGAGGCCCGGCCGCGCCGGAGCAGCGCCTCGACGCGCGCCAGGAGCTCCCGCACGCCGAAGGGCTTCACGACGTAGTCGTCGGCGCCGAGCTTCAACCCCACGACCTTGTCGACCTCCTCCCCCTTCGCGGTCAGAAAAAGCACCGGCACGGAGGCGCCGGTCGCGCGCAGCTCGCGGCACACGTCGTAGCCGCTGGCCTTCGGCATCATCACGTCCAGGACTACGAGGTCGTATTTCGACTGCGGATACAGCTTGAGCGCCTGCGCGCCGTCCGCGGCGGCGACGACGTCGTGGCCTTCGCTTTCCAGCGTGGCGACGAGCCCGAGGCGGATGTTGGCGTCGTCCTCGGCGATAAGGATGCGGGCTTTCATGGGGAGGAGGGAAAGAGCGGCAGGGTCAGGACAAACGCGGCGCCGCCCCCGGCGGCCGCCTCGCAACGAAGGTCCCCGCCCAGGCCGCGCGCAAGCTGGCGGGCGATGCTCAGTCCGAGCCCGGCGCCGGCCTTCTCGGCGGTGAGCCGTTCGTCGACGCGATGGAACTTGTCGAAGATCCGCTCCCGCTGCCCCTCGGGGACTCCCGGGCCGCGGTCGGCCACCACCAGCCGCGCCGCGCCCCCGGCGAGCGTGCCGGAAGCGGAAAGTCCGAGCACGACCTCGCCGCCGTCCGCGGCGTATTTGCAGGCGTTGTCGAGCAGGTTGAGCACGATCTGCTCGACCGCGTCGCGGTCGGTCGCGCCTCGCAACGTGGCGGGCGCCTCGACCCGCAAAGCCAGCCCGGCCGCGGCCAGCCGAGGTCCGTGCATCTCGGCGAACCGGCGCAACTCCGCCGCCAGGTCGAGCGGCGCCGGCGCGTATTTCTTTTTGCCCTGCTCAAGACGGCTGAAGTCCAGGACGTTGGCCACAAGACGCCCGAGGCGCTGCGTCTCCTGGCCGATGGTCGCGAGGTAGTCCGCCCGCTTCGCCTCGTCGCGCACCCGCCCTTCGGCGAGCAGCTCCGCGTAGAGCCGGATCGTGGTCAGCGGCGTTTTCAGCTCGTGCGAGACGTTGGCCACGAAAGAGGTCTTCTGCGCGGCCTCCAGTTCGCTCAGGCGCGCCTGCCGGACAAGCAGCGCGCCGGCGGCGAGGATGGCGATCACGAGCAGGCCCACCAGGGCCGCGCCGAGGACGAAAACGAGGCCGCCGTTGGTCCCCGTTCCCTCCGCCACGTCCGCATAGGCCACGACCGTCCAGCCGGGCAGCGCCGTCGCCGCGAGCGGCACCTCGAGCACGACCTGCAAATTGTCCGGCCCGACCAGGTGCCAAAGTTTTCCGGCGGCGTCGCGCAGCGCGTAGGCCTCGCCCCGTTCGGGCACGGCGGGAAACACCTCCCCGAGCCGCGACTTGATCGCGTCGAACCGCAACTCGAGTCCGACGACCGTCCGGTCGTCGAGTTCGCGCCAGCCGAACAGGTGGGGCTCCGCGCCGTCCCCCCACGGCGTCCAACCGGAACGCGTGAGCCGGTCGGGCGCGGGCCGGGCGCTCGGCGCGGCGGACCGATCCGCGTTCGCGAAAACCCGCGTCGCGAGATCGTTCGGTCGCACCGCGAAATCCTGGACGCGCCACGAGGACGACGCCTGCGAGGCCTCTTCCTTTGCGCCGGTCGTTTCCTCCGCCGCGTTCCGACCAAAGAAGACCGTCGACGAGCCCGAATCGGCCGGCGACGAGTCGGCCGGAGGAGAGGCGAAGACCGGCGGAGAAGCCGCGGCCGCGAGGGCGGGCGGGGCCGCGTTCGCCGCCGATTGCGACCCGCCTTTCAACTTCGCCACCTCCTGGATCTCCTGCCGTGCGCGCTGATACTGCTGGGCGTTGATGGAGTTTCGCGCCAGGTAGACCTCCTCCTGGTCGAGCGAGTCCTGCATCACGATCCGGGCGTCGTTCGCGCGAGGCGCCATCTTGGGCGAATCCGCCCACGGCACGTCGGGGCCTTCGAGCCACGCACGCAGAGGCCCGCTGGCGGCGCCCCATACGATCCTCCCCTCGGCGGTGACGCGGAAGATGTCGCGCACGAGGGGATTGGTCGCCCGCCAATCGGTGAGAAAAGCCCGCGGCTCCGCGGCCGGCGCCTCGAGCAGGGTCGCCATGAGCGCGGCCTGCACGTCGCCGAGGAGCAGATCGATGTTTTCGGAGATCGTCAGCGCGCGCGACTCCACCGCGGCGCGACGGGACTCCCGGGCCGCCTGCTCCCGCTCCGCGAGGCGGGACCGTTCGCGCGCCAGCAGCCCGAGCGCCAGCCCGCCCACCGCCAGCGCGGGCAGGAGCAGCAAAAGGCCGTAGAGCCGAAGGCGGCGGGCGACGACGGTCATCGTCACTTCCAATCGTAGCGGACGCGGTAGGCGACGACCTTTTCCTCGTCGGGAGCCAGCGTGACGCGAAACTCGATGTTGCGGTCGTCCGTTTTCACGTAGGGGTCCGA
>CBINJQ010000339.1:0-5237 GCA_966251015.1 uncultured Akkermansia sp. | reverse complement strand
CGCACGCTCGTCGTGGCCGACCTCCACTGGGGCTACGCGGAGAGCCACCGCGCCGCGGGCAACCTCCTTCCCGCCTGGGGCGACGACACCCTCGAAGCCACGCTGCGCGACCTTCTCGCCGACTACGCTCCCGCCGAACTCATCTGGCTCGGCGACTCCCTCCACACTTCCCGCGGCGCGCCGCGATCCCGCGCACGCGCCGAGGCCTTCATCGCCGCGTCCCCCGCGCCCGTGCTCGTCCTCGCCGGCAATCACGACGCCCGCTGGTCTTTCGCCACCGCCGCCCCTCTCGTGCGCGACCGCTTCGTCCTCCACCATGGCGACCGCCCGCTTCCGCAAGACCTGCCCTTCGCGTCCCCGTCCGGGACGACGACGGAGATCATCGGCCACCACCATCCCGCCTACGTCTTTCGCGACGGCGCCGGCGCGCGCGTCAAACTCCCCGCGCTGGTCCAGTCCGCGTCCCGCCTCATCCTGCCCGCGTTCAGCCCGTGGGCCGCCGGCGTCGCGTGGAACGAGCGCCTCGCCCCGGGAGAGACGCTCTGGGCCGCCACCCCGCGACGCTTGCTCCCCGTCCGTCCCGCAGCCTAGGATCGGGCATGCCCATGCCCGCTTCGCCCACGGACAGCATCGCCCTGCTCATCGACGCCGACAACGCCCCCGCCGCGCGCATCGACTTCATCATCGCCGAACTCGCCACCTACGGGGTCGTCAACATCCGCCGCGCCTACGGCAACTGGCAAAAGCCCGAGCTCTCCGGCTGGCAAAAGGTCCTGCACGACTACGCCATCCAGCCGATCCAGCACTTCGACCTCGTGAAGGGGAAAAACGCCGCGGACATGGCGCTGCTCATCGAGGCGATGGACATCCTCTACACGAAAAACGTGGGCACCTTCTGCCTGGTCTCCTCCGACTGCGACTTCACCCCGCTCGTCCTCCGTCTGCGCGCGGACGGCAAGCAGGTCATCGGCTTCGGCGGGAAAAACGCCGCCGCGCCCTTCGTCGCCAGTTGCACGCGTTTTCTCTACCTCGACGAGGTCCGCACGCCCGCCCAGACGCAGCGTCCCAAGCCCGCCGCCGACCAGCTCAAGCAGGACGCGAAACTCATAAAGATGCTGCGCCGCGCCATCGAGGCCCAGGCCGACGCCGACGGCTGGGCCTTCCTCGGCGGAGTCGGCTCGCACATTTCCAACCAAGGTTCCTTCGACTCCCGCAACTACGGTTTCCCGAAGCTGGGGGATCTCGTCGCCGCGATCGATCTCTTCGAGCTCAAGAAAACCCAGGGCGCCAACGGGACCAGCGTGCAGGTCCGGCTGCGCGATTAAGCGCCTCCGCGCGCATCGCCCCACTTTCGCCTTTCGTCCGCTCCCGGCCCCTCGCAGCGTCGCGCCCATGGCCGACGCTCCCGCTTTCCTCACCGTTCGCGAACTGAAGTCCCCCGACCTGAACCCCGGCGCCCCCTTCTCCGCCGTTCTCGTCGTCAAGAAGCTCCAGGTCAAAACCGCGTCCAACGGGAACCCCTTCCTCTCCATCGAACTCGGCGACCGCGGCGGCTCCTTTTCCTGCACCGTCTTCGGCGACAGCCCGCTTTTCGATCCCGTCAAATCCGCGGGCGAAGGCGCCGTCGTTCGCATCGAGGGCCGCAACGATTCCTTCCAAGGCCGCTTCTCGCCCAAACTCATCAAGGCGGTCGCGCTTTCCGAGGAACAACTCGCCGCCGAGCCCGGCCTCGTCGACGCTCTCGTCGAGCTCCCGCCCGAGAACGGCGACGCGCTCTGGGCCGAGTTCCAGACCTTCATCGACGCCATCAAACACGACGAGCTTCGCATGACCGTGCGCGGCGTCTTCGAGGAAGTGGGCGACGTTTTCCGCTATTCGCCCGCCGCCGTCGCGATGCATCACGCCTACCGCCACGGGCTGCTCGAACACACCATCCACATGGCCCGCGCCTGCCGCGCGCTTCTCCCGCTCTACACCGAGGTCGATCCCGATCTCGCGATGGCCGGCATCCTTCTTCACGACACCGGCAAGACCATCGAATACGAGGGCACGCTCGCCACCAAACGCTCCCGCCGCGGCATCCTCCAAGGCCACGTCGTCCTCGGCTACCAGCTCGCGCGCAAACACGGGATCAAGGCCCGGCTCGACGCCGACCGCCTCGAACGCCTCGAGCACATCATCCTCAGCCACCAGGGCGAACCCGAGTGGGGCGCCGCCGTCTACGCCGCCACGCCCGAAGCAGTGTTCGTCAGCATGATCGACAACCTCGACGCCAAGATGGGCATGGTCCAGCGCGCCCTCCGTCAGGCCGACCCCGCAACCCCGTTCTCCGAACGCCTGCCCGGCCTGAGCACCGCGTTGCTCACGACGCCGGTCCCGCCGGCATCGTATTGAGCCGCCGCAACAACCTTACGCCTGAGCGGGCGGGACCGCCGACGCGGACGGGCGGCCCGGCGGTCCGTCCCCCGTCTGGCGGTCCATGCCTCCGGCCTCGACAAGCTCGTGGACCACGCCGCCTCCGGCCTTCCTCCGCCTTGGAGGGACGCCGGCCCCGGCGTCCGCGATCATCCGGCGGAGCCCGCTCTCGCAGGCGTATTCACTCTTCCTTACGCGCCGGCCCGCGCCACGTCGTTCAAGGCGCCGGCCCCCAGCGCTTCGTGAACGGATAGTAGATGAACAGCGGCCGTCCCACGACATCCTTCGCCGGCACCGTGCCCCAGTAGCGGCTGTCGAGGCTGTTGGCGGAGTTGTCGCCGAGCGCGAGATACTGTTCGGCGCCGATCTTCACCGTCGCGCCGCCCCGGAACATGCCTTCCGGCCGATAGCCGACATAACGATCCTGCTCCTTCGCGTTTTTGTCGAAGGCGGCCGCGCCGGTGATCGGCGCGCCGTTTCGGTATAGCACCGGCTGCTCGATCCGCAGTTCGTCGCCGGGAACGCCGACGAGTCGCTTGATGTAATACTGGTCGCCGCCGACGCGCGCCAGATCGGGGATGTTGCCGGTGCGAAACACGAATCCGTCGCCCACCTCGGGACGCACGAAATGATAGCTCACCCGATCCACGAACAGCTGATCCCCCGTGAGCACGTCGAAGGACAACACGCGCTCCCCCGCGCGCACCTTCTTGCCGGTTTTCAAGAAGACCACGGGCGTCCCGTTGATCACACCCCGCTCGACCATTCCCCGCGTGGCCAGCTCTTCGAAGATCTCGCGGAGACGCCGTTTGTCGCCCGGGAAATAATAGTCCCGGATCGTCCACTCCATGTCGTAGTCGGCGGGGACCTTGAGGCTGGCCATGCGACCGCCGACACGAATTTCATACTGTTTCAGCTGGGCGGGGAACACCCCCCACTTCCGCCCCTTGGTCTTGCTGAAATAGACCTGGTTCTCGTTCATCATCGGCACCATCACCTCGCCGTTGTCCGGCGCGTCGACCCGTCTCGGCTGCGCGCCGAAGGCGGCCAGACGCGCGATCCGCGCCGCCGCCGAGGGCTCGTCCTCTTTCGATGCGAACACCTCGCCCGTCATCCCATGATACGAAGGCCACATCGAGTTGGTCGGGATCTTGAAAGGCTGCACGTAGAACGCCCGCAAACCGAGGATCACGATCGCAGCCACCAGCAGAAACTCCAGGTTCTCCACGATCCACGACTTCGGGTAATGGGCTCCGCCGTGACGTCTCAACACACGCTCGAGCGCGTCGATTCCGAGCTTCAGTTTGGCCGTGTCCGCTTTCTCCCGCAGGAGTTGCCGCACCGATCCGCCCGCTTCCGCCAGTTCTCCGCGTTCCGCCTCCGTCAGCACATCTTTGCGGTAGTTGAAGACTTTTTCCGCAAGCTCGAGCCAGTCTGAGGCGAGGCGGCGGGTCTTTTGGTGCTGGGAGGCGAAAATGCCGAACATGGATTGGGCGGGTAAAACCACCATCGCACGCGAAGCGGCGCCGGGCCTAAAGCAAAAAGACGAGCCCCCGGCCATGAGGTATTCTCCCCCCCAATCCAAGCTGGCGGCTGCGGTTGAATGGAAAATACCTTTAAAACCGTTCCCACCCCGGCCCGCGTCCGGCGCCATCCCACCCGACCCGCTCCATGCTCGCGACTTCCGTTTGCAGCACATCGTTTTTTACCTCGCCTCGCTTCGAGGCCGGCGAACAACGCCCGCTGCGGTCGAAGTGGGCTCGTTTGAGCCTACGCGAAGGCGGCGCGATGCGCGAAGACCCCCCTTGCGTTTCCCTCGCTTCCGGCGGCGTCGTCACCCAAAGCCGCCGCGCCCGCCCCCCACGCTGATGCCCTTTTCCGTCATCCGCACCCGCATGCCCGGCGTTATCCTCGCCGCCACCATTCTTTCCGTGTCGATCCCGGCGCGTGCCGGCGCGGTGGAGGCCTCCGCCGTCGCCACCCTTTCACCCGAAGCGGTCAAAGCCGCGTTCCTGGTCAACTTCGTGCGCTTCACCGATTGGCCCCGGGAAATCCCCGCCAAGGACGCGCCGTATTCCATCGGCGTCTCCGGCAACCGCCAGCTTGAGGACGAGCTCATCCGTCTCGCCGACCGCCAGCTGGTCCGAGGACATCGCCTTCGTATCGTCCGCATCGACAAACCGTCCGATCTCGTCGGATTGCACGTCGCCTATTTCAACGCCACGGCCTCCGAGATCGAGGGCATGCCCGCGCGCGAGGCCCTACCCATCCTTCGCGACCGTCCCGTTCTCACGATCTCCGACACCCCGGGCTTTCTCGCGGCCGGCGGCATCATCCGGATATTCCGCGAGGACAAAGCCATGCGCTTCGAGATCGCGCCCGACGCCGCTCGCCGGGCCGGCCTCGTCCTCAGCTCCCGTCTCCTCGCTCTGGCGAACATCTATCGGGCGGACAACCGCACCGCGGCACGATATCCATGAGCGCCCGCATCCCTTCGCTTCGTCGCCATGTGCTCGGCTTCGCTTTCGCGATGAGCGGCGCCATCCTGCTGTCCGTCGGCGTCATCCTGTTCACGCACCATTTCGGTCAAGCCCGGGCCCGTCTCGTCGGATCTCTCCAGTCGACCGCGCGCATCGTCGCCGCAAACTCCTCCGCCGCCCTCGTCTTCGGCAAGCCCCTCGACGATCCGAAGGACGCCACCGAGATCCTGTCTTCGCTTCGCCACGATCCCCTCATCGTCTCCGCCGTCCTCTTCGACGGACAGGGCGTTCCCTTCGCGACCTACGGCCGTCCCCTCGATCCGGCCATGCAGGACGAGCCGC
>CBINJQ010000338.1:0-5242 GCA_966251015.1 uncultured Akkermansia sp. | reverse complement strand
GCGTGCGGAGGAGCAAGCACGGCGCATGGCAGAAGCGAAGCGGCTGGCGGGCGCCGTGCCGCCGAGTCCGCGAGGATTGCCTGGGCAACGGGGCGGTCGCGGCTGCGGGTGTTCACCACCCTTGAGCACTGGAACGGCGAGTTGCTCGGCCACCACGTCTGCAAACGCGGCGACCGCCTTGCCGCCTACGACCCCGGCGCCCAGGCGGTGAACCGCGTCTTCGGCTCCACCCGCGCCGACGCCGCCCGCGGCGTCGAACTGCGCCACGACCACGGCAGCCAATACCTCAACGACTACTTCCAAGGCCAAAGCCGCCTCCACGGCTTCACCCCCAGCTTCGCCTTCGTCGGCGAGCCCCAGACCAATGGCGTGGTCGAACGCTTCAACCGCACCCTCAAGGAACATATCATCCATGGTCGCGCCTACAAAAACCGCGAGGAACTCGCCGCCGCCCTCTCCGCCTTCGCCGACCTCTACAACCGCGAATGGCGCCTGGAAAAACTCCGCTATCGCAGCCCTCTCGAAGCCCGTCGCGACCACGAACCCCCCTCCGTTTAGCCGCCTGACTTACCTTTGCCTTGTGTCCAGGAAACCGGGGCCGAAAGCTGCCGAAGCTACGCGAAAGGGATATGTGATGTTGTGGAAGAGTGGATACAGGCTGGTGGTAGGTTGCTTGATTTGGCGGCTGCCCGGAGCCGGCCGGAAATGGGACCACGCAATCCCCGTAGGCTGGCGCGAGCTTTATTTCGGTTCCGGGCGTGGCACTTGAGGTGCCGAAACGCGAGGCGGAACCGGGGGACGAGCCGAGGCTCGTCGACGACGGCGTCGTTGTGCCGCCGCAGTCCATGGAAGGGCGACGTTGACGCTTACACCATTCGCAGGGTGCGCGTTGGGGAGAGGCCGCCGTCATCGCTCGCCGGTTCAGCGTTTGGCGGCGGAGCGGGCGCGGCCGCAGGCGGCGTCGAGCTCGGCGGGGTCCCAGCGGAGGGGCGGATGCTCGTCGTGCAAATGGGCGGGATCGCAGAGATAGATTTCCGGGGCCGGGCGGGCGACGACGCCCAGGCCGGCCGAGCGAAGCATGGCCACCACGCCCGCGTGGTTGGCGAGCCACCAGGCGGCGGGATCGCCCGCAAGGCTCTTTTCTATGAAGGCCATCTTCGGCCAGCCGGGGTGCAACAAGGCGGAGCGGTCGACGGAATCCTGGTCTTCGGGAGTCTCGTGTTCGGCGTCGCCCGGAACGAGGGGCGTTTGAAAGAGAAAGAGCCGGCGTGCGCGCTCGACCGCCAGGTCCAGGCCGAGCGCGGGGTAGCGCAGGCGGTGGAAAACGCCCATGAAGAGAACGAGATCGTAGTCGTGATCCCAGCGGGCGAGGTCGTAGACGCCGGCCTGGCGGAAGGTGACGCGGCTTTCGAGACCGTGGACGCCGACGGCCCAACGGGCTTGGCGGAGAGCATGCGGGTCGACGTCGATGGCGGTGACCTCGGCGCCGCGTCTGGCGAGCTCGATGCCGTGGAATCCGGACCCGCAGCCGATGTCGAGCACGGTCCAACCGTCGAGACGACGAGGCAGGTGCGGTTCGATCAGCTTCCATCGGGCGCCGGGGAAATCGCCGAGCGGGTGAAGCGGCGCGGTCTGGCCGCCGTCGGGCAGATGAAGGTTGTGGAGCCAGGGACCGAGAGAGGCGGCTTCGCCGGGGAGACCGGAGGCGGTGCGTGGGGGAGGGACGGAGCGGGCGGAGGCAGGCGCGGAGGGCGGGGCGGGGGGGGCGGGCGAGGACGCCGGGGACGGCGTCCCTCCGGACGACGGCGACTCGCGGAGAAGTTGCTCCAGTTGTTCCGCGCGGTGGCCGGCGCGGTGTTCCCGGAGAACACGGGCGCGGGCGGCGGCGCCGATCCGCGCGGCGTCGTCGTGAGGCAAGTCGCGGAGGATGCGTTCGACGTCGTCCGCGTTGTCGGCGACGAGGATCTCGCTGTCGGGCGCGAAGAAGTTTTCCAGCCCCGGCCACCGGTCGGTGATGACGGGGGTGGCGCAGGCGGCGGCTTCGAAGAGCCGGACACCGGGCGCCCATCCGGCGGCGAGCATCTCGGCGCGGGTGATGTTCAGGGTGAAGCGCTGGGCGTTGTAGAACGCGGGGTGCGCCGCGGGGGGGAGATGCGAGACGCGTTCGACGTTGGGCGGCCAGTCGAGATCCTCGGGGTATCGGGCGCCGGAGACGACGAAGCGCGCCCGGGGCAGGCGGCGGGCGGGGAGGAGCAGGCGCGCGTCCAATGCGGGCTGGCGGTCGGCGTGGTAGGCGCCGAGATAGCCGAGGTCCCAGCGCGCGGTTTCGCTTTCGGGGTGGAAGAGGGCGGGGTCGACGGCGCAGTGGAGCGCGCGGGCGCGGGGGCTGCGGAGCTCCTTTTCGAGGGTTTGCAGGACCGGCCCGCCGCTGAAGGAGAGGTAGAGCGGGTAGCGGCGAACGAGCTCGGGGGAGATGTATTCGTGGTCGCCGCGGCGGAGCTTCGCGAGGGTGACGGGCGTGTCGAGGTCGTAGAACGCGACGAGGCCGCGCGCGGTGAGGAGCACCCACTCGCCGACACGGACGCCCTCGGGGACGGAGGAGCCGATGATGACGGCGTCGGCGGCGCGAACGAGGGCGGTGTGTTCGCGTTGGAGCGCGTGCAGGTCCTTGTAGAGGACGATGCGCGCATAGGCGTAGTCGGCGAGATCGCGGTGGGCGGCATGCCACGGCACGTCGCGTTCGAGGAAAACGATGTCGTGTCCGCGGGCCGCGAAGGCGCCGAGCAACGCGCGCCAGGTGGCGGCGTGTCCGTTGCCCCACGAAGAGGTGATCGAGAGGCCGAGGACGACGAGTTTCATGCGTGGACCGGCGCGGGCGAGCGGATGTCGAGCAGGGACTCGAGCTCGACGACGCGGTGGCCGTAGGTGTGTTCGGAAAGGATGCGTCGGCGCGCGGCGCGGCCGATGGCGGAGGCGCGGGCCGGCGTGAGCTGGTCGAGCCAGTCGGCGACCTCGGCGCCGTCGGCGGCGACAAGGATCTCGTAGCCCGGCTCGAGGAACTGTTCGACGCCTTCCCAGCGATCGGTGACGAGGCACGCGCCGGCGCCGGCGGCCTCGAAGAGATGCATGGGCGGGGAAAAGCCGCAGCGGGCCGTGCTCTCGCGGTTGAGATTGAGCACGATCCGGCACGAGGAGTTGAAGGCGTTGTGGAACACGGAGCCGACGTGGCCGAGCCGGCGGACGTTGCCCGGCGCGGGCTTGTCGTCCCAGCCGCTGCCCCCGAGCAGGAAGGTCAGTCCTTGTCGCATGGCGGCCGGCTTGAGGAAAAATTCCTCCACGCGGCGTTCGCGGTCGGGGAGCCGGTTGCCGATAAAGCCCAGGGCGGCGGAGAGGGACGGCTCGGCGGGCACGGGATGATGCGTTTCTGGATCGAGGGCGTTGTAGATCGGCACACAGCGGGCGGCGCCGAGATCCTCGTAGGCCTCGATCACCGGCCGGCCGCCGCCGTAGGTGAGAACGAGGTCGTAACGCGGGATGAGAGCGCGGAAGGGATCGAGCGGGTCGCCGATGAGGCGATCCAGCGTGGCGGGGGCGTCGATGTCCCAGTAAACCACGCGCGCGCCGGGGCGCCGGAAGGCGAGCACCGCCTCCTCGATCAAGGCGTCATGCACGCCGACGCCGCCGGCCTTGACGACGAGATCGGCGTGGCGGGAGGCGTCCTCGACGATGCGCAGGACCTCGTCGGAAGTCGCGGCGGAATACACGACGACGCGGGCCCAGTCGGGATCGGGCATGTCGCGGTGTTGTTGGCGCTCGAGGACGTCGGGTTCGTAAAACGTGATGCGATGTCCGCGGCGGGCCAGCGCGCGGAGCAGTCCGCGGTAGTAGGTGGCGGCTCCGTTCCAGTAGGACGAAACCAGGCTGGAGCCGAAGAAGGCGATTTCGAGAGGCTGCATGGGCGGGGGCGAAAGGCGGGAGAGGCCGGGGCGGACGACGCGCGGCCTTGAATCCGGGGCTCAGGAAACGGCGGCGAAAACCGGGGTGTGGGCGGAGGCGGCGCGGACCTGGCGATGAATGGCGAGGAGCTCGTCGACGCGATGGGCGCAGGTGTGGCGCGCGCGGATCGTCGCGAGGGCGCGACCCGCGATCTGGCGGCGGAGATCCGAGTCCGTGAGGAGGAGGGCGAGTTTTTCCTTCATCTCGGCGCCGTCGCGGGCGACGAGGTAGTCCTCGCCCGGCGTGAACAGGTCCTCGGCGTCTTCCCACGGGGCGGAGACCAGCGGGATGCCGCAGGCCATGGCCTCGAAGGGCCGTATGGTGGGGATGCCGGGCAGGGCGCGCACGTAAGGCCGGCGTGGCACATGGACGGTCACGCGGTGGTTCGCGAAGACCCCGGGCACGTCGAAGTTCGGCAACCAGCCGCGGTAGTCGACGCCGGCCTCGACCAGGGCGTCGAGCGCGGCGGGGGGATAGCGCACGCCGTGCGCGACGGCCGGGACGCCGAGCTCGCGGACAGGATCGAGGATGAACTCGTGGATCTCGGCGCTGCGCTCCTCGTCGCCCCAGTTGCCGATCCAGACGACGTCGCCCTTCGGCCCGTCGGACGGGCGGGGGTAAAAGACCGTGGTGTCGGCGGCCTCGTGCCAGACGAAGGCGCGGAGGGCGAGCCGCTCGCGGAGGTAGAGGTCGCGCAGCACGCGCCCGAACGCGAGCACGCCGTCGTAGTGGGAAAGGTTATACGCGCGGATCGCGTCGGGCTGGGTGACGAGGCGGTGATGGGTGTCGTGGAAGAAAAGCGAGAAGCCGTGGCGCAGACGGGCCTCGCCCACGCGTTGCACCAGCTCGGGGGTGTTCCACTCGTGGACGACGACGAGGTCGGCGTCCTCGAGCGTGGCGTCGAGATCGAGGTTCGCCGGATCGTAGGCGCGCGAATGGAGGTCCGGGTAGACGTCGTGGAAACGCCGGAGGGGGGCGAGGCCGTGGTTCTCGACGAGGTTGCGCAGGCTCCAGTTGTCGAGCGGTTCGTAGACGAGAACCTCGTGTCCGCGACGCCCCAGCTCCCGGGCGACCCCGCGGAGAAAGTGGGCGTTGCCGTGATTCCAGTCGGAGAGCAGCGAGTGGTAGAAGAGGACGATTTTCATGCGAGGACGGGTTGGGAAGCGGGGCGGGCGGACGCGGAGAAGGAAGGACGCGAAACGCCGGGCGGGGCTTCGGAAGAGGCGGGGGAGCCGGCGCGGCCGGA
>CBINJQ010000337.1:0-5247 GCA_966251015.1 uncultured Akkermansia sp. | reverse complement strand
ATCGGCCGCCGAAGCGGCGGAGACCGAGCGCCTCTACCTCTCCGGCACCGACAAGGACCACACCGTCCCCTGGGAATTTCGCGTCTCCGCCGGCCGCCGCGCCGGCGAATGGGCCACCGTCCCCGTCCCCGGTTGCTGGGAAATGCACGGCTTCGGCGACTACGGCTACGGAAACGGCGGGCCCGACGAGGAGCACGGGGAATATCGCAAAACCTTCGACGTGCCCGCCGCCTGGCGGGGCCGCCGCGTTTTCATCGTCTTCGAAGGCGCGATGACCGAGGCCGAAACCCTCGTCAACGGCCTCCCCGCCGGCGGCGTCCCCGGCGCCAACATCCACCGCGGCGGCTTCTACGAATTCAGCCACGAGATCACCGGCCAGCTGAAATTCGGCGCGAGCAACCTGCTCGAGGTCGCCGTCCGCAAATCCTCCGCCGACGCCGCGCTCAACGCCGCCGAGCGCCAGGGCGACTACTGGAATTTCGGCGGCCTCTTCCGCCCCGTCTACCTCGAATCCCGCCCCGCCGCCCACATCGAGCGCGTCGCCGTCGACGCCCGCCACGACGGCGCGCTCACGGTGGACGTCTTTCCCTCCGGCGCCGACCGGCCGTCCCTCGCCGTCTCCGCGTGGATCACCACGCCGGCGGGCGTCCCGGTCGGCCCGGAGTTCCAAACCGCCCTGTCCCCCGCCGCCGCGTCGACCCGCCTCTCCGGCGAGGTCCCCGGCGTCAAACCTTGGTCCCACGAATCTCCCGCGCTCTATCGTCTCCACGTCGCCCTCCGCGATTCCGTATCCGGCCAAACGATACACACGCTCTCCCGGACCATCGGCTTCCGCACCGTCCGCTTCGTCGAGGGCGAGGGGTTCCACCTCAACGGCCGCCGCCTGCTCCTCCGCGGCACCTCCCACCACGAGTTCTGGCCCACCACCGGCCGCACCGGCAGCCGCGCCCAGCACGCCGCCGACCTCGAGCTGATGAAGGCGATGAACATGAACGTCGTCCGTCGCGCCCACTACCCCGCCTCGCGCGAGTTCTACGAGGAGGCCGACCGCATCGGCATGCTCGTCCTCGACGAACTCGGCGGATGGCAGAAAAAATACGGCGACGCCGACGCGCTTCGCCTCTGCCGCGAACTCGTCGTCCGCGACGTCAACCATCCCTCCGTCATCGCCTGGGCCAACGGCAACGAGGGCGGCTGGAACACCGTCGCCGACCCCGAGTTCGCCCGCCACGACCCGCAGGGCCGCGTCGTCCTCCACCCCGCCAACTGGCTCCATGTCATGAGCGGGCTCAACACCCACCACTACTCCGACTACTCCACCGTCCTGTCCTACCTCGGCGCCGGCAAACCCGCCTTCATGCCGACCGAAAACCTCCACGCCCTCCACGACGGCGGCGGCGGAGCCGGCCTCGACGACTACTGGACCGCCATCCGCGACGCCCCCAACGGCGCCGGCCTCCTCATCTGGGCCTTCATCGACGAGGCCCTCGTGCGCGACGACCTCGGCGGCGTCCTCGACGCCAAAGGCGACGCCGCCCCCGACGGCATCCTCGGCCCCTACCGCGAAAAAGAAGCGAGCTTCGCCACCCTCCGCGCCCTCTGGTGCCCCGTGCGTGTCGACGCCTCCGCGCTCGCGCGTGGCGACGCCACCCTGCGCGTCGAAAACGGATTCGATTTCACCGACTTCTCCCGCTGCACCCTCCGCTGGTCTCTCGGCCGTTTTCCCGATCCCGTCGCCCCGGGCCGGACACCGCCCTCCGACGGCTGGATCTGCGTCGCCGAGTCCGGCCCCTTGCCCGGCCCCGCCCTCGCCCCCGGCGCCTCCGGTCCGCTCGCGCTCGACCTGCCCGCCGACTGGCGCCAACACGACGCCCTGCGCCTCTCCTTCGCCGATCCTCACGGCCGCGAGATCCAGACCTGGACCTGGCCCCTCCGCGACGAGGCCGCCATCCGCGAGCGCATCGTCCGTTACGCCCCGGCGGAACTTTCCCCGCCCTCCGCCGAAGTCTCCGGCGAGACCCTGGTCGTCCGCGCCGCCGGCCGCTCCTTCCGCTTCGCTCTCGCCAACGCCCGCCTCCTCTCGGCCTCCGTCGACGACATCGTCACGCCCCTCGCCAACGGCCCCCGCCCCGTCGTCGGCGAATGGAAAGCCGACCGCGTCGCCCACGGGCCCGACGGACGTGACTACGTCGTCTCCCTCAACCCCGCGCCGGGCTCGCCCGACGGTTTCCGTTGGCGCGTCCGCCCCGACGGCTGGCTCCGCCTCGACTACCACTACACCCTCCACGGCGAGCAGCCGTGGCTGGGCGTCACCTTCGATTACCCGGAGGATCAGCTTCGCGCCTTCCGCTGGCTCGGCCGCGGCCCGGAACGCGTCTGGAAAAACCGCCTCGCCGGTCCCGCCCTCGGCGTGCATCGGAAAACCGCCAACAACACCAACACCGGCCAGACTTGGGACTATCCCGAGTTTCGCGGCTACCACGCCGGTCTCCGCTGGGCCTCGCTGGAAAACACCGGCCCGCGCGTCCTCCTCGTGACCGACACGCCCGATCTTTTCCTGCGCGTGCTCACCTGGCCCGAATCCCACCCGACCCGCGCCGGCCTCAACGTCGCCCCGCCGCCCGGCGACCTCTCCCTCCTCCACGGCATCAACGCCATCGGCCACAAGTTCGGCGACGCCGCCTCCCTCGGCCCCCAGGGCATGCCCAACTTCGCCGTCGGCCGCTACGCCGGCTCCGTCGATTTTTTCTTCGGCGAACCGCCGGCGTCGGCCGCCGAACGGGATTGAACCGGTCCGCGCCCCGGCCGCGTCCCCCCGCCAAATTTCCATACTCCCGTCCCCTTCCCCATGCATCCCCTCCGCATCCTGCTCGCCCGGCTTCCGGCGCTTTCGCCCCTGCTCCTCGCGCTCCCCGCCCACGCGGCGCTGCAGCTCGGGAGCCCCTTCGCCGACCATATGGTCCTGCAACGGGAGCGCCCCGCGCCCGTCTGGGGCGCCGCCTCCCCCGGCGACCGCGTCTTCGTCGCCTTCGCCGGACAGGTGAAAATCGCCGTCGCCGACGCCGACGGACGCTGGAGCGTGAACCTCGACCCGCTTCCGGCCAGCGACGCGCCGCGTTCCCTGATGGTGACCAGCCCCGGCTCCAACGAGACCGTCCGCGTCGAGGACGTCCTCGTCGGCGAGGTCTGGCTCTGCGGAGGCCAGTCCAACATGGAACGCCAGCTCGGTCCCCGCCCGGGCCAGAAACCGATCGTCGGCGCCGAAGCCGCCATCGCCGCCGCGCGCCTCCCGCTCGTCCGCCAGCTCCACGTCGGCCAGCAGACCGCGCTCTCGCCCCAAAAGACGGCCGCCATGCGCTGGACCGTTTGCTCGCCCGAGACCGCTCCGGACTTCACCGCCGTCGGTTTCTTCTTCGCCCGCGACCTGCACCAAAAGCTCGGCGTGCCCGTCGGCATCATCCACAGCTCCTGGGGCGGCACCCCCGCGCAAGCGTGGACCAGCGCCTCGGGTTTGGACGCGTTCCCCGATTTCCAACCCCGGATCAAAGACCTCGCCGACGCCGTCGCCCACCCGGAGAAAGCCCGCGCCGCCCTTCGCGCCCGGTTCGACGACTGGTATTTCCAACACGATCCCGGCACCAACTCGCCGGTCTGCTGGGCCGACCCCGCGCTCGACGCCGACGAGTGGAGCACCATCGACCTTCCCGCGATGTGGGAATCGTCCGGTCGCCCCGGCTTCGACGGAGTGGTCTGGCTGAGGCGCAGCCTCGATCTTCCCGCCTCATGGAAAGGCGGGGACATCGAGCTCCGCCTGAGCGCGATCGACGACGCCGACACCACCTGGATCAACGGCGCCGAGATCGGGCGCACGGACGGGTGGGACACCCCGCGCGTCTACCGCGTGCCCGGCTCCATCCTCAAAAAGCAGGGCAACCTCATCGCCATCCGCGCGCTCGACGCCGGCAACAACGGCGGCTTCTGGAACAACAGCCTCCCCTTCGAAGCCCGCGCCCTCGACGGCGCCTTCTCCCCCGTCCCGCTTCGCGGCCCCTGGCTCGCGCGCTACTCCGTCGAACTTCGCCGGATGGGGCAGCCGCCCCGGGAATCCGCCAAGGACCCCGGCACGCCCACCGTCCTCTACAACGGCATGATCGCGCCCCTCGTCCCCTACGCCCTGCGCGGCTTCGCGTTCTACCAAGGCGAGGCCAACGTCTGGAACGCGCGCCAATACCGCACCCTCCTTCCGGCCCTCGTCACCGACTGGCGCAAACACTGGGGCGACGACGCGCTCCCCTTCCTCTTCGTGCAAATCGCGCCGTTCAAGGACATGCGGCCCGAGATCCGCGAAGCCCAGCTCATCGCCTGGCAAAACACGCCGCGCACCGCGATGGCCGTCACCATCGACTGCGGCGACGCCGAGGACATCCACCCCGCCGACAAGGCCCCCGTCGGCGCCCGTCTCGCCCTCGCCGCCCGCGCCCTCGCCTACGGCGAAGCCATCGACTACTCCGGTCCCGTGTTCTCCGGCCTCGATGTCAAAGAGGACCGCGCCGTGCTCCGATTCACCCACCTCGGCGGCGGCCTCGTCGCCAAAGACGGCCCCCTCTCCGGCTTCGCCGTGGCCGGCGCGAGCGGCGCCTTCCACCCCGCCGAAGCCCGCATCGTCGGCGACACCGTCGAGGTCTCCTCGCCAAACGTGCCCAAACCCGCCCGCGTCCGCTATGGCTGGGCCAACGTCGCCGCCGGCAACCTGTTCAACCGCGCCGGCCTTCCCGCCTCCCCGTTCCGCAGCGACGTCGACTAAACGTGATCCAGGCTTTCCCGCCCGCCCGCCTCGCCGCCTCGGCGTGCTAACTCGGTAGCAAAACCGGACCTTGGCCGGACCGGCGGGCGAAACGATTTCACGTCGCCCCATGACCGCCGCCCCCTCCACCCTCCTCACTCTCCTTACGATGCGAAGCCCCTCCTTGAAATCCACCGTCTCCCTCCTCGCCGCCTCCCTCGGCCTCGCCGCCGCCTCCACCGCCGAAGCGGCCCCGCGCCGGCCCGCCTCCCACGCGAATCCCGCCGCCCCCGTAAACGCCGCCCCTCCGCGCGCCGCCGATCCCGCCAGCTCCATCCTCTGGTATGAGCAGCCCGCCTTCTCCTGGATGACCGAGGCGCTCCCGCTCGGCGGCGGCTCGCTCGGCGCGATGCTCTTCGGCCTCACCGACGTCGAGCGCCTGCAGTTCAACCACAACACCCTCT
>CBINJQ010000336.1:0-5314 GCA_966251015.1 uncultured Akkermansia sp. | reverse complement strand
CGTTTCCCGGGCAACCCGGTCCACGACGGGGAAAGCAGGCCGCCGGAGAAGGAAAGCGCGACGCGCGGCAGGGAGAACGCGTCGAAGGGATCGGTGCCCGCGACGGCCTCCTGCGCGTTGCTCAGGCCGTCGCCGTCGGAATCCGCCGCGCCGGACAGTCCCGGCGGAACGCCATGCACCGCCTCCCACACGTCGCTGAACTGGTTGGCGTTGGTGTCGAGTCCCGCCCGACAGAGCGAGACGAACGCGCAGGCCGCGAGAGCCGCGCCGGGGATGCGAAACAGGTGCATGGAGACCGGGGTGAAAGCGGCCAAAGCCAGAACCCGGCCGTTTCGTCGACGCAAGCGCCCGGCGCATGCCGCCCGCGTTAAGGACCAAATTTACAAAATTGGGGGACCATGGTCCCGCACGCTCAGGGGCTTTGCTCGACCCGCGCCGAGGCGCGCCCGTCGCCAAACTCGAGCCCGATGCGCTCGCCCGCCCGAAGCGCGGCCGCGCGTGTGACCGGCCGCCCCTCCGCGTCGCGCACGATCGCGAAACCCCGGTTCAACACCGAGGCCGGGCTCGCCGCCTGCAAACGCTTCCAAAGTCCCAGCAGCCGCTGCGACTCCGTCTCCACCCGCCGCGCCGGCGAGGCCGCCGCGAAACGCCCCGCCAGCAGCGCCGCCCCGTGCCGTCGCGCCTGCACCGCGTGCGCCAGCGCCGCGTCGGCCCGGTTCCGCAGATCGTCGAGCCGCAGCCAGCCGCGCTCCACCTGCGCCGCGGGCGAGAGCAGCTTCAGCCGCGCGCCGAGCCCGTCCAAACGGTCGCGCGCCGCCCCCAGTCCCGCCTCCGCCTCGCCCTCCAGGGCGCGCGCCAGCCGCGCGAGCCGCTCGCTCTCCGCCACGAAGCCGCTCGAGATCAACTCGGCGGCCGCGCTCGGAGTCTCCGCGCGCAGATCCGCCGCGAAATCGCAGAGCGTGAAATCGATCTCGTGGCCCACCGCCGAAATCACCGGCACGCGCGACGCCGCCACCGCGCGCACCAGAACCTCCTCGTTGAAGGCCCAGAGATCCTCCAGCGAGCCGCCGCCGCGTCCCACGACCAGCAGGTCGAAGTTCACCCCGCAGGCGATCGGATCGTTCGCCGCCGCGATCATCGCCGCGCACTCGGCGGCCGCCCCCTCTCCCTGCACCTTGGCCGGCAGCACCACCACGCGCCCGCGCCACTCGCGCCGCGCCAGGATGCGCAAAAAATCCTGCACCGCCGCGCCCGTCGGCGAGGTCACGAAACCCACCGTCCGCGGCAGCCTCGGCAGCTCGCGCTTCCGCTCCTTGGCGAACAGCCCCTCCGCCGCGAGCCGGGCCTTGAGCGCCTCGAACTCGCGCTGCAAACGCCCCGTGCCGTCGTCCACCACCGCGCGCACGATGAGCTGGTATTCGCCGCGCGCCTCGTAGACCGAGGCCTCGCCGTAGACGACGACTTGGCCGCCCTCGCGCGGCTTCGTGGTCTGCCGCGCCGCGTCGCCCCGAAACATCACCGCCCGCACCTGCGCCCCGGCGTCCTTCAGCGAAAAGTAGACGTGACCGCTCGCTTGTATCCGGAGGTTAGATACCTCCCCGCGCACCCAGCCCGGCTTCAACCCGCCCTCGAGGAGCGCCTTCACGCGCCGCGTGAACTCCGTGACGCTCTCCGCCCGCGTCCCGCCCGCGCCCAGGTCGATCTCGCGTCCGCCAAACGTGTTCATTCGCAGCCCCCGTTTCCGACTTGGACCGCCGCCTCGCGCGCGGCGAGTCTTTCACGGACCAGCTTGATCGCGACGGCCACGACGACGACGCCCGCCAGGGCGGCCAGCGCCAGTTTTCCCCGCCCCTTCATCAGCGCGTCGCCAAACACGATCATCAGCGAGACCGTCGCGGTCGAAACGACCCACGAGATCGCGAGGTAGGTCGCGAAGGGCACGCCCGCCAGTCCGAGCAGCAGGCTTTGGAAAACGTAGGGAGCCCCCGGCGTCACCCGGACCAGAAAAACAAACACGCGATGCCGTCCCGCCGGGACGACCGGTATCTTGTAACCCAGGAATCCCAGCAAGCGCTCCACCCAAGGGCGCACCATAAAACGCGCCAGGCCGTAGGAGATGGTCATGCTCACCGCCATGCTCGCCCCGGAAAACACCAGCACCAGCGGAAGCCCCAGCACCGGACCAAACAGGGAGCCGGCGCCGACCGCGAAGGGCGAGACCGGGAACCCGATCGCGGGCAGCACCGCGAACGCCGCGAAGAACCAGCCCGCGCCGAGCCCGCGCACCCATTCGGTCGCGCTTGCCGCCCCTTCCAGCAGGCGCGTCCAGGTCTCGTGCGGCTGGGCGGCCGCCCACCCGACCAGCGCGAGACCCGCGACCGCGCAGACGGCCAGCGCCGCCAAGCGCCGCCGCCTATGCCTCGCCGCCGTGAGCTCCGGAGTATCCATCCGTCCACCCTGCCCGCCGCGCCTCGTGCCGGTCAAGGCGCGCTCGCCCCGGTCCGGAAACCGTGAAACGGCTCCGCTCCTCCGCGTTGAGAAAAATCCGCTTCCCGCTCCCGCCCCCCGCGCCCACGCTCCGGTTTTCGACGCCATGACCCATCTCCCCGGAGGCACCCGCCCTTTCGCGCAAGCGTTTCATCGTCGTCGCGTCCGCGTCGCCCGCCCGCGCCTTCACATCGGGCCGGGCCGCCTTCTCGCGTGAACGAGCCCGATCCCGCCCGCGTCCCCGACCGGACGCTTCTCCTTTCCTCGGCCGCGCTCGCGCTGCTTCTCGCGCTCACGCTTCCGACGCTTTCGTCCACCCGTCTGCAAACCTGGCCTTCGGCGCTCGGCGCGGCGGTGTTCTGGCTCATGCCCGTGCTTGTCGCGCTCGCCCGGCCGGCGCTCGGTCGCCCGCATGCCCGGCTCGGCGGCGCGCTCGATCTCGCGTTCGGAGGCCTCGCGCTTGCCGGCGTCGTCGCCGCGGCCTGCTCGCCGTTGCGGGGAACCCTCGCGCCGGCCCTGCTTCCTTTTCTCGGGGCGCTCGCCCTGCCCTATGCGCTGCTGCCCGTCCTGCGCCACCCGCGGGCCGACCTCCTCGGCGCGTCGTTCCTCTATCCGCTTATGCTGGTCGGCGCGTTTCTCTGGCTGCCGCACACGGAGTCGCGCAACGCCCAGCCCTTCGGCCATGCGAACACGACCGGCTCCGTCTTCGCGCTCGCCGCCTGCTGGCTCGCCGTCCTCGCGGCCGGCGCCCGCTCGCCGGGGATGCGCGCGTTTCATGCCCTCGGATCGCTTTCGGCGGCCGCCCTCGCCGCCAGTTCCTCCAGCCGCGGGGCCATTCTCGCCCTCGCCGTCGCCGCCACCGCCGGCGCGGCGGTGATTCTTCTGCGCCGAGGCAGGATCGTCCTCTTTCTCGTCGCGAGCGCGCTCGCCCTCGGCGCGGCGGTGCTGTCAAACGCCCGCCTCCGGGAACTGGTCTCCACGGGAACCTGGTCCGCGGTTTCAAACGAGAGCAACGACCAGCGGCTCGCCATGATCCGCGGCGGCTTCGGCCTCGCCGCCCTCCGTCCCGTGGCGGGCTGGGGACCAGGCGCCGTGCCCCATGCGTTTCCCGCCGTCCGGGCCGCCCTGCCCGGCACGCCCGACAACTATCTCCAGCTCCACAACAGTTTCGCCCAGACGGCCGCCACGCTCGGCGGGGCCGGCCTTGTCGCGCTCGGCCTGTTGCTCGTCGCCCTCGCCCGCCGGGCCGCCGCGCTCACGCGTCGGTCCGGGCAGGCGCCTCTCCTCGCGGCGCTGGTTTGCGGCGGGGTCCTGCTCCTTTTCGACCACCCCTTCGCCACGCCCGCCTTCGCCGTGCTCGCGGCCCTGCCGCTCGCCAAACTCGCCTGCGAGGCGCCCTCGCCGGCCTGCTCCCGTCGCCCGCTTTGGTTTCTTTTGCCCGCCATCCTCGCCGTCGCCGCCCTGGCATGGCCGGTGACGCGCGACCTCCACGCCCGCGCGGCCTGGTCCGCGGCGCTCGACGCCGCCGCGGAAGACGACGCGCCGGCCTTCGCCGCAAAGCTCCGCCACGCCCACCGGCTCGCGCCGACGGACCCGTTCTACGTCGACCAACTCGCGTCGCACCTCGCGACCGGACATCCCTTCCGCGACCTGCCCGCGCCCGCCCCCGGAGAGGCCTCGGCCCTCCTTCGCGCCGCGATCGCGCTCAATCCCGCGAACGAATCCGCCCATTACAACCTCGGCTGGCTTCTTCTCCAGGACCCGGCGTCGGCGAACGCCGACGAAGCCGCCGCACGATTTGCCTCCGCCGCCCGCCTGGCGCCGTCCCGCGCCGGGGTCTGGGTCGGCCTGGCGACGGCCCGGCTTCGCGCCGGGGCGAAAGAATCTCCCGTGCCTCCCCTCGCGGCCGAGATCCTGCTCGATCCGGAGTTCGCCTGGTCCCCCCGATGGAACGATCCCGCGCTAAACCCGCACCGCGACGCCGCCCTCGCCCGCGCGGCCGCGTTTCTCGCCGAGCACGGGCTCGCTCCCGGGTTCGCCTCGCGTCTGCTCGCCGCCGGCCCGCCCGCGAACGCCGCGTCCGCCTACCGCCGCGTCCGGACAGGCCACGGCGTGCTCCTCGGCCACCCCGACGGCCCGGCTCCGGCGGATGTCGGCGTCCTCCTGAAACCGGCGATTTCCCCGGAGCTCGCCTCCGCGTTGCCGGACCGCGATTATATCTCACCGTCCCTGCTCCTCGCCTGCGGCGGCCTCGCCCCGTCTGAGTTGAGGTTGGAAAAATAACCCGAAGCGTCGAACATGCCCTCCGGCTCCGCCGCTTGATCTCCGCTTTCGACCAACACTCGCACCGAGCATGCACGCCGTCCCGCACTCCGCCCGTCTGCGCAAGGTGATCCTCCCGGCCCTCCTCGTGGCCGGTGACGCCCTCGTCGCCTTCGGCGCGCTCTCGCTCGGTTACTGGCTCCGCTACGAAACGCCCGTCGGCAGCGTCGGCCTGGAGGTGCCGGACGCCGCCTATGTCCAATACCTCCCCCTGCTCCTGCTCGGCACCGCCTTTCTGACCGTCGCCTACGCCCAGCTCGGGCTCTACGAGGAGCGGCTCCTGCTCCGGAAATTCCAATCTCTCAACATCGTCATCCGGGGCACCACGTTCTGGCTGATCGCCTACCTGAGCCTCTCGCTCGTCCTGAAATTCGATCCGCCCATATCGCGGTGGTTCGTGATCCTCGCCTACGGCCTCGTCCTCGCGTCGATGTTCGCGTGGCGCAGCTTCGCCTACGCGGTGTTCACCCATCCCGCCCGGGTGGGCCGCATCCGCCAACGCGTG
>CBINJQ010000335.1:0-5345 GCA_966251015.1 uncultured Akkermansia sp. | reverse complement strand
GCTCCGATGGCGGCGGCGGGGATGCCCGCGACGGAGGGCGGCTGGGTCGGGGCGGCGGGAGCGGTGGCGAACGGTTCGGCCTTGGGGCCGGGTTTGTTTTCGGGGGCTTTTTGCTCGGCGGGTTTGATGCAGCCGGAGAGCAGGGCCGCGACCACCAAGGGCAGGGCGGCGGGGAGACGGAAGGGCGCGGGGATGGGCATGATGGCGGTGTCGCTACACGAAAAAAAATCCCGACGCGAGCGTCGGGATTCGTGACGGGCCGCAGCGGGTCGTCGGGGAAACTCAGGCGGAGGCGCGGCGGCGGCGCAGGAGGGCGGCTCCGAGCCCGACCACGCCGGCCAAGGCGGCGAAGGAAGAGGGCTCGGGGACGGCGCCGATGGTCACCGCGTCGATGCCGATGTTGTCGCTGTTCGTGCCCGAGGGGCCGCCGTTGGTCACGTGGTATTGGAACGCGATGCGGCCGGTGCCGGTGAAGGGGACCGCAAAGGTGAACTGGGTAAAGGTGTTGGGATAGCCGGAAGTGCTGAGGCCGGCGTTCACGGTGCCGAGGACCATGTCGAAGTCGCCCACGTCGTTGGCGCCGACGCCGATGTCCAGGCTCGCGCCGTTGTCGCTGGCGCGCACCACCAGGCGGTCGGCGAATGCCGGTGCGCTGACGGTGCGGGTGTAGAACGAAACGGTGTCCCCGGCGATGAAGGAAAGCTCGGGAGTGATCAGCCAGACGCTGATGGTGTTGGCGCCGGCCGCGGAGTTATAGTTGAAGCCGGCGTAGTTGTTTCCGTCGTGCGCAGGGAAGGGCGAGTTGGAGTCGCCGTTGAAAACGCCGGTCGTGGTGCCGATGGCGCCGCTGTGGTTGATGGCATACCAATCGCCCGAGGCGAGGGTGAGAGTCTGGCCGGAGGCGGTGGCGCCCGAGCCTGTCGGCAGGCCGGTTTCGAACGATTCGAAGAAACCGGCGCCGAGGGCGGCGGTGGAGGAGACGATGAGAGCGGCCGCGAGGGCCAAGGAACGATATGCGACTTTCATGTTATGTATGTTAGTAGGGTGCCGAATGGCTCGAATTGCCTCATGTGTTTACTTATTATTTACAACATAATACTTATAAGTTGCAGAAGCTACGCGGGCTTGGGGGAGAGGCTCGATGGGGTTGCGCTTGGTCTGCGCTTCGCCGCGTGAGCATGAGAGGACGTGGAAACGCGAGCACGCCGGGCGCACGTCGTCTCCGCTCGGCCGCGTCTGTAGATACATTCACCTGCGCGAATGTCCTGCGAGGAGGGCGGGGGATCGCACCGGCCGGGGTTGCGAAAGGCCGGATGGGCTTACGGCTGACCTCCGTCTCTCGCGACTTGGACGAACGTGTTTTTCCGTCTCCGTCGCGCGGAGTTGTTTTACGGGGCGCGGCGCAGTTTCCGCGTCGGGCGGCCTACCGTGGCGTTGCCCGTGCTTCCGCCGAAGCGCGGGGCAGGGGGACCGGATCAGCGCGCGGTCTCGGCGTCGCGGTAGCGACGGGTGGCGTCGCGGACCGAAAGATAGGGGTCCACCGCGGCGTTTTTCATCTGTCCGTAGAGGTCGAGCACGGCGGGGAGGCTGCTCATCGTGTCGGTGACCGAGATGGCGGCCTGCCATTCCCAATCCAAGTCGCCGGTCCATTCGCGACCGCCGGGTTCGATGTATTCCCAGCCGGTGGGCGACGTGACGGTATCGCCGACACGGCCGCCGAGGTCGCGAAGGCTGAAGCCGCCGAAGATCGGCACCACGACATACGGGCCGTGGGGCACGCCGTAGTGGCCGAGCGTCTGGCCGAGGTCCTCGCGCGGGACGCCGGCGAGCGACGCGACGTTGTCCGATTGGCGGATGAAGCCGCCGAAACCGCCGAGCGTGTTGACCACGAACTTGCGGGTTTCGAGGTCGGCGCGGGAGAACTTGCCCTGAAGGAGGCAGTTCACGAGGCGCACGGGGTAGCGGAGGTTGTCGTAAAAGTTGCCGATGGCGCGGTTCACGGGCGGGCGCACGACGGTCTCGTAGGCCTTGGTCGCGGGCGTGAAAACATGGACGTAGGTCCAGTCGTTGAACGCGAAGACCCGGCGGTTGAAGCCCTCGAGGGGATCGGATACCTGCACCGGGGCGTATTCGTCGTAGTCCTCCTCGGTGGCCGCGGCGCCGCCGCGTTCGTCGATCACGCGTTCGGCGGAGGGCGCCTGGGCGAAGGCGGCGGGCGAGCCGAGGGCGAGGGCGGTGGAGACAAGGATCAGGTGACGCAGAGCGGTGGTCATGGCGAAAGGGTCGAGGGTCGGCAAGGCGTGCGCGGCATGCTCGGATCGGGCGACGGGCGGGCGGTAAGCGTTTATTTTTTCCCCGCGGCGAGGGCGGCGTTTTGCTCGGCGATCTTGGACTCGAGCGTTTCGAGCAGGCCGGTCGCGCCCGATTTCTTGATGATCGGGTCGAACTGCGAACGGTAGTTGGAAATCAAGGACACGCCTTCGGCGACGACGTCGTAGACGCGCCAGCGGGCCGGTTCGGCCTTGGGATCGAGTTCAAGGCGATAGGCGACGGCGTAGGTCTGCCCGGCGCTGGTGGTGGTGGTGGGCACCTCGACCCGGCCGGTCTTGAGCTCGACGGGGGCGCCGTAGACGATCTTCGGGTCGGTGTCGCCGGTGACGCGATCGGCGTAGGTGCGGATGACGAGGCGGCTGAAAAGCGCCACGGTTTTGGTTTGCTGGTCCGGCGTGAAATCGCGCCAGGCGGGGCCCACGGCGAGGCGCGTGGTCGTGCCAAACGCGAAGTGCTTGTCGACGAGGGAATCAAGCAGCGCGATCAGGTCTTGTTGCGCCGGCCGTTCGCGGATGGCGGCCGACACCTCCGCGATGCCGGCGGAGAGGGCGGCCTTCGCGTCGTCGACGGGGGCCGCATGTAGGCGTGAAGTTGTCGAAAGCAGGGAAAGGCCTAGGCCGAGGACCAGGAGGGTGCGGAGCGCGTGGGCTAAGGACATGGGAAAGGGAAGCGGGTGTTGCTAGACGAGCGGGCAGGGGACTCAAGAAGTCTAGAACTTCAACCGGCCGATTCCATATCGGGCGCGCGTCGACGGGATTTTCCATCGCAGGTCGTCGTGCGGGATGCGGGTTTCGCCCGCCGGATTTTCCCGATGCGGGGGCCGAGGTCGTTCCGGTCCTTGCCTGCCGAACTAAGCCGTGGAGCGCCGCTCCCACGAAAATGCGGCTTGGATTTGGCGGGCGAGGGCGGAGAACATCGCCGTCCTAATTTCCTATGAAAATCTGCTGCATCGGAGCTGGCTACGTCGGAGGCCCCACCATGTCGATGATCGCGCTCAAGGCGCCCGACATCCAAGTGACGGTGGTGGATCTGAACGAACGGCGGATCGCGGCGTGGAACTCCGACGTCTTGCCGGTCTACGAGCCGGGTCTGGACGAGGTGGTCCGCGAGGCTCGCGGCCGCAACCTCTTCTTCTCGACCGACGTGAAGGGCGCCATCGCGGAGGCCGACATCGTGTTCGTTTCGGTGAACACGCCGACCAAAACCTACGGTGTCGGCGCGGGGCGCGCGGCCGATTTGCGCTACATCGAGTCCGTGGCCCGCACCATCGCCGAGGTGGCGACGACACCCAAGATCATCGTGGAGAAGTCCACCATCCCGGTGCGCACCGCCACGACGATCCAGGAGATCCTCGCCGCGCATCCGGGCGCCCCGAAGTGCCAGGTCCTCTCCAACCCCGAGTTTCTCGCCGAGGGCACGGCGATCCCGGACCTCCAGCAACCCGACCGCGTGTTGATCGGCGGCGAGCGCACGCCCGAGGGCGAGGCGGCCATCGAGGCGCTCGTCTCCGTTTACGCGCGCTGGGTCCCGCGCGAGCGCATCATCACCACCAACCTCTGGTCGTCGGAGCTCTCGAAGCTCGTCGCCAACGCCTTCCTCGCGCAGCGCATCAGTTCGATCAACGCCATCTCCGCCCTCTGCGAGGCCACCGAGGCCGACGTCGACGAGGTCGCCAACGCCATCGGCAAGGACTCCCGCATCGGTCCGAAGTTTCTCAAGGCCTCCGTCGGCTTCGGCGGCTCCTGCTTCCAGAAGGACGTGCTCAACCTCGTCTACCTCTGCGAGCACTTCGGCCTGCCCGAGGTCGCCGCCTACTGGGAGGGCGTGATCAAGATCAACGACTGGCAAAAGCGCCGCTTCGCCGGGAAAATCGTGCGCAGTCTCTTCAACACCGTCGCCGACAAACGCATCGCCGTCCTGGGCTTCGCCTTCAAAAAAGACACCAACGACACGCGCGAATCCGCCGCGATCAACGTCTGCCGCGACTTGCTCACCGAGCACGCCAACGTCGTCGTCTACGATCCCAAGGTGCCCGCGGACGAGATCATCTCCGACGTCTGCGGCAAGGGCGTGGCCCCCAGTCCGCGCCTCGCCGTCGCCCAGACCGCCTACGAGGCCTGCGTCGGCGCGCACGCCATCGCCATCGTGACCGAGTGGGACGAGTTCAAGACGCTCGATTACGGCAGGATCTACGCCGGAATGCCGAAACCCGCCTTCATCTTCGACGGACGCAACATCACCGACCTCGCCAAGCTCAGGAAGATCGGCTTCCGCGCCTGCGGCATCGGGAAGTAGGCTTTTCTCCTCATAAGTATCCGCGTTCCCCTTACGAAGCCCCGCGGCCCCGCGCCGCGGGGCTTTTGCATTTTCCCGCCCGGCGCCCGCCCGGCGCGCGACCGGCCCTCGTGTCGCCCCCTGCTCCGAGCCCGCGTCGCGCAACCTGATACCGGGCTTTTTTGCCCGTTCCCTCGCCCCGCTGCGCGGCGCCCGGAGGCAAGACAAAAT
The DNA here is from genome assembly GCA_966251015.1 of uncultured Akkermansia sp. Classification (GTDB taxonomy): domain Bacteria; phylum Verrucomicrobiota; class Verrucomicrobiia; order Opitutales; family Opitutaceae; genus IMCC26134_A. Next base: position 509 of record CBINJQ010000335.1, on the reverse strand, counting down.
ATGCTGGAAAAAATTCAGTCGGACAAGCGGAACGAATTGACCTGTCCATTTCGGATTTCCAATCCCTTGTGGCTCGGCCGGTCGCCAACCACTACCCATAGTGGTGAATGGCTTGTCAATAAGTGGGGGCAACTCGGGATTGCTCGCGCCGTTTTCGCTGCTTTGTCACTCCCGAAACCGTCTGTTTCCGTCCGTAGTTTCGCCCAAAAATCGCTCCTCGCTCCCCGCTTTTTTTCGCCTCTTCTCGCCCGCCCTCGTTCCGCCCTCCCTTTCCACCTTCGTCCCTCGCCATCGCCATGCAGAAAACCTTCACCGTCGGTTCCAAGACATTCACCCTCGACCAGGACAAGGCCGAGGCCGCTTTCGCCGGCAAAAAGGTCATCAACGGCCAGCAGACCATGTATTTTAATCTGCTGCCGCTGAAGTATCAGTGGGCCTACGACCTCTATCGCAAGATGAAGGCCAACCACTGGGAGCCCGAGGACATCCCCATGGGCAAGGACATCGAG
>CBINJQ010000334.1:0-5345 GCA_966251015.1 uncultured Akkermansia sp. | reverse complement strand
ACACGCCCGGGGAAGATTCTTCAACGCCAGGCGACCAAGGGGCGAGCGAGTTCCTTCCGGCACAAGATCAACAAACAACGCCCCGGCCCCTTCGGCTTGCCCCGATTCCTTTTTAACAAAGTAGAACTAAGCCCGTCCCTGATCGACGTCTGAACGCCTTTTCCCTCCTCGCGACTCTTTCCCTGTAATGTTTTTCGAGGCGGCGCGACTAACCGGGCATGAAGACCTTCTTCTGTTTGTTCCTCTGTCTTGGGTTGGGATTTACTCTGGCGCGCGGCGCGACGGAGTCGGCCGCGCCGGCCTTGCAGGTATCGGTGCAAGGCTCCGGACCTCCTCTGGTGTTGATCCCCGGCTATCTCTGTTCGGGCGACGCGTGGGACGACGCGGTGCTCCGCTACGCGCCGCGCTTTCGTTGCCATAAGGTGACGCTGCCGGGCTTTGCCGGTGCGTCGCCTCTTCCACGCGGCCCGTATCTGACCGGCTACCGCGACAGCTTGATCGCCTACCTGCGCGACCAGGCCGGCGGGCCGGCGGTTTTGGTGGGCCACAGCCTGGGCGGCTTGGTCGCTCTTTCGGTCGCTTTGGAAGCTCCGGAATTGGTGGAATCCGTCGTGACGGTCGACGGAGTTCCTTTTTTTCCCGCGCTTCTGAATCCGGCCGCGAAGCCGGCGTCGGACGCGACGGCTACGGCTCGGTATGCGCAAATGTTGAGCCGGCTCACACCGGAGCAACGAGGCCGGCAGAAGGAGATGGCGATGAGCCGGATGATTTCCGACCCGGCGCGGCGCGCCCGCGCGGTCGCGTGGGCGGTTCGCGGTGATCCGACCACGGAGGCCGGCGTGATGGCCGAGATGATGGAGACCGATCTGCGTCGGGAACTGGCACGCTTGCGGCGCCCTCTTCTGGTCCTGGGCGCTTTCCAGCCTTCCGCACCCGAAGGAGGGATGGGAGGCGAGGAAACGGAGCGTCGCTACCGAGCCCAGTTCTCCGCGACGAAATGCGAACTACATATGATCGAGGCCAGGCACTTCCTGATGTATGAGGAGCCAGCTTGGCTGTGGGAGAAAATGGACGCCTTTTTGCCACACGCCCATGCACGACGCTGACCATCGCCGGCGGTTTGCCGAACTGGTGGAGGCCCATCTGCCGATGATCCGCCGGGTGTGCCTGGCCTACCTGTATGATCGCGGCGCGGCGGATGACCTTTGCCAGGAAGTTTTACTAAACGTCTGGCGCAACTGGGATCGCTTCGAGGGGCGGGCTACTTGGTCCACCTATCTTTATCGGATCACGGTGAACACGGTGATCAGCCACAACCGGCGCGAACGCGGAGGCGTCCTGCCCCTGAGCGGTGTCGAAACACAAATCGACGAAAGCGCCCGGGCGCTTTCCGAAAAAGACTCCGAAGAGCAACGATTGGACGCCTTGCAACAGGCCATCAGCCGGCTGTGTCCCGCCGACCGCGTGCTGATGTCCTTGGTCCTCGAAGATCTCAGCTACCAGCACATCGGGGAAATCCTCGGTCTGACACCCGGCCATGTCGGCGTCCGGATAAACCGCTGCAAAGAGAAACTCCGCAAATCACTCCTGCCATGAACCACCGCGATTCTGACGATTTGAAGCATTTGAAAAATCTCTGGAAGAGCATCCCCGCCGCCGAGAAGTCCGCCGCATCGCCGGACGTGGCGATGGCAGCCGCCGAGCTGGAGCGGGCCTTGGGCCGCCAGCATAGAACATTTCGTTTAACTGCGATCGGGATAGTGGCGGGAATGGCGCCGGTCGTCTGGATGTGCATGCGGTTGTGGCGTCACGCGGGGGAGCGTCCGTTGGTCCTGTCCGGAGTGGGCATCATGCTTCTGGCGATTCTGGGGATGATCGGTCTGGTGTTGGCCTCGGTCCGACGACCCGATGTGAGCCCGTTGCTTTCCACGGTGGATTATGTGGAGCGGCAGATCGGCGTTTTGCAGAGGCGGCGAAAGCTGAGCCGGGTTCACGTGCGCATCGTGGTCGCGTTGATTCTCGTCGGACTGGAGCTCCTTTTCATCGATCGATTCTGGCCGGCTCATCCGGGCCGACACCTCGCGGCGCTGGCAGGGACGCTGGCCTGGGTTTGGGTGGTGTTCCGTCTGGTGCGGCGGCGCGCGGAGCGGGGAGATGCCCGGATGGCGGGCTTGATCGCGGAGCTGGAGCGCTTGCGCTCGGTCGATTAGCGCGAGGGGGCGATTGCGGTCAGGCCGTCGTGCTCTTCGCGGCCCGAAAGAAGAAATCCACGGGGTGAGCGATCGGAAGCCCGCCCGCGAGGCAACCCGTCGGCCGAGAGCAAACCGCCGGCCCCGCGGCGGACACTCGTCGCGCCGGACGCGGAGCCCTCGATTCGTATCCAAAAAACATATACACCCTTCGGGGCGGCTCCCGTGACAATCTTTGGCTCTTCGAGCCCGCCGAGAGGGCCGCACGCGCCCCTCCGGAGAAAGGCGCCGGCCCACGGCGTTCATGCCGCGGTGTGCATGGCATCCGACGCCCGCCGGTCAACGCCTAGGGTTCATTCCTCAATTTGTTAAAAAATAGCTATTTACGATTGATGAATGGGTGCTTCCACGCATACCGAATCGCGCGTCCCAGCCATAAGCAACAACCCCAAAACCCATGAAAAAATCTTACGTCCAGCTTCTGCAAATCCTCGCGCTTCCCGTTCTCCTCGGCGCCGCCGCGAACGCCGCGACGGTCGTCAACATCGAGGCCAAAGTCTTCTTCGTCTCGAGCTATTCCGGCCAGGGCGCCTACGCGGACCCCGGAAACAACTACTGGAACACCTTCACCTCCACCGCAGGGGGCACCAACCTCCTCGCGTCCGACGGAGTCACGGCCACCACGCTCTCCTTCTCGGTCGGCGGCATCCCCAGCGGTCAGGTCGGCTTCGGCGGGACGCCGGCCTTCGCGGGCAGCCTGCTCGCCGACTACTACTACGTCTACGGCACCACCCCCGCGACCTTCACCATCGGCGGGCTCACCCCGGGCCATAGCTACGAAGTCTACATCTATTCCCAACCCGGCTCCAGCGGAGTCACGGATCGCGCGGCGACCATCACGCTCGGAAGCCAGTCCAAGGACCTCACCGCGCTGTCCATAAACTCGTTCGAGGAAAACACCAACTACGTGGTTTTCCACATCAGCTCGATCGGCGGGACTACGTTGAACGGCAGCTTCGTGGGCAACATGGGCGGCAACGAGGCGGAGTTGAACGGCCTGCAAATCGTCGATCTCGGCGTCGCGCCCGTTCCCGAGCCGTCGACCTACGCGGCGATCACCGGCCTGGCCATGCTGGGCCTGACCGCGGCGCGGAGGCGCACCCGCAAGGATCGCTGATCCCCGCAGGTTGGATTTCGTCGACCTGCGCGGGGAAACCCCGCTCCCCGCGCGGGTTGATCGCATGACACCATCTCGCATCGTGTCATATAAGGATCGGCACCTCTATAGGCGAGAGCCGCACAAATGGGGTCGCCACACATGCGGGCCCCAAGCCAAGCGGACTGGGCCGGGTTTTGTTGCACATAAGCAAAGAGGGCTCCGCCTCCGGCCACATCGCGCATGAAAGCCGCAATCACTTCGTCGGCGACGCCCTTCGTGGGCCGCCTCATCGCCCTCGACCCCGCTGGCGAGGCCGGGACCTAAGTCCGCTTCGCCAACGCTCTCCCCGGTCCTCTCGCCTATGACGCGGGAAGGCGGCCGCTTCAAACACGCCGCCTGCGGCCGCCCTCACCGGCCCGCGCACCCAACCGCCGCCTCCGACGGCGGACGGAGCGAAGAGGGAGCAAAGAGCCCTCCCCGGCACCCCTCCCCGGCCCGGCTACGCGAGTGGGAAATCACCCTGTTTCTGGCGCCTTCCGATTCCCTTACATTTGGGGAAATTCCCGCGCCGCATGATTTCCCCACGTCGTTTCTCCTCGTTTATCGCTCGCACCGGTCTCGCGTCATCGCTCGTCGCCATCGGCGTGCTCGGGCTTGCGAACCCGCTTTTCGCCCAGATCCGCGTCGTCAACTGCGGCGACAGCATCACCGATGGCGCGGGCGCCTCGACTCCGTCGCGCGCCTACTCGTCCGTGCTCGCGAGCTTGCTCGGCTCCGGCCACGTGGTGCAGGGCGAGGGCACCGGCGGCAGCACCTTGCTGAGCAACGGCACCTTGCCCTACGTCGATACCGAAACCTATACGGCCTCGCTGGCCGCGAATCCCAACATCGTCACGATCCTCCTCGGCACCAACGATTCGAAAGCCGAAAACCGGGCGCGCCTTGGCGAGTTCGTCGACGACTACGTTGCGCTCATCGATAGTTACCGTGCCCTGCCCGCCGCTCCCCGAGTCTATCTCGCCCTTCCGCCGCCCGCGATCGAACTGGGCGCCTCCGACATCAGCGGTTCGGTCGTCGCCAACGAAGTCATCCCGCTCGTCTTCGAGGCGGCGAGGCGGCGAAACCTGCGCGTGATAGATCTCAACACGCCCATCGCCGCTTCGTTCAACACCTACATCTCCGACGGCATTCATCCCAACGACGAGGGACACCGCCTCATCGCCACGCAAATGCGCGACGCGATCATCGGCGGTCGCTCGCTGCGTGCGCTGCCCCAGCCGTGGGAACGCGGCACCGTGGGCGTCGGGCTCGACGGCGCGGACGCCCTCGATCAAGACAATCAGCTGATCGTGCTGGGCGCCGGCGCGGCCGTCGGCGGCGGCGCGGACGCATTTCGCTTCGTGGCCCAGCCCGCGAGCGGCGACACGGAGCTCAGGGCGCGCTTCGTCGGCCAGAGCAACATGAACCCGCTCAGCACCACGCTCGGCGAATCCTCCGCGGGGGTCATGCTCCGCGTCGGCACCGGCGCCGGAGCGCCCCACGTTTCGGTTTTCGCCACCCCGCAAAACGGTGTTTCCCTGCGCTGGCGCGTGGCGGATGGGGCGAACACCGGCATCGTCACGGTCGCGAACGTGCGCCCGCCCGTCTGGCTGCGCGTGCGCCGCGTAGGCAATGTTTTCACAGGCTCCTACTCCGGCGACGGCGGCGATTGGATCGAGCTCGGCCAACCGCTCACCCTGAACCTCCCCCAAACCTTGCTCGCGGGCTTCGCGGCCAACAGCGGTTCCAGCACCGAGCTTACCCGCGCCCGCTTCGAGCAGGCCAACGTGGAGTGGGGCGGCGAGGACGAACCACCGCCGCCGCCGGCGGAGGACGAGGGCTTCGCCCGCGGGGAACGCCGCCTGTTTCCCTCGCGTGGCCAGGCGGTTTTCCGCGCATACTGGGAAGAGAAGGGAAGCCACATTCGCCGCCCACGCTGATCTGCTCGTCGCGCAAAT
>CBINJQ010000333.1:0-5347 GCA_966251015.1 uncultured Akkermansia sp. | reverse complement strand
GGTGCGCAGCACGCGCTCCGCGCAGGCGCGGCATTCGGCGCGCGATTCCCAGCCGCGCTCGGCGCCGATCACGAGGGCGGTCAATCCGAAGCCGGTCGCGGCCACGCTGGCCATGTCCCCGGGGCGGGAGCCGTCGGCCTTGGCGCGGTCGGGGATCAGCCCGGTATGCGGATGCGCGGCGTCGAAGAAGTAGCGAAACGCGCGGCGCGAGAGGTCGTCGAGAAAGGCGTCGTCTGTCATGGGCCGGGGGGAATCCTGGCTTGCGGATTTGGGGTGGACGGGCGGGTCCCTCCGCCCGTGGTTCGAAGAGATCGCGCCACGGAAGGCGGGCGCGGGGAGGCGCCCGCCCGCCTGGTTTCGTGGTCGATGGATCGAAGTGTTTTGTCCGCTCCCGTCGGCGTCATCCGCGGTTGAGGTCGTCTCGGCCGAGCAGCGCTTTCAGGCCGGCCTCGTCGAGGACGGGCACGCCGAGGCTCCTGGCCTTGTCGAGCTTCGAGCCGGCCTCATCGCCGGCGACGACGTAGTGGGTTTTCCCCGACACGCTGCCGCTCACCTTGCCGCCGGCGGCCTCGATGAGCGCCCTGGCCTCGTCGCGCGAGAGGCCGGGCAGCGTGCCGGTGAGCACGAAGGTCTTGCCCGCGAGCGCGCCTTGCGCGGCGGCGGTCGCGAGCCGCGCGGCCTTGGGCGCGATGCCGAGGTCCGCGAGCCGTCGCAGCGCGTGGCGCCCTCGTTCGCCGGCGAAGAACGCGACGGTGTTGCGCGCGGCCTCGTAGCCGATCTTGTTCGCGCCGGCGGTGCGTTCGCGGACGGTCTCCAGCTCGACGAGTTCCCCGGCGAGGGCGGCGTGGCGGGCGACGCGTTCGGCGCGCTCGGCCTCGTCTTTCGGCGGGTTGAGCCGCGAGCGCGGGCTGATGCGCGCCATCTCGTCCACCACGTCGGCGAGGCGGGCGAGGCGCGGCAGCAGATCGGAGTTCGCGACGGCCTCGAGCGTGCCGTGGGCGGCCGCGATGTCCTGCGCGGTGGTGGCGCCGACGTCTCGGATCTGCAGGGCGAGCAGCCAGCGGTCCAGCGGCATGGACCGCGCGCGGGCGATGGCGTCGACGATCTTCGTGGCGTTTTTGACACCGAGCATTCGCGGCGCCTCGGACGTGCCGAGGTTGAGCGCGCCGAGCTTTTCCGCCTCGAGGGCGAAGAGATCGAAGAGGTCGCGCACCCGCCCGGTTTTGACCAGGGCCTCCGCGACCACGCCGCCGAGGCTTTCGAGGTCGAGGACCTTGCGGTCGGCGATGTAGTCGAGGCGGGTGACGAGTTGCGCGGGGCAGTCGGCGTTGGGGCAGCGGATGGCGACCTCGCCTTCGACGCGCATCACCGGCGTCGAGCAGACGGGGCAGGCCGTCGGGAAGACGAAGGCCGCGCACTCCGGCGCGCGCTTGGCGACGTTGACCGCGACGACGACGGGGATGATTTCGCCGGCTTTTTCGACGATCACGGAATCTCCGACGCGGATGTCCTTGCGGGCGATCTCGTCGGCGTTGTGCAAGGTGGCGCGGGCGACGGTGGTGCCGGCGAGCTGCACGGGTTCGAGCTCGGCGACGGGCGTGAGCACGCCGGTGCGGCCGACCTGGATGGTGATGTCGCGCAGACGCGTCTCGGCCTGCTCGGGCGCGAACTTGTAGGCGCAGGCCCAGCGCGGGGAGAGTTTGCGCGCGCTCTGGCCTTCGCCGCGGTAGCCGGCGCGGGCCTGGAGGGCGAAGTCGTCGAGCTTCACCACGGCGCCGTCGGTGGCGTAGGGCAGCGAGGCGCGGACGGCGTCCAGCTTGCGGATCGCGTCCACCACGGCCTCGACGCCGACGGCGCCGTCGGCGCGATGTTCGAGCACGGGCAGGCCCCAGGCCTCGAGCTGGGCGTGCCAGGCGTGTTGAGAGGCGACGGGCAGCGGAGGTTCGCAGGCGCCGCGGCCGTAGAGGACGATTTCGAGGCGGCGCGACGCGACAAGGGCGGGGTCGAGTTGTTTGAGGGTGCCGGCGGCGAGGTTGCGCGGGTTCGCGTAGGGCTCCTGGCCGGCCTCCTGTTCGGCGGCGTTGATGCGGGCGAACTCGTCGAAGCGGAGGAACACCTCGCCCCGGATTTCAAGGATGTCGGGAAAGCCGGCCGTCGCGGCCGGGTCCGCCTCGGCGGGGGAGAAAAGATCCTCGGCGGGCGCGGCGGATGTGGCGGCGCGCTTCAGCTCGTGCGGCAGGTTGCGGATGGTTTTGACGTTGGGGGTGACGTCGTCGCCCTCCTCGCCGTCGCCGCGGGTGACGGCGCGCACGAGCCGGCCTTTCTCGTAGGTGAGCGAAATGGAGGCGCCGTCGATCTTCGGCTCGACGGAGTAGACGAGGTTTTCCTTGCCGAAGAGCTTCGCCATGCGGGCGCAGAATTCGCGCAGCTCGGTCTCGTCGTAGGTGTTGTCGAGCGTCGTCATCGCCTGGCGATGTTTCACGCGGACAAAGCCCTCGCTGCGGTCGTCGCCGACGCGGAGGGTGGGGGAGGCGGGGCCGAGCGCGGCGGCCTCGGCCGGGTGGGCCGCCTCGAGATCGGCGAGCTCCCGTTTGAGCAGGTCGTAGTCGAAGTCGGTGATCAGCGGGCGCGCCTCGCGGTAATACCGTTCGTCGTGGGCGGCGATTTCGGCGCGGAGCGCGGCGATGCGGGCGGAGACTTCGGAAGCGGTCATCGGGCGGGGGCGGGTTGTTCGACGTGGCCGGAATCGGCGGAGGATGGTCTGGCCGCCGTCTTTCGTCGGAGTCGGAGCGGAGTTTCGAGCAAGGCCCGGTAACGAGGCCAAAAGGCGTAGAGCGTGACGGCGACCGCCGCGCCGAGGCTGTCGGCCATCCAGTCGGCGAACTCCACCGAGCGTCCGGGCGTGAAGCTTTGGCGGAATTCGTCGCCGATGCCGAAGAGCGACACGATGAGAATGGCGTAGCGGAACCGGCTCACTCCGGGGCTGCGCGCGATCAGCGTGCCCAGCAGGCCAAAGACGCTGAAATGCACGAGCTTGTCGAAGTTGATGCCGGGCGGCGAAGCCACGTGGCTGCGCCCGGACGCGATCACGACCATCGACGCCAAGGCGATCGGGTAGAGCCAGCGGAGGCGGGAGAGGCGGGAATGGGCGGGAGAAACGGGCATCGAGCCGATTTGGACTGCCGTTGACGAAGAAGGGGGCGGCGGAAACGACAAGTTTACAAAGCCCGGTCCCCGTTTGATCTTCGGTCCATGTGTGAAGGACTGTTGAAACAGGAGCGTAGAAACCCCACTGTTTAAACGCTTTTAATAGGGAAGGATTGATGTAAAGTCCTGCGTCGGACTTTCCCCTTGGACCAAAAAAGTGATCGGGGTCATGAACCTGAACGCGGACAGAAACCTCAAGCATCCCCCCGCCGTCGTGAAATTTCCCCTTAACCCCATGCCAAAGCACCCCTCCTTTGCGGCCGTCGGCTTCTGCGCCTGCGGTCTGATTTTTACCGCGTCTTCTCTTTTTGCCCAGAAGACGCTCGCCCATTGGAATTTTGACTCCGGCACGGATGGCACGCCCTTCTCCGTCCGCCCGGCCGAGGATTTGTCGGGGAACGGCGTGATCATGTATGGCTACGACGACATGGTGGGTCCGTCCTACTCGGCGGAGACCCCGACGCAGTCCGGTTTGAGTCTTCGCACCAACGCCTCCCAGGACGGCTACACGCTCGACCCCGCCTTGAACAATTGGGCGCCTTCGGAATGGACGATCGAAATTTCGTTCCGAATGAACCGGACCGACGGCTGGATCACCTTCATCGGACGTGACGGCACGAGCTGGCCCGGCACCGCGAAGTCCGATTTCTATTTCCAAAAAAATGGGACGAACAACCGCTTGCGTCTGGATTTTGCCGCCGCGGACGGCGGACGCTATCTCCTCGAGACGCCTTTTGCCGTGAGCGCGGACACTTGGTATCACGTCGCCTTGGTGTGCGACGGCGGCAAGGTCACGATGTATGTGAACCGGGGCAACCCCGAGGGCTACGAGGCCGTCGCGAGCACTTCGCTCTCCGGAACCAACAACACGCTCGCCACCAGCGGCGCGAATTGGACTTTCGGGCGAGGCTGGTATTCCGGCAAACACGCCGATCACGTCGACGGATGCCTCGACGACATCCGCTTCACCGAGGGCGTGCTGACGCCCGCGCAGTTTCTGCACTCGAAAGCCGGGGCCGCCGCCGTTTCTTCCAAGCTCGATGCCGCGCGTAACGGCGGTGAAGTTTCCCTGACTTGGAACATGCCGGAAGTCGCCTCCGGGCACTTCGATCTGTATCGCCACGACCGTCAGACCCCCGCGGGCCGCAGCCGCGTCGCGACGCTTTATCCGCCCGCGAAATTGTATCTCGACCAGGTTCCGGACGCGGAGGCCACGTATTGGTATTGGCTCGTTGTGACCGATGCGGACGGCAAGGTCACGACCATCGGGCCGGTGGCGTCGAAGCCCGCCGCCGTCTGGACGCCCTGAACCGGGCGGAGACGCCCGGGGCGAAAGGGATAAGCGGCCGGTTGGCGGTGTTGTTCGGCGCCGGCCGACCGCGCGCCTTAGGGCGCCCGAGCGGGCGTTGGAGCGGGAGTGCCCGCCTGGCCGGCCAGCAACGGAGCGAGGCCGGCCCAAACCGTCTCGGCCATCCGTCGGTGGCCCTCCTCGTTGGGATGAATGGCGTCGGCCTGGTTGAGCTCGCGCACCCCGCCCACGCCTTCAAGCAGGAAGGGCACGAACCGCCAGCCGTGCCTGTTTGCGAGCGCCGGATAAACCGCGTCGAAGCGCGTGGCGTAGTCGCCCATGCTCGGCGGCATGCGCTGGCCCACCAAAAGCACTCGAGCCTCGGGTTGTTTCGCGCGCACGCGGGCGACGATGGCCTCCAGGTTTCGCTCCACGAGCGCGGGATCCAGCCCCCGCAATCCGTCGTTGCTGCCGAGCGCGAGCACCAGGAGGGCGACAGGCTGGCGGAGCACCCAGTCGACGCGGCGCAGTCCGCCGGAGGTGGTGTCGCCGGACACGCCGGCGTTGACGACGCGCCACCGCGGCGCCCCGGCTTCGGCGTCGGCGGCGAGCGCGTCGAGCTTTTGCTGGATGATCGCCGGATAGGCTTGTGTGGCGGGATCGGGAAGGCCGTAGCCGGCCGTTAGGCTGTCGCCGAGAAACAGGATCACGCGAGGGGCGGCCTCGGCGGCGAACGACATCGACGTAGCGGACGTGAAGCCGAAAACGAGCGAGAGGAGGGCGAACAGGGCGGCGAGCGGACGAGGCATGCGATCTCGAACATGGCGCGTGGCGGATGTTCCGCAAACGCGC
>CBINJQ010000332.1:0-5353 GCA_966251015.1 uncultured Akkermansia sp. | reverse complement strand
GCTCCCGTTCCCCAACCGCCCTCGGACGAGCCCGCGCCGGCACCCCCGGCGCCCGCTCCATCCCCGGCCCCCGGAGAGCCGGACGCGCTCCCCGCGTCCGCCGACGCCGACATCGCCCGCATCGAGTCCGCCGTCGCCTCCGGCCAGGCCGACGCCCTGCCCGTCGTCGCGGCCTACCTCACCCACTCCGAACCCGCCGTCCGCTCCGCCGCCCGCGAAGGGATGCTCCAAATGGGTCTGGAGGAGGCGGCGCCCCTCCTGCGCGAGGCCGCCGGCAAATCGAAAGACCCGCGCGAGGCGATTCTCCTGCTCGACGCGGCTGATTTCCTCGCCCTCCCCTCCCTCCCAACCGACGACGGCCACCGCAGCCGCCCCGCGCCGCCGCCCCCGCCCCGCGAGCGCCCCGCCCGGGGCAAATCGACCCCGTTGCGTCCCTGAAAGACCTCGACGCGTCCGGCGCGCGGTCGCGATTTCATTCCGTCTTCATCGTCGCTTCATCCTGCCTTCACGCCGCGCGGCCAAGCTGGCCGCATGAACCCCGCCCCCGTCGTCGATCCCTCCTCGCCCGGTCCCTCGGCCGATCCCGTCCAAAAGAAAACCGCGTCTCCGGCGCCCCGCGTCCCCGTCCCCGGCGGCCGCCCGCTCGCCGTGTTTTTCGGGGTGCTGCTGCCGCTGTTCACCCTCGGCTTCGAGCTCGTCACCGGCATGTCCCGCGACGGCTTTCGCAACCCGATCCCGACTCCGGCCCACGCCGTGTTCATCGCGGCCGTCCCCCTCGCGCATCTCCTCTCCCTGCTCGCCCTCCGCGCCTCCGGCCGCGGCCCCTCGCTCCGCCTCGCCGCGAACCTCAACGCCTTCGCCTGCGCCATCGGCGTCGCCTACGCCCTGTTTTTTCTCCTGATCACGCCCTTCGCGGTCATGGCCATCCTCGCCTTCGGCCTCGGACTCCTGCCCCTCGCGCCGCTTCTCTCCGTGATCGCCGCGCTTTGCCTGCACGCCGGCCTGCGCCGCGCCGGCCGCGCACGCGGCGTCCGCCTCCCCGCCTATTGGCCCGCGTTCCTCGGCGGGTTCCTCGCCCTCGCCCTGCTCGAAACTCCATCGCTCCTCACCCGCCACGCCGTGGACCGCGTGTCCCATGGCTCCGCCGCCGAGCAAAACGGCGCCCTGCGCCGCCTCCGCGCCTTCGCGCCGCTCGGCGTCGAGGGCGGCCTGTTGCGCGGCAGCTACGGACTCTCCGACGGCGGCCTGCTCCCGCGAGCCCGGGACGGTTTCCTTCTCGACGACACCGCCGGCTCGACCGTCAACCTCGAAAACGAATTTCGCCTCGCCTACTACCGCGTCACCGGCCGCGCCTTCAACAGCGTGCCCGCCCCGCGCCGCGGCGCCTTCGCCCTCCGCGGCCGCGCTCAGGAGGCCGAGGACTCCCGCGACTGGACCTGGGACGACAGCCTCGGCGCCCAGCAGGTCGGCCGACGCCTTCGCGCGCTCCACCTCGCCGAATCACGTCTCGACGCCCGGCTCGAAAGCGGCGCCGCCCTCGGCTACCTCGAATGGACGCTCGTCTTCCGCAACGACCACGCCTTCGACCAGCGCGAGGCGCGCGCCCTGATCCAGCTCCCGCCCGGCGCGGCCGTCTCCCGTCTCACGCTCTGGGTCAACGGCCAGGAACGCGAAGCCGCCTGGGGCGGCCCGGCCCGGGTCGTCCAGGCCTACCGCTCCGTCGCGGTCGTCCAGCGCCGTGATCCGGTCCTCGTGACCTCGCAGGGCCCCGACCGCGTGCTCATGCAGTGCTTCCCCATTCCTGCCGGCGGCGGACTCATGAAGGTCCGCCTCGGCGTCACCCTCCCGCTCGCCCTCGCCGAGGCCGGCCGCGCCCATCTGTTGCTCCCCCGCATCATCGAGCAGAACTTCTCCCTCGCCGACTCCGTGGCGCACCAACTCCAGGTCGAGGCCGACGCGCCGCTCGCCTCCGCGCTCGCCTCCCTCAAGGCCGAAGGCTCCCTCGCCCGTCCCTCCCTGCGCGGCCCGCTCTCCGCGGCCGATCTGTTCCGCGGCGCCGCCCCGCTCTCCCTCGCGCGCGCCCCCTCCGCATCCCTCGCCTGGAGTCCCGCGTTGCGAGATCCGGCGCGCATCGTCACCCAAACGCTCCGCTGCCAGCCCCCGCCCTCCGGCGAAATCGCCCTTCTCGTCTCCGGCTCCGCCGAGCTCGCCCCCGCCGCCGAATCGCTCGCCAACACGCTGCGTCGCGCGAACTCCACGCCGTTCTCCAGACTCTATCATTCCGGCGACGCCGTCGCCGAAAGCCCGGTGCGACTCGACGCCGTCGCGCAAGCGGACTGGCTCGCGGTCCGTCCCTTCGTCGGAGGTCAGGACGACACCGAGGCCCTCGCCGCCGCGCTCGACGCCCTCGCCGCGCGCGGCGGCGGCACGCTCGTCTGGCTGCACGGCGGCCAACCGCTCTCCTGGCAAAACGCCTCCGCCCTCGAACAACGCCTCTCCCGCCGCGGCGGGGCGATCCGCCTGATCTCCGTCCCCGCCGTCGCGGCGCCCAACGTCCTGCTCGAAAAAATCGCCACATCCGCGCCCGTCTCGACCTTCCCCCGCCTCGCCGACCTGAACACCGACCTCGCGCGCCTCGTCCGCGAACTTCGCGAAGGCCGACTCGTCGCCGAACGAAGCTCCCGATCCGCCGCCGGCTTTGTCCCGACCGGCCGCGCCGCCTCGGATCACCTCTCGCGACTCTGGGTTCACGACGAAGTCCACCGCCTCCTCGCCACCGGCGGCGCCGCAGACCGCGAATCCGCGCAACAGCTCGCCGTCTCCACCCAGATCGTGACGCCCGTCAGCGGCGCCGTCGTCCTCGAAACCGACGCCCAATACACCGCCAACGGCCTCGCCGCCGCCGACCCGCAAAATTCCCCCGCCGTCCCCGAACCCGCCACCTACGGCCTCCTCATGTCCGCCGCCCTCCTCGCCTTCACCCTCCTCCGCCGCCGACGCAGGCTACCGGCGTAGGCGGATAACCGCCGAACCGCGCGGCATAGCCGCCACGCACCGACAAGATCACCTCCGCATCGGCGCGCCCTCGTCTATCGACATCAACTATTCCTCGATCCGGAAGTAATCTCCGTCGAAACCGACATCCATTCCGTAGGGTGCGGGCATCTCATGGAGCGCTCCTTTGTCCGCCAAGATATCAGCCTCGCTGGCAAGATGGGCCGCCAGCTTCGATAGCAAGTTTCGGAACGACGTCTGGGCGGTGAGATTCGCGTAGGCGCCGGCTTCGCGGCCACCTGTCGCAACCAGAACGGAGGCGCAGGCGTAGAGCTGATGCTGAACCATGCGCTCGCACAGAAGCATCATGCGTTTCTGGTAGGAGCCTCCTTGGAAAATTTTGTCGGCGGGAAAATGCGGGGACCATTCTTTCACCGGAGCGCGTGATCCTTCGGCATCCTCAACAAGAATGAAATAACCGAGGAACGGGGCCGCACCCAATCCAAACAGCCCTTCGCTCTGCGCCTTTCTGAAATCATACCCGCTGCCCAACGCCTCCTCGCATCGGTTGTTGGCGTTGTTGCCAAACGAAGGTCCGCAAAGCGACTTCAACTCCAGCACCGCCAGCAGGCGATTGTCATAAAGCACCACGATATCCCATAGCTTCGTCGGCCGAAAATAACCGGGGAGACCGACCACCATGCGGTTGCGGTGCACGACCACTCCCTTGGGACCGTTCCGCTCGATGACATCCACGATCATGTCGCGAAATGAATCCAAAGTTTTTCCGCCCGTGACCTTGCCTCGGTTGCCTTGATCCACCCGGCCTCCGGCCAATTGCTTTTCCGCGGCCTTGTCCCGACCTGCCCAAAAAGCCTGCACCGCCAATCGGAGACGCTCGTCAAAGTTCGCTCGACGCTTGTTCATGAAATTATGAGGCCAACGCATCCGCCGAGACAGGAGCCAGCCGCGCCCACGTCTCGGCATCCAAACCATAAAGCTTACGCGCCGCCTCATCCATCCGCCGCAAACACCCTTCCTTGGCTGCCGCGGCCAGCTCATCACGGAGACGTTGCGGCACCGCTTCCCATCTGGGCAGTCGGATGCGCCTCAGATACTGCGCCTGAAACCGAAGATTCCCGCCGCGCATTCTCGGGCTGTAAGCCGCGATGAACGCGAAAGCCAGCCGACTGGAGAGAACGGACTGCAATGCCCTGAGTTCCCACGTATCGGAGCTGATGTAATAAAGGTTATGATGAGGATAAAAGCGCCCCTCCTCGTAGACGACATGAGCCGACCCCTTGATGTCCGGGATCAGCAACTTCGGGCGCCAAGTGAGCGCCTCATGGATGCGGTCAATCGTGCGAAACCACGCGTGAGGACTTCGCTTCGACACGTTGCGACCCGCGATACGCTCGCGATGCTTTTCCACATAGGCCGCAAACTTCGGGTAGTTTTCCAGCTTCACCACCGAGCCATCGGATTCGAAGGGGTTTAGAACCCAGCCGCCGCGCCATTCTACAAGTCCGCTGCGAATGTCACGCGTCGTGATCAAGGGCAGCTTTCGGGACGCTTCCACGTCCAGCTCTCGACCGATGAACACCGCGTCCGCCCCGGTCGCAACCCCGATCCCGACCCGCACCCCCGCGTCCTCCAAAGCAGGCAACCGGCCCTCGAGATCGCGCAAAGCCGACATCCATCCCGCCTCGTCAAACGCCCAAGGCTTCTCGCCATCCACGATGCCTTGGCACACCGCCACCGCCGAGTTGGGCCTCAGCCCACGCAAGGCCGCCGCCAGATCACGCAAAACCGGCCGAGAAACCTCGGGACGAAACGCCGTCCGCGTCAGGGCGCCGACACCGCGCCGAATGATCGTCACCGCCGGATAGGCGTCGACTTCGTCGAAAAACGCGGGGCAGCCCGTGAAATCCACATAAGTCTCCAAGTGAAACGACGCCGCGACCATCGCGCGCAAAGGCCCGCCGTAGCGATTCTTCATCCAACGATCGGCGCAGATAAAACCCAGCCTCCCGTCGGTCTTCAGCAAGCCCAAGGACTTCTCGATAAACGCGACATACAGGTCGGCGCGATCAAACAACGATGCCCACCGGGCTCGGTAAAGGCGCAACAACTCCTTGGGCAGACTTTCAAGCCTCAGGTAAGGCGGATTTCCGACCACATGGCTGAATTCCGCATCGAGCGACACGGTGAGGAAATCAGCATGGACCAACCACTGTTCGATCACCTGCTCGCCGGAGCGTCTGTTCCAGCCGTGCTTCGCGAAGAGTTCGCGCAAGCGTCGGCGACAAATGTCCAGCGCTCCCAAATTCACCTCCACGGCGCGAACGCATTCCTCGAT
>CBINJQ010000331.1:0-5354 GCA_966251015.1 uncultured Akkermansia sp. | reverse complement strand
TGCCGGACGCGGTGAACATCCCCTTTCCCGAGCTGCGCGCGCGGCTCGGCGAGCTGGACCGCTCGCGGCCTTGGGTGACGGTGTGCTCCTTGGGCAAGACGAGCTACTTCGCGGCGCGCGTGCTCGCGCAGGCCGGTTTTGACGTGACGAGCCTGGCGGGCGGCGTCCGCGTGCGTCCGGTCGCGCAACCGGGGGCGGATGCGGTCTCGCCGCGCAAATCGGATCCGGCTTCTGTCGCGTCGCCGACGGTGGCGGCGGCGCCCGCTCTCGAGCCCGCGAGCCTGGATTGCACGGGCATGGCCTGCCCCGGCCCGCTGATGAGCGTGAAGGCGCGTTGCGAAACGCTCTCGCCCGGACAGGAACTGGCGGTGACCGCGAGCGATCCGGGTTTCGCGCGCGACATCGACGCGTTTGCGAGCTCGAACGGCTTTGAATTGTTGGGCGTGGAGCGCGCGAAGGGACTCGTGAAGGCGCGGCTGCGGCGCCCGGCGAACGCGGCGTCGGCGAGAGCGGCGACGGGCGGTCTGCCGACGATGCCGGCGGGCGACGCGCGGAGGAAGGGCGCGACGCTCGTGGTGTTTTCCGGCGAGATGGACAAGGTGATGGCGTCGCTCGTGATCGCGAACGGAGCGGCGGCGATGGGCGGAAGGGTGACGATGTTTTTCACCTTTTGGGGCATCAACGCGCTGCGTCGCGAAGAGCCGGTGAAGGTCGGGGGCAAGTCCGTTCTCGACCGGATGTTTGGCCGCATGCTGCCGCGCGGTCTCGGCGCGCTGCCGCTCTCGAAGATGAACTTTTTCGGGGCGGGGCGACGCATGATGAAACATCAGATGGCGTCGAAGAACTTGCCGAATTTGCCCGGACTCTTCGGGGCGGCGCGCCTGGCGGGCGTTCGCCTTGTGGTCTGCACGATGTCGATGGACGCGATGGGCATCCGGGCCGAGGAGTTGCTCGACGGCGTCGAATTCGGCGGCGTGGCCGACTATCTCGCGTCGGCGGAGACCACCGGGACGAACCTGTTTATCTGAGCGCCGGAGGCTCGGCGGGCGGGGCCGCGGGCCGAGTCGCCGGAGACCGGCGGCCGGGCCTGCGTTTCAGAGCTTGTCGCCGAAGCGGATGGGCTTGGCGGCCCGCTTTTTCTTTCTTGCTGACGGGGCGACGCCGAGGCGCGGGTCGCGGTCGCGGGCGAGTTGCACGAGGCGTTTGGCGTCGCGCTCGAACGTCTCCGCGCTCTCGGGCAGATAGAGCCACTTGCCGAGGACCGGGTGCCGGCGTAGCGCGGGGAACTCGGCGAGCAGGGAGGGCTGGTGCTCGTGGAAGGTGCAGACGAGCACGCCCTGCCACGGCTCGCCCTGCGTGGTAAGGAAGAGCCGGTGTTTGCCGTCGAGGGTGAGGGTGCGTCCGCCAAACCACGACTTCGACTCGAAGCCGGGGTCGTCGCGCGCGGGATCGAGCAACCACTCGAGCGGATGCTCCTCTTTGACGGCGCGGGGCCGGACGGAGGCGGCGCGGGCGGATTTCACGCGGCGGCGCGGTTCTCGGGTTCCGGCGCCGCCGGCTCGGGCGTGGCGTCGGCGGTCGGCCCGGGTTTTGCGGCGAGGGCCGCCGGAGCGTGCATGAGGCCGAGGAGGCCGCGGCCGAGGCGGGGTTTGGCGCCGGCCGGGGCGCTCACCGCGTCGGCATCGACGGGGCGCGCCGGCGTTGTCGCGGCGAGGGTCGCCTGGAGTTCAGCGCGTCGTCTTTCCTCGGCGGCGGAGAGCTCGGCGGCGATTTGCGCGGCGAGTTGCGGCAGCGCGGCGGCGAGACGGACGTCGATGGCGGCGGCGACTTGCGCGGCGAGTTGATCGGCGTCGATGGCGGGGGCTGCGGGCTGGGCGGGAGCGGCCTGGAGCGGCGCGGAGACGGGGGCGGGGGACGGGTAGGAGGAGCGGGCGAAATCGAGGACGAAAGGAATCGTGGCGAAGGCGGCGGCGGCGGCGGCGCAGGCGAGCAGGCCGACGAGCTCGGCGGCGCCGAGGGGCTTGATGGCGAGCGCGAAAACGAGCGTGGCGACGCCGAGGAAAAGCGCGGCGGCGGCGAGGAAGGGCGTCTTGGCGACGGATACGGGCTGGGAGGATGCGGAAGACATGCGGCGAATCGCTGGGGCGTTCGTGCGGAATTCATGGATACGGCTCAACCTCGAAAACCGGGCCGGGCGGCGCGGGTCCCCTCGTCGGGCGGCGGGCGAGGGGCGCCGCCTTCCGCGGAACACGATCCATGGCGCGGCTTAAAGCGGTTCGGGCGGGGCGAGCGGGTCGCGCTCCTCGGCGGCGGGGGCGGGCGCTTCGCGGTGGAGGAAATCGTGGAGTTCCCCGGCGAGTTTGGGGCCAAACCCGTCGACCTCGGCGATCTGTTCCTCGCGGGCGCGGCGGAGGCGGTCGATGTCGCCGAAGCGTTCCATCAGCGCGGCCCGACGCACGGGGCCGAGGCCGGGGAAATCGTCGAGCACGCTCTCGCGAATCTTCATCGAGCGCAGGTCGGCGTTGTAGGTGTTGGCGAATCGGTGGGCCTCGTCGCGCAGGCGCTGGAGCAACTGGAGCGCGGGCGAGGTGACGGGCAGATTCAGCGGCGCGCGCTCGTCGGGGAAGATGATCGTCTCGTGTTTCTTCGCGAGGCCGACGAGTGCGGGAGGTTGGAGATCGAGCGCGACAAACGCCTTGAGCGCGGCGGCGATCTGGCCGCGTCCGCCGTCGATCACGACGAGGTCCGGGAAGGGTTTTCCTTCCTCGGCGAGACGGCGATAGCGGCGGCCCACGACCTCCTCCATGGCGCGAAAGTCGTCGTTGCCGATGAAGCTCTTTATCTGGAAACGGCGGTAGTTGTTCTTGTCGGGCCGGCCCTCGGCGAAGTGGACCATCGAGGCGACGCAGTAGGTTCCGCTGATGTGGGAGATGTCGAAGCACTCCATCGTGCGCGGCGCGGGGTCGAGGCCGAGGGCGCGGCCGAGCTCGTCGATGGCGGTTTCGTCGGCGCCGACGAGCGGGTGGTCGCGCTCGAACTTGCGGGTCTTGGCGAGCGTTTTCTCAAGGGCGAAGACGACGTCGCGCAGCTCGGCGGCGTGTTCGAAGTTTTGTTTCGCGGCGGACTCGACCATCTCGGCGCGGAGGGTTTCGAGCCATTCGCGAGACTTGCCATCGAGGAAGGCGCAGGCGTCCTCGACGCGGGCGCGGTAGGCCTCGGCGGTCAGGATGTTTTGGAATCCGTAGAGCTCCTCGCGGACGTCGTCGTAGAGTCGCCAGCGACCGTCGGGCAATTTTTGCGGGGTAGCGTCGCCGAGGAGGATGCCGAACTGGCGGCGCATTTGCCCGAGCGTCTTGCGAAGAAGGCCGGAGTGGGCGAAGGGGCCGAAGTAGCGGGCGCGGTCCTCTTTCTTGAAGCGAGTGAGGCGAAAGCGCGGCAGCGGCTCCGCGAGGTCGACGCGCACCTGGAGGAAGCGTTTGTCGTCGATGAAGTCGGTGTTGTATCGCGGCTTCCATTGTTTGATGAGCTTGCCCTCGAGGAGAAGCGCCTCGGGTTCGGACTTCACCTCGATCGTATCGAAATCATGGATAAGCCCGATGAGCGCCCGGATCTTGGGGTGGACGGTCATCGCCCGCGAAGGCGTGAAGTAGGACGAGACGCGCTTCTTCAGCGCCTTGGCCTTTCCGACATACAAGATCCGCCCGAGACGGTCCTTCATGAGGTAGACCCCGGGCTTGTCCGGCAGCCTACGCACTTTCTCTTTCAGGTTTACGGGCTCGCTCGCTGGCATTTTTAGAAAGCGTAACCAGCGTATCATTTAAGCAAGGTATGGTTTCCAGTCCTTCCCAATCCTCTCCTTTGACAACGCGTCCGGTCGGATCGATCCGCTACGAGCTAATCACATTGGGGGACGAGTTGCTTCTCGGACTCACCGCAAACAGCCACCTGACATTCATCGGGGCCGCTCTGGGCCGGCAGGGAGCGCGGCTGGCGCGCAACGTCACGATCACCGACGACGCCGACGACATCTCGGCCCAGTTCGTGGAGAGCTGGGCGCGCGCCGACGTGGTCATCACGACCGGTGGTCTCGGTCCGACCTGCGATGATCGCACGCGCGAGGTGGTGGCCGCGGCGCTTGGCCAGGATCTTGTATTCGACGAGTCAATACGAACTGCCATCGAGGCGCGTTTCGCGAGGCTGGGGCGGCGGATGACGGACAACAACCTGAAGCAGGCCTACCGCTTCTCGCGCGGCGAGGTGTTGCCCAACGCCAACGGCACGGCGCCGGGATTGTGGGCGGAGCAGGACGGCAAGGTGTTGGTCATGCTTCCCGGCCCGCCCAACGAGATGAATCCGATGTTCGTCGAGCAAGTGCTCCCTCGTTTGGCGAGGCTGGGCTTGATCGCCGAGCGGGAGGCCTACGTCCAGGTGCGGACGGCCGGGATCGGTGAAAGCGCGTTGGAGGTCAAACTGCAGCCGGTGCTGGCGCCGGCGGGCGAGGCGGTGTCGATCGCGTTTTGCGCGCACCAAGGGCAGGTGGATCTTAGGTTGAGTTCGCCTGCGGGCGCTCTGGCGATGGATCGGTTGCAGGAGCTCGCGCTCGAGTGCGCGACTCTGCTCGGGGAGGATTTCCTGTGCATCGGGCATGATTCGTTGGCGAAGGTTTGCGCCGATTTGTTGCGCGCCGGAGACCATACCTTGGCGGTGGCCGAGACGGCGACGGGCGGCCTGCTCGCGAACTGTTTCACCGACATCGCCGGAGCCTCCAAATTTTTCGCCGGCGGCTGCGTCTGCTATTCCAACGAATCGAAGATGCAGCTCCTCGACGTTCCGGAGGATATTTTGCTCCAGCATGGGGCGGTGTCTTCGGAGAATGCCGTCGCCATGGCGGCCGGGGTCGCGGAGCGCCTCGGCGCCGACTACGGCCTGGCTATCACGGGATTCGCGGGCCCATGCGGCGGGACGAAGGAAAACCCCGTGGGAACGATTTTCTTGGCCCTCTATACGCCCGGCGGCGTTTGGTCGCGGCGCTTGGCTCAATCTGGCCCTAGGGCGGCGGTAAAACAGCGGGCGGTGAATGGCGCGTTGGACTGGCTGCGGCGAGAGCTGTTACGCGCGAAACGGGGCTGCTGCGGACAGGCGTCGAATCCGAAACGAGCGGGCGGCGCGATGCAGTGAGCGCGTTCCGTTCGGGGGATGCACCCCATCGGTTGGGCGCACCAGGACGTCCGATGAGCATGGTTCAGGCGGAAATCATTACTTTAGATGTTCTATTATAGAACGATACGACTTCATAATTAAAATGTCTTGTCGAGGGAGGTGTGATTTCCATTGTCCGCACTCCCTTGCGACGG
>CBINJQ010000330.1:0-5356 GCA_966251015.1 uncultured Akkermansia sp. | reverse complement strand
CACCGCCCGCCACCTCGGCCCCCTCGCCGCCGAACGCCACGTCAAACTCCACCTCGACCTCCGCGCCGCCCCCGTTTCCGGCGACGCCGACGCCCTCGGCATCCTCGCCGCCAACCTGGTCGCCAACGCCATCCAGCACCACCGCGCCGAAGGCGGCCAGGTGTGGATCGGCACCACCGACGAGGCCGGCCGCGCCGTGCTCACCGTGCGCGACGACGGACCCGGCATCCCGGAGGAACACCTGCCGCACATCTTCGAGCGCTTCCACCGCGCCGACGCCGCCCGCACCGGCGGCTCCGGCCACGCCGGCCTCGGCCTCGCCATCGCCAAGACCATCGCCGACAACCATCAAGGCCTGATCGCCGCCACCACCCGCCCCGGCGGCGGCGCCTGCTTCACCCTTTCCCTGCCCGCGATCTGAGCAACCCTCGCTCCGGTTACGAAGCCCGGTGCGGCGCGACGTCCCGCTCGACCAAGGCCAGTTGCTCGCGCACAACCGCCTCCCGATCCTGAAACAAGGTCCAGACCACCCCGCCTGACGCGGCTTCGCTCGGCTCGGGAATCGCGGCGATCAGCCGGAACCGATCGCGCGGCCCCGGATGCGTGTCGTCTTCGGTCGTCGGTCGCGCCAGGGCCTTCTCGATCTCCTTTTCCTCGTCGCCGCTGCTTGTCGGAAGCGGATCGTAGAGGTTCGGCAGCGGCCGCCCGGCTTTGATCGCCGCGTCGATCTCCCGGTTCGCGTTGGAGTGAAACAACACGCTGCGCCTGATGACGTGCGTCAACCCGCCGCGAAACGCCGCCGGCCCGTAGGCCTGCGCCGCCACACGATCCGCCAGCACTTCCTGAAGGCGTGTCGCCCCGTGACTGATGCGCCGGAAGAGCAGGTGATAGAGCCGAAGAAAGTGAAACGCGACGTTCAGCCGGGTGTTTTGGCCCGCCTGCACCATCGCCACGTAGAATTTGATCATGTCGTTCCGCACGCGAAGCGCCACGTCGCCACCGGCCGTGTCGCGATTCGCAAAGTGCCCATATTCGTGCGCCAGGACGCTGCGGAAATCATCGAGTTTGAACTCCTCCAGCACCGCGACGCCGAGCACCAGCACCCGCCTACCTCGGTTGCCCACCCGCTCCCGCCAGCTGCCGCGCTCGTAGACGCACAGATCGGTGCCCGGCGTTATGCGGATCTCGTCCACGGGCCGCGTCTGGACCGTCGCCGCCACCGCCTCCGCCGTCCGCCAAAGCTCAGGGGCTTCATCGCGTGACAACGGGCGTCCCGGCTCCGTGTTATTCACCCGGATGAAGAAAGAACGGATCATGCTCCAGACCGTCGCCAGCGCTCCGATCACCACCACCGCGAAGAAATAGATCGGAATGTGGCCGAGCATCAGCATCCCGAGGACCAGCCCCACCGCGATCGCGATCACCACTACAAACACGACCGGCAACGAAATGTAGTAGTAGACGCCGGCCAGGTTGAGCACCGCCCGGTAAACCTGGCGCAAACGCCGCTCGCCGTCGGAGATCGGCACGCGCGGATCGCTCCGCTCCACCTGACGCAAGGTCATACGCGACAAGGCCCAGCCGCCGCCGAACAGCGCCCCGAGCCCGAGCACCCACGCCGCCACCGTCACCCCGATGTCACGCGCCGCTCGCCATTGAAACGCGACGCGGTGAATGCCCGAGTCGAGAAACCGCTGCGCCGCCTCCGCCGGCAGCCCAAGCTCGCGCGCTTTCAGGATTTCGTCCTCCGCCTTGATCCACCGCTCCTGCGACGCCGCCAAGATCGCGGCCAGGTAGTGCGTCACCATCTCGTTCGGATAAAGCGCCTCCAGCCGTCGCACCGCCGTCTCCGCCGCCACCATCTCATGGAGGCCAAAGGCGATCTGCGCCGAAACCGCGAGAATATCGGCGTCTTCGCCATCCGGCAACGCGCGCGCCTCCTGCAAAAGAGCCAGGGCTCGGCGACGATCCGACTCCGGTATCTGCGCGTCATCCTGGGCGCTCGTCCCCAGCAGAAACGCGAGACTGGCCAGGTTCGCCGGAGTGCGCCGGATCCCGAGCGCGCGCTCGACCAACCGCACGCCCTCGCCCCTGCGCCCCAGGCGGGCGACCGCCGAGCCAAGCCGCCGCCAACCCGCGTCAAACTGCGGGGCCTGCTCCACCACCGGACGCAAGAGACGCTCGGTCGTCGCATAGTCGTCCGCGTCATATGCGATGCGCGCCTGCCGAAACGATTCGACCAGGCCCGGCTGAAGTTTGCCCAGTTCCTCCTCGATCGCCGCCTCCTTCACCATATTCCGTCCCGCCGCCAGGACTTCGGTCGCGCCGGCCAACAGCCAGGCGAGACACAATACCCCCCAAAAGAGCCCCAGAAGTCGCGGCAAAGCGAAATCTGCCGCCGCACGCCCACCTGTCGCTCCGCTCACATCACCCATCATTCCACGCGAAATAGAGTGCATTGATTTCCAATGCCTTGCCCGACCCGGAAACACCGGCGAGCTTATTGTCACGCGGCGTCGGAATCCCGGGTGGTGACGAACCGATGCGGCGCAAACTCCCTCTTGCCCGCGTCAAGGAACCGCGCCTCTCTCCCAATCAGGCACGCCCAAAGCCTGCCGCGGTTTTCATGGACACCCCCGACGCGCCTGCCCTCGCCGCCACTCCCGCGCACGATCCTTGGCTCGGTCTCCGTCGCTTCACCGCCGCCCGCATCGCCCTCGGCCGCGCCGGCGGCAGCCAGCGCACCGAAACCGTTCTCGATTTTCGCCTCTCCCACGCCCGCGCCCGCGACGCGGTGCTCGCGCCCTTCGCCCCCGATACCGTCGCCGCTCCGCTCGCCGCCGCCGGCATCGCCGCCGAAACGCTCCGCACCGCCGCCACCGACCGCCGCGCCTACCTCCTCCGCCCCGACCTCGGCCGCACCCTCGACTACGCCTCCCGCGCAAAACTCGCCGCCATCGCCGCCGCGCCGGGTTTCGTCGTCCCCGATCTCGCCATCATCGTCTCCGACGGCCTCGCCGCCCGGGCCGCCGAGCGCCACGCCGCCGCCGTGGCCGTTCCGCTCGTCGCCGAGCTCCGCTCCGCCGGCTGGCGCGTCGCGCCCGTCTTTATCGCCCCCCTCGGCCGCGTGAAACTACAGGACGAAATCGGCGCGGCCCTCGGCGCGCGTTTCTCGCTCATGCTCCTCGGCGAACGCCCCGGTCTCGGCGCGACCGACAGCCTCGGCGCCTATTTCACCGCCCGCCCCGCGCCCGAGCGCACCGACGCCGACCGCAACTGCGTTTCCAACATCCGCCCCGAAGCCCTCCCGCCCGCCCAGGCCGCCGCCAAACTCGCCTGGCTACTCCGCGAATCCGCCCGCACCGGCCTCTCCGGCGTCGCCCTCAAGGACGACCAACCCGCCGCGCTTCCCGCCCACGCGCGTTCCATCTCATGAGCTACGCCGTCACCGTCGGCAAAACCCGCCACCGCTTCGGCTCCCTTCGCGAGCTCATGGCCAAGGCAAGCCCGCGCCGCTCCGGCGACGAACTCGCCGGCCTCGCCGCCGGGTCCGCCGAGGAACGCGTCGCCGCCCAGCTCGCGCTCGCCGAGGCGCCGCTCGCCGACTTCCTGAAGTATCCGCTCATCCCCTACGAAACCGACGAGGTCACCCGCCTCGTCCTCGACACCCACGACCGCGTCGCCTTCGCCCCCGTCGCGGGCATCACCGTCGGCCAGTTTCGCGACTGGCTCCTCCGCTACGAGACCGACGCCGCCACGCTCGCCGCCCTCGCCCCCGGCCTCACTCCCGAGATGGCCGCCGCCGTCTCCAAGCTCATGGGCAACCAGGACCTGATCCTCGTCGCCTCGAAGATCCGCGTCGTCACCCGCTTTCGCAACACCCTCGGCCTCCCTGGACGCTTCTCCGTCCGGCTCCAGCCCAACCACCCGACCGACGACCCGCACGGCATCGCCGCCTCCACGCTCGACGGACTCCTCTACGGCTGTGGCGACGCCGTCATAGGCATCAACCCCGCCACCGACAGCGTCCCCGCCGTCGAGACGCTGCTGCGCCTGCTGGACGAGTTGATCCGCCGCTACGAGATACCCACGCAGTCCTGCGTCCTCGCCCACGTCACCACCACGCTCCGTTGCATCGAGCGCGGCGCGCCCGTCGACCTCGTTTTCCAATCCATCGCCGGCACCGAAGCCGCGAACCGCTCCTTCGGCATAAACCTCGCCCTCCTCCGCGAGGCCCGCGACGCCGCGCTGTCCCTGAAACGCGGCACGGTCGGAGACAACGTGACCTACTTCGAGACCGGCCAGGGCTCCTGCCTCTCCGCCTGCGCGCACCACGGCATCGACCAGCAAACCTGCGAAGCCCGCGCCTACGCCGTCGCCCGAGCCTTCAAGCCGCTGCTCGTGAACACCGTGGTCGGCTTCATCGGCCCCGAGTATCTCCACGACGGCAAACAGATCATCCGCGCCGGCCTTGAAGACCATTTTTGCGGCAAACTCCTCGGCCTGCCCATGGGCGTGGACGTCTGCTACACCAACCACGCCGAGGCCGATCAGGACGACATGGACACGCTGCTCACCCTCCTCGGCGTCGCCGGTTGCAACTTCATCATGGGCGTGCCCGGCGCCGACGACATCATGCTCGGCTACCAGAGCACGAGCTTCCACGACAGCCACTATCTCCGCCAGGTCCTCGGGCTGAAACCCGCCCCAGAGTTCGAGGCCTGGCTGGAAAAAATGCGCATCGCCGCCGACGGCCGACGCCTGCTGCCCGTTCCGCCGACTCATCCGCTGCTCGCCCCTCCGCTGTAGGGCTTTTTAATTAGAACCGTAGCCGAGAGGTAGGGCGCGACCGCCGGGCGCGCCGCGGCGGAGAGGCAAGGGCGGCGGGGCCCGGCGGGCCCGCCCTACCTCGAGAGGCGACGAATACGGACCCATCTCTTTCCAGAGCGTGTAGGCGTTGCTGTGCGTCTGGTCGATCAGGTGACGGCGCACCTTCGCGTCCTTCGCCTCGGGGGCCGCCTGATGGGGCCGAGGCGTTGCTCGTTGATCTTGTCCATTAATACGCGACCGCCGCGTTACCGATCAATCCTCGCGGACTCGGCGGCACGTCACCCGCCAGCCGCTTCGCCCCTGTCATGCGCCGCGCTTGCTCCTCCGCACGCTTCGCGTGCTCCGTCCGCGTGAGCCCTGCCCGGACGCGCCGGCCACGTGCGAGGAGTCGCGGATAGGAGCGTCGCTCCTGTGACCTGGCCCTGGTCCACCTGGTCTTCCTCATCGGCTTTCTCAACCGCGTCTACGTCCTGCCGCCCAGAATGTATTCACATTTCGGTTACACGGCGGCGTCGCCCCGCCCGAT
>CBINJQ010000329.1:0-5374 GCA_966251015.1 uncultured Akkermansia sp. | reverse complement strand
AGGCGAACTGCTTCAGGAAGCGGACGTCGTTCTGGTAGAAGTAACGGATGTCATCGATTCCGTAGAGGAGCATGGCGAGGCGTTCGAGGCCCATGCCGAAGGCGTAACCGCTCCAGACCTCGGGATCGTAGCCGACGTCCTTGAACACGATCGGATCGACCATGCCGCAGCCGCCGATCTCGATCCAGGGCTTGTTGACCTTGGGAAGGTGCGTGGCGCTGAGGTCGACCTCGAAGCTCGGCTCGGTGTAGCCGAAGTAGTGCGGGCGGAAACGGGTCTTGGTGTCCTTGCCGAGGAGCGAGGCGAAGATGTAGTCGAGCAGGGCCTTCAGGTCGCGGACGGTGACGTTCTTGTCCACGTAGAGGCACTCGAGCTGGTGGAAGTTGGCCGAGTGCGTGGCGTCGGTGGTGTCGCGACGGTAGACGCGGCCGGGCGAGACGATGCGGATGGGCGGCTGGCCCTTCAGCATGGTGCGGATCTGCACCGAGCTGGTGTGGGTGCGGAGCAGATACTTCTCGTGTGGCGACTTTTTGGATACGTTGCCGAAACGGGCCGACTCGGGCAGGTAAAAGGTGTCCTGGGCGTCGCGCGCCGGGTGGTCGGAGGGGGTGTTGAGCGCGTCGAAGCAGTAATACTCGGTCTCGACCTCGGGGCCCTCGACGACGGAGAAGCCGACCTTGCGGAGGATGCGCGTCATCTCCTCGCGGACGAGGGTGAGCGGATGGTGCGTGCCGAGGCCGCGGTCGGGCGAAGGCAGCGTGGGATCGACGGCGGGCCCGAGCTGGGCGGAGAGCTCGGCGGCCTCGATGCGGGAAAGCGCGGCGTCGAGATGGGCCTGGAGGGCGGTCTTGGCCTCGTTGACAAGCTTGCCGACGACGGGCTTCTGCTCCTTGGGCACGGAGCCCATCTGCTTCATGAGCGCGGTGAGCTCGCCGTTGGGGCCGACGTAGCGGGCCTTGGCGGCCTCGAATTCAGGACGCGCGGCGAGCGCCGGGAGCTCGGCGGAGGCTTTGGCGAGAAGAGCGGCGAGTTGGTCTTGCATGAAGGGAGCGGGGAAAGAGGACGGAATTATTGGCCGCAAGAAGGCACAAAAATCGGAGCGCGAATGAGCCGTTCCAGGCGCCTATAGGCGCGCGGGAGAGCTTCGCCCGCAGCAAGGATTCTTTGCGTTCTTTGCGGCTAAATGGATTGGAAAAGAAAAGAGGACGGCGCCTCGTGAAGCGAGGCCCGTCCTCCGGGACTGAAAGGGAGGCGAGCCGTCCAGGGCTCGCGTTTGATTTGGCAGCTTAGGCGGCCTTGGCGGCGGCCTTGGCCTTCAACGCGTCCTTGGCTTTCTCAACCAAGGCGGTAAAGGCGACCTCATCGCGGATGGCGATGTCGGACAGGACCTTGCGGTCGAGACCGATCTTGGCGGCGGCCAGGCCCTCGATGAGGCGGCTGTAGCTGATGCCGTTGGCGCGAGCGGCGGCGTTCAGACGAACGATCCAGAGGGCGCGGAAGTTGCCCTTCTTCTTGCGGCGGTCACGGAAGGCGTAGAGCCAGGCGTGGTGAACGGCTTCTTTCGCGTAGCGGAAGAGCTTGGACTTGTTGCCAAAGTAGCCCTTGGCGTAGTTGAGGACCTTCTTCCGGCGACGGCGGGAAGCGGCGGCATTGGTTGCACGAGGCATGTTGGTATTTCCTTTAGGTTAGAACCGGCGGGTCGTCTCGTTGGGATTCACCCGGCAGGTTGATTTGGGTTTCAGTCGTTGATCTGTGTTTGATTACAGACCGAACGGCAGACAGCGCTTGAGCGGCGCGGCATGGCCTTCGGCCACGAGCTTGTCCTTGGTAGCACGGCGCTTGGCCTTGGTGCTCTTGGAGGCAAGCAGGTGACGGAAGCCGGGCGTGCGACGCTTGAGCTTACCTTTGGCGGTGAGCTTGAAGCGCTTGGCGACGGACTTCTTGGTCTTTTGCATGGTGGGAAAGTGAGAACGCAGAGACCCGCGCTCGCCTTGGCAAGGGTAAATCTAGAAGGTTCCTGCCGTATTCTACCCTCTGGATGTTTTATCTCTTTCGATGAATATTGCCCAATGACTGCGTTTGCCTCCCTCCCCTCCCCTCGCCTTCTGCTGGCGCTCCCTTTCTTGTTGGTCGCGGCGGCGGCTCCGGCGGCGGAGATCGTGCTCACCGATCCCGGTTACGGGAAGATCAACGCGAGCGCCGTCGATCAGCCGCGCCTCTACGCGGTGGTTTCCGACCCTGAGGCCGACGGCGCGCTCGTCACCTGGGACAATCCCTATGGCGCCCCGGACGAGACGGTCCTTATCGCGGCCTACATCGACACGGGCGCGTCGGGCGTGGCGCTCAGCAGAATCCACGCGACCGGCGACTACGATCTCCCGCACCTGGGCCTCGGGCCGGCGGATTATCTGGGCGTGTTCACGGAGATCGGCATCGGCGGCTCCGAAGTCGGCGACGTGTCGCGTCCGTTCGGTATCCGCGTGCGCAGCGGTCCCGCACCCGAATCGGGCGAAATGTCCGAGTCCGACTTCGTGCCCTTCGGCGATTTCAAGTTTTGGGTCCGCCGCGAGATCGGGGAGATGGAATACTACAGCCCGATCAACTTGATCGGAATGCCCGTGATCCGGCAGCGGCGGCTTTACATCGATCCACGCCCGACGGCCAACTGGGAGGAGATGGCGAGCATGGAGAGCCATCTCCTCGCCCCCGGCGCGCCGGAGCCGACCACGCACGCGACGATCCAGCTGATTCTGCAAGATTTCATCGGCGACACCCCGCCTGCCGGCGAAGTGCTCCCGTCGCATTCGGCGAATCCCCTGGTGCCCAACATCACCCTTCGGGAGGGAACGCAGACCGCCACCGTCACCTGGCTGCTCGACACGGGCGCGGGCTCGAGTTTCACCAACTTCGCCACGGCGAAAGCGGTCGGGCTCATTCCCGCGAACCACGCCTCCCTGGCCGAGTTCATGGCCGAATACGACGGACCGACCGCCGAGATCGGCGGCATCGGCGCGACGCAGGTGGTGCCGATCCTGAACGTGGACCGCATCAGCGTCCCCTCCCGCGAAGGGGCCGCCATCGTCTGGGAAAACGTCGACATCCTCGTCACCGACGTCGCCTCGCTCGACGGAATCTTCGGGATGAATCTCCTCGTGCCCGCAATCACGCTCGATCCCGACGACCCCCTCGGCTCGCTTTTCGATATTTCTCCCCTGACCGCGACAGGCGTCGTGATCGACACGACGAACGCCGCCGATCCCGTGATGCGTATCGCCACGAATTTCGCGAGCGGCACCGCCTACGAGTGGTTGGGCAACACCTTCTCCGCGGCGGAACGTTCCAACCCCGCGGTGGGCTCCTTCACCGCCGACCCCGACTCGGACGGCTTGCCCAACCTGGTCGAATACGCGCTCGGTCTCGACGCGCGCGCGGCCGACCCCGGCGCCGCCCCCGTCGTCGGCAAGGCCGCCGTCGGCGGCGGCCAGTTTCTCACGCTCTCGTTCAGTCGCCCCGCGGGCGGCCGTTCCGGAGTGAATTACCACGCCGAGGTCTCCAACGATCTTCAAACATGGCGACGCGGCGGCGGCGACGTCGTGCTGCACCAGACCGCGGTCGATGGCGACCGGGAGACGTTGACGTATCGCGCGACGTCCACGCTGACGACCGGAACCCGCTTTTTCATGCGGCTCGCGGTCGAGACGGCGCAGTGAACGGACCCAAACGCACCAAGGCTCGCGACGGGCGATCCTCGTCGACCGCCGCGTCGGCGACTCAAGGCCGGCCGCGCGGGCGGCCCGATTTCGCGGAAGGTTTGGTTCGCAGGGACAGGTCGTCCGCCAACTCCGGCCGGCCGGCCCGGATGAAGGTATCGCGAAGCAGACGCCGCGTTTTCGACGTGTCGTCGTAGGCGAGCAGCTTCTTCACGAAGGCCCGCGCCGAAGCGAGTTTCCCCGCGCGGGCCAAAACCTCGATGTCGGTCGCCGCGCTATTGATCGAGTGCCCTCGAATGTTCCTTTCGAGTTCGAGCCGGTCCCTCTTGGAAAAGCCGGAAGGGACCGGGTTTTCGATAACGGCTTCGAAAAGCGAGATCATGCTTTTGTAGGGACGCGCCTCCACCGCCTCGGCATGACGGCCGGTCCGAACCAGAAGCCTGTAAACCGAAAGACCGAACTTCGTCCTGAGCGGATCGCCCGCCGGGATTTGATCGAACAGGGCCAAGGTCTTTTCGTCCTCGTTCAAATAGTGATTCAAGTCCGAGTAGTCCGACAGGCCTTTCATTCGGGTGAGATCGGCGAAGAGGGATCGCTCAACCGCATCGCGACGGGAGCGGAGCGCGTCCAAGGCTGGCGGATACACCGCACCGAGCTTCGCGATTTGGCTGAGAAGAAAACTGTTCCGCACTCCCGTGAAACTGCCGACCGCGACCATGCCCTCGTCGTAGCACCAGAGAAACTCGACCAAGGCCTCAGCATGGGAGCCCGCGCGCGCGAGCTCCTTGGCTCGATCATAGCGGGCGTCGACTTCGGCGTGCGTGACTCGCGCCCGCGACACGCGACGGACGGAGGAGGCTTTGCGAGGGCTCATGCGTTGATCCGCGGACAAGCGGGTTTGCTTTCGGACTAGGGGTGGATGGAGGAAGGACGGGGCCGTGTTGCTCCTCCCGTGGCTTGACCACCAAGCAACGGGCGCAGGGACGCGCCCGTCCACCTCGGAATCGAGGAAAAGCGCGGAGGGTCTCACGTCGCCGCAAACCCGCTGAAAACAAAAAGCCGGCGCACTGTTTGGTGCGCCGGCCTTGATTGATTCGACGTAGCGGAAGCGTGGAACGCTTTCGTCCGGTTCGGATGAACGGTCCGGACTTAGTAGTCCATGCCGCCCATGCCGCCGCCGGGGCCGCCATGGCCGCCGCCCGCGGGGGCCTTGTCCTTCTCGGGGGCGTCGGTGATGATCGCCTCGGTGGTGAGGAGCAGGCCGGCGATGGACGCGGCGTTCTGGAGCGCGGTGCGGGTCACCTTGGTGGGATCGACGACACCGGCCTTCACGAGGTCCTCGTAGGCGCCGGTGGCGACGTTGTAGCCGTTGGCGCCCTTGGAGGCGAGGACGGCCTGGACGACGACGGCGCCCTCGACGCCGGCGTTGAAGCACAGCTGCTTGAGGGGAGCCTCGACGGCGCGGCGGATGATCTGGGCGCCGAGCTTCTCGTCGCCTTCGAGCGAGTTGATCGCGGCGTCGACGGCCTTGGCGGTGCGCAGGAGGGCGACACCACCACCGGACACGATGCCTTCGGCGACCGCGGCGCGGGTGGCGTGGAGAGCGTCTTCGACGCGCTGCTTCTTCTCCTTCATCTCGGCCTCGGTGGTGGCGCCGACATTGA
>CBINJQ010000328.1:0-5441 GCA_966251015.1 uncultured Akkermansia sp. | reverse complement strand
TCAACAACCCGCTCTCCGCACACGCCTCCCTTTATCCGTGCCCATCCGCGAAATCCGTGGTCAATACACCCCCATGCCGCCCGCCTCCGCGAACCTCGACCGACTGCTCCTTCGCCTCTCCTGGGATGATCTTGATCGCTCCTACCTCCGTCGCCTCGTCGAGCTCGCCCGCGACGAGGATCTCGAAGGCGCCGGCCTGCTGAAAAAGCCCGCGCGCACCGGCGACCGTTCCACCGCCGCTCTCGCCACGACTCCGCGCCTCGGCCGCGCCCACCTCGTCGCCCGCACCCCTCTCGTCGTCTGCGGCCTGCCGCTGCTCTCCCTTATCCTCTCCGCCTACGGCACCCGCGCCTCCGTCCGGCCCCGCATGCGCGACGGCCGCCGCGCCGAGCCCGGCGAGATCCTCGCCACGCTCGAGGGCGACCCGCGCGTTCTCCTCGCCGCCGAGCGCGTCCTCCTCAATTTTCTTCAACGCCTCTCCGGCGTGGCCACCACCACCGCCGCCCACGTCGCCGCCCTCGGCGCGGGCCGGACGCGCCTCCTCGACACCCGGAAAACCACCCCCGGCTACCGGATGCTCGAAAAATACGCCGTCGCCTGCGGTGGCGCCTGGAACCACCGCCTCGGCCTCTTCGACCGCGTGATGCTGAAGGACAACCACCTCGCGCTCCTCGGCTCGACCGACGACCTCGCCGCCGCCGTCAAACGCGCGAAAAAAGCCGCCCCCGACCTGCCCGTCGAAGTGGAGGTCGACCGGCTGAACCAGATCCCGCCCGTCCTCGTCGCCGGCGCCGACGTCATCCTCCTCGACAACTTTCCGCCCGCGAAAATCAAAAAAGCCCTCGCGCTGATCCAGGGACGCGCCTTCACCGAGGCGAGCGGCGGCATCACGCTCAAGAGCCTGCCCCGCTACGCCGGCCTCGGGCTCGATTTCGTCTCCACCGGCGCCCTCGTCCACAAATCCCTCTGGGCCGACATCGGCCTCGACTGGCAAAGCTGACACCCGGCGTCGGATCGATTCCGGATTCGGGTGGACGGGCGGATCCCTCCGCCCGTGGTTCGTCGAGCACGCAACGAACCTCACAAGCGACTCTCCCGCCCGCCATCAGCCGACCATCAACACGAGCCACCGCGCGCCGATCGCGCGAAACCCACATAACCGCGCTGACCGGTGGACTTTGACGCCGCTTTGCTTCTTATCCCCTTCGTGCCCGCCCACCGCTCAGAAATTCTCATTCTCCAAGCGCTTCTCGACGCCGGCGACGACGGCTACGTCTCCGGCGCCGGCCTCGCCAAGACCCTCGGCGTGAGCCGCGTGGCCGTCTGGCAACACCTCGACAAGCTTCGCGACCAAGGCGTCGAAATCCTCAGCCGACGCGCCCGCGGCTACCGTCTCGGAGCCCGACCCGAATCGCTTCACCCCGCCTTGATCGACGCGCATCGCCGCCCCGGCCCGAAAACCCCGGGTATCCACTTCCTAGATACAACAGGAAGCACCAACGACGAGGCCGCTCGCCTCCTCGCCGACGGCGGGCCCGCCCCTCTCGTCGTCCTCGCCCGCCGCCAGGAGAAAGGCCGCGGCCGCCTGGGCCGCGCCTGGCACAGCGCCGTCGACGGCAACCTCTACGCCAGCTTCGCCTTCCGCCCGCGCGTCCCGCCCGCGCGCATGCAGACCTTCACCCTCTGGATGGGCGTCAACGTCTGCGCCCTCGTCGCCTCCTTCTGCCGCGTGACGCCCGGCCTCAAATGGCCGAACGATCTCCTCTTCGACGGCCGCAAAGCCGGCGGCATGCTCACCGAGGCGCGCATGGACGCCGACCTTATCCACGACCTCGTCTTCGGCCTGGGCCTGAACCTTCGCCCCCCGGCGGGCGGCTGGCCGGCGGAGATCGCCCATCGCGCCACCGCGATCTCCGAACACACCACGGCTCCGCTCGATCCCAACAAGTTCGCCGCCGCGCTCATCACCCGCGTGCTCGACGCCTACGAACGTTTCATCGACGGCGGCTACCAAACCGGCTTCGCCGATCTCTGGCACCGCTTCGACGTCCTCAAGAACCGCTCGGTGACCCTCCTCCAGGGCGACCGCGAGCTCCGCGGCCAGGCCATGGGCATCGACGACGAAGGCAGCCTGCTCCTCCGTCTCGAAGACGGCCGGACCGACCGCTTCCGCGCGGGCGAGGTCACCTTCTCCCGCGGGATCTGATACCCTCTCCGCCGCAACTTTCGGCGGACGGGCGGGTCCCGCCGCACGTCGCGGCCGGACGCTCACTCCATCATCATCATGCCTTCGCCGGAGGCCGTCTCCGCCGACGGCTGGGCGGCCT
Source organism: uncultured Akkermansia sp. (assembly GCA_966251015.1). Classification (GTDB taxonomy): domain Bacteria; phylum Verrucomicrobiota; class Verrucomicrobiia; order Opitutales; family Opitutaceae; genus IMCC26134_A. The sequence continues at coordinate 3,114 of CBINJQ010000328.1, read as the reverse complement.
TCTCTTTCTCTTCGCGCTCACGCTCCGCCTTCGCCTTCGCGATCCGCTCCTTCATTTTCTCCGTCTCCTTCACGGAACGCTCCTTCTGCCAGCCCAGCTTGGCCGAGACACGCTCCTCCTCGCTGAGTTTACCGTCCTTGTTCGTGTCATATTTCTCGAGCATGGCCGCGCGACCGGCCCTCTCCTTCTCGCGTCGCGCGCTCTTGTCGGCCTCCCACTTGCCCCGCTCGCCTTCGTCCAGGGCGCCGTCCTTGTTTTTGTCGTAGCGTTTGAGGACGCTGGGAGGCACCGGATCGGCGGGCTTCACCGGCTCCTCGGCGCGGCAAAGGGCGCCGACGAGGAAGACGGACGAGATAAAAGCAAAACGGCGACACGCGGCGAAAACCTTCATGATCAGGCGGGGTTGCAGGGTTCGGCCAGGCTGGCGGATTTTCAGCGCGGACGCACCACCAAACGCTGGCGTCGCGAGGCCGCCAGCCAACGCCGCGCGAAGGCCGCGACCGCTTGCTTGTTCACCGCCGCCAGCCGGGCGTCCGTCTCCTCCAGGCTCTCCAGCGGCAGGCCGAGCAGCGTGCGCACGGCGGCCTCCCCCGCGCGCGCGGCGTTGGTCTGCAGGCGCATGCGACGCGAGGCCTGCAAACGCGTGATCGCGCGGTCCAGCTCCGCCGTCTCGATCTCGCCGGCCGCGATTCGCGCCACCTCGGCGTCAAACTCCGCCAGCACCTCGTTCTCCTTCCCCGGCTGCGTGCCGGCGTAGAGGTAAAACATGCCGTCCTCGACGCCGACGACGCGGCTCGCGCTCACAAAGTAGGCCAGGCCCTTCTCCTCGCGCACGCGCTCGAAAAGCCTCGCCGCCATGCCGCTCAGGATCTCGTGCAACACGGTCGCGACCGTGTCGTCGCCATCAAGCGCGCCGGGCCCCGGGAACGCGTCGAACACCAGCGCCTGCTGGCACTCGCGCGTCTGCGCGTGCTCGGCGGCCTCGGCCGGCGCATGCCGCGCCGGGCGGGCCGGGGCGGCCCCGCGCGGCAGCTTCGCGAGCCAGCGCGTGAGCGCGGGCACGAGTTTCTTCTCGTCGAAATCGCCCGCCACGGCGACGAGCGTGTTGCCGCCGACGGCGAGCTTCCGCCAAAGCGCGCGCAAGTCGGCGGGCTTTAGCGCCTTCACGCCTTCCTGGTTTCCATGCGCGTCGAGCGCCAGCGGATGGGGGCCGAAATACTTCTCGCGGGCGAGCCGGTGGCCGGCGCTGACGACGTCGTCCTCGTCCTGCTGCAAATGCGCGAGCTCGGCGTCGCGCTCGACCTCGAAGGTCCGCGCGGCGAAGGCCGGCGCGAGCACGGCGTCGCGCAGCAACTCGTTCGCGAGCGCCGCGTCGCCCGGCAGAACCTCGACCGCCAGGCCGACGGTGTTGTTGCCCGAGAGCGGCGAAAAGCCGCCTCCCACCGCCTCGATCGCGGCGGCCACCTGCGCGGCGTCGCGCTTGCCGGCGTCCTTCGTGAGCATCGTGGACAACAGCGCGGTGGCGCCGCGCTTCCCCGCGGTCTCGTGAAGGGGCCCGCCCTCGCACACCAGATGGAGGTGCAAATTCGGCTGCCGTTCGTCGCGGCGCAGCAGGAGGCGGACGCCGTTGGGCAAGGTGCGAAGGCTCCAGTCGGCGGCGGGCTTTCCCTTCGCCGGCTTCGCCTTCGCCTCGGCGGCGGCCTTCGCCGCGGGATCGAGCGAAACGACGTTCTCGCGCGTCTCGACGAGGTGCTCGCGCAGCACGCGGCGCAGGTCGGCCGGCGTGGCGGCGGCGACGCGCGCGAACCAGGTGCGGCTGAAATCGAGGTCGCCCGCGACCACCTCGGCGGAACCGAGGCGCGAGGCGCGGCGCGACACGGTCTTGCGTCCGCCGATCTCGCCGACGACGAGCTGGCGCACCGCGCGCTTCAACTCGGCGGGCTTGAAGCCCCTGGCGTCGAGACGTTTCAACTCCCTGCGGACGGCGAGTTCGGCGGCGTCGCGCTTGTCGGGATCGGAGGTGAAGAAAATCGCGAACAGGCCCGCCTCGCCCGGCGACCAGTGATGCGCGTCGATGCTGTGCACGAGGCGCTGTTTCTCGCGGAGCCGCTGCCAGAGCGGCGAGCTGTCGCCGTAGCCGATCACGACGGCGAGCAGATCGAGCAGCGGCGCGTCCGGATGCGTGAGCGCGACCGAAGGCCAGGCGATGGCGCCGCGCGAGAGCTCCACCTCGGCGGTCTCGCGGTGCGCGCGGGGCGCGAGCTGCGCGGATTCGGAAGGCTGGTAAACCGGCGCGAGCCGGCGGCGGGGCGTGGCGCCAAAGTGTTTCTCCACCGCGGCGCGGGCGGCCTCCGCCGAGACGTCTCCGGCGATGACGACCACGAGGTTGTTGGGCGCGTAGCGTTCGCGGTAGTAGGCGAGCAACTCGTCGCGGGTGACGGCGGAGAACACGTCGCGATGGCCGATCACGGGCTCGCGCAGCGGATGGGTTTTGAAAACGGTGCGCGCAAGCGAGTCCCAGTGGCGGCGGTCGTGGTCGTCGTCGCCCATCGCTATCTCGCGCAGGATGACGTCGCGTTCGCGCGCCACCTCGTCGGCGGGCAGCGTGCTGCGCAGCGTCATGTCGGCGAGCAAGTCGACCGCGACCTCCAGGTGGGGCGCGGGCAGGTCGATGTAGTAGACGGTGCGGTCGTAGGTCGTGTAGGCGTTGATCTGTCCGCCATGCGCCTGGACCGTCGCCGAGATCTCGCGGCCCGCGCGTTTCTCGGTGCCCTTGAAGAGCAGATGCTCGAGGTAGTGCGAGAGGCCGGCGCCGAGGAGCGCGCCCTCGTGCTGGCTGCCGGTCTTCACCCAGACCTGGACCGAGGCGACCGGCGCGGCGTCGTCGGGCTGAACGAGGAGGACGAGGCCGTTGGAGAGCTCCGTGCGGTGCACGGGCTGGGACCAAAGGCGTTCGAGCAGACGACGATCGGCGGGGGCAAGCAAGGAGGGCATCGACGCCAAACCTGAATGACCGACGCCCAATGTCCAACGACCAATGAAGACCTGCGGTCCGGAGGCGACCACCCGGCCGGGCAGGTGGCTGGAGTTATGGCCGTTGCGGGCAGGGCCGGA
>CBINJQ010000327.1:0-5461 GCA_966251015.1 uncultured Akkermansia sp. | reverse complement strand
GACGGCGACCTCCGACTCGGGGGCGCCTACGGCGGGCTTCACCTCGAAGAGCACGCACAAGCCGTTTCTGTTTTCCATCGCGGCGTGGCCGGCAAAGCACAGGCGCGCCTCCTTGCCGGGGCCCTTGCGCAGCAGCTTCGCCTCGGGATCGGTCGTGGACTCGTGCGTGTCGTTCGAGCGCTTCTCCCCCTTGAAGTCCATCCACGCGTTGCCGCCGCCGGGCCCGGCGTCGGTGCCTTTCGGCCGGAAACTCTTCATCGACGCCCACGCCTCGATCAGAGTGCCGTCGACAGAAAAGTGGTCGTCCGAGACCCACCCGTGCCGCCTCGCCAGCTCCACCACCTCGTGGAAAAACAGGTCCGCCACCTCGTGCTTGAGCAGCCGCTCCTGGTTCTTGCTGAACACGGTCGCGTCGAACACTTCCTCGTCCAGCGGCAGGTCCACGAACCAGCGGAACAGCAGGTCGGTGCCCAGCCGCGCGCAGATCTGCCGGTCGGAGCGCACGGTGTAGAGCGCTTGCAGCACCTTCGCCTTCAACAGCGTCTCCGGCGGAATCGAGGGCGCCCCCTTCTCCGCGTAAATCTCGTCGAAACATGGGCTCATCTCCCGCAGCACCTCGTCGCACATCCGCTTGATCGCCCGGATCGGATGATCCGCCGCAATCATCGTCTCCACGTTGATCAAACTCACAAAATTTGGTTGGGAGGGAGCTTCACCGCGCATCGTGCCGGCTTCGACGCTGCTCCCTCGCCACTCGTTCCCTCCTGCTCCGACTTTTTCAGCAGCCTGCTAAACAGCCTAGTCCGCAAGCACCTCGCCTGCAACGCCCCCCCGCGAACGCACGTTCACCTCATCCCATGGGCCTCCTCAGTTCTCTCCTCGGCAACGCCTCCCAAGTCGATCCGGTCGAGCTCCAAACCGAGCTCCAACCCGTCCTCGCCCCCGGCGAGACGATCAACCGCGCCTTCAAGGTCTTTCGCGACCTCTTCATCTTCACCGACCACCGGCTCATCCTCATCGACAAGCAGGGTCTCACCGGCGCGAAGACCGCCTACCACACGATCCTCTACCGCAGCATCACCCAGTTCAGCGTCGAGACGGCCGGCTCCTTCGACGCCGACGCCGATCTCAAGATCTGGGTCTCCGGCTCCGCCGTCCCCCTGACCAAGGAGTTCAAGCGCGGCACCGACATCGTCGGCATCCAGCAACACCTCGCCGCCTGCATCTTCGCCGCCCGCAAATAAGACCGATCACCCGACATCCCAGCCTCCAGGCGGACGGGCGGGTCCCTCCGCCCGTGGCTTGGTCTCCGAGCCTCGGCTGAAGCAGCCGCCGCCCGCTCGGCCGTCGAAGCAACCCGCCATCGGCACAACAGCCCTCCCCATGAGCGACCCCACCCGTCCCGGCGGCGTCACCTACACCGCCCCGTCGGGCGCTTTCTTCGAGCAACGCGGCCTGCGCCGGCACGCCCGCCTCTGGTCGCTCTGGGCGCTCGGCGTCGGCGCCGTCATCTCCGGCCAGTTCTCCGGCTGGAATCTCGGCATCGCCCAGGGCGGCTGGGGCGGCCTCTTCATCGCGTCCCTCATCATCGCGACGATGTATTTCGGCCTCGTTTTCAGCCTCGCCGAAATGTCGCCCGCCCTGCCCCACACCGGCGGCGCCTACTCCTTCGCCCGCAGCGCGCTCGGCCCTTGGGGCGGCTTCGTCACCGGGCTCGCCGAGAGCATCGAGTATGTCATGACGCCCGCCGTCATCGTCTACTTCATCGGCGCCTACCTGAGCGCGATCTTCGGCACCGCCCCGGCCTGGCAACCGTTCTGGTGGATCGGCTGTTATCTGGTCTTCGTCGCGCTCAACATCCGCGGCGTCGAGATCTCCTTCCGCTTCTCCGTCGTCGTCACGCTCCTTGCCCTCGCCATCCTCGCCGTGTTTTGGATCAGCGCGCTTCCGCACGCGGACTTCTCCCGCTGGGCGCTCAACGTCGGCGCCGCTCCCGACGGCGCCCTCGTCGAGCTGCCGCAAGGCGGAGGCCCCTTCCTGCCCAAGGGCTGGACCGGCGCCTTCGCCGCCCTGCCCTTCGCCGTCTGGCTTTTCCTCGCCATCGAGGAGCTGCCGCTCGCCGCCGAGGAGTCGCACGACCCGCAAAAAGACATGCCCCGCGCCCTGATCCTCGGCATGTGCACGCTGCTCGTCACCGCCATGCTCGTCATGGTGCTCAACGCCTCGCTCGGCTCCGACTCCGAGGGCGCCATGCGCGGCTCCTGGTCCCTCGCGACCTCCGCCGAGCCGCTCCTCGACGGCTTTCGCGTCGTCTACGGCGCCGGTGTCGCCAAGCCCCTCGCTCTCTGCGCCGTCGTCGGGCTCGTCGCCAGTTTTCACACCATCATCTTCGCCTACGGCCGGCAGATTTACTCCCTCTCGCGGGCCGGCTACTACCCGCCCGTTCTGTCTCTCACCCACGGGACGCGCAAGACCCCGCACTTCGCCATCTGCGCCGGCGCCGCCATCGGCCTCGCCGTGCTCCTCGCCATCTGGTTGGCCCGCGGCGCCGAGGCCGGGGGAACGATCATCGGCGGCACCTTGCTCAACATGGCCGTCTTCGGCGCGATGATCTCCTACGCGCTCCAAGGCCTCTCCTTCATCCTCCTGCGGATAAAAATGCCTCACATCCCGCGCCCCTACCGCAGCCCTCTCGGCATCCCCGGTGCCGTCGCGACCATCGTGATCGCGCTCTGCACGCTCGGTTACCAGCTCCAGGACCCCGCCTACGTCAAAGGCGTCTACGCCGCCCTCGCCTGGTATGTCGCCGGCCTCGCCTATTTCGCCCTCGTCGGCCGTCATCGCCTGATCCTTTCCCCCGAGGAACGCTTCGCCCTCGACCACGCGAAGACCGCCGCGCCCGGCACGCCCCCGTCTTCCTGACCGATCCCTCTTTCGGGTGAAAACCAAACTCCTCCTCTGGGCCGTCGCGGGCGAGCTCCTCTACATCGCCTCCGTCCGGCTGCTCGGCGCCGCCTACTCCGGCCCCGCCATCCCGAAGGAGCTCTGGTGGACCCTGCTGCGCCTGCTCTCCCTCGCCTTCCTTTTTGGGCTCATTCGCTCCGCCGCGCCCTCCGCTTCGCCAACCAGCCGCGATCTCCCCGCCGCCTGCCTCGGGCTCCCCATCCTGCTCGCCCCCGTGCTTGTCGCCGACATCGGCGCCGCCCCCGAAATCGCTCTGGTCTTCGCGCTCACCAGCGTCGCCGTCGGGTTCCGCGAGGAGTTGTTTTACCGCGGTGTCCTCCAGCGCTGGCTGCGCGAACGGCTGGGACTGCTGCCCACCATCGCGATCTCCAACCTCGTTTTTCTGTTCTACCACTGGGGCGTGCAGCCCTTCACCCCGGCCAACATCGTCTCGATGTTTTTCACCGGCTGCGTGCTCGGCCTGCTCTACGAGGCCACCGGCTCGCTGCTCTTCGTCGGCCTGCTCCACGCGCTCTACGACGCGATCTGGATGTATTCGCCGTTCCTCCCCGCGCCGCTGCCCGAATCCGTCGGCGCGGCCGTCGCCGTCCTCGTCACCGGCCTGCTCGCCTGGCGAATCGTCGCCACCCGCCGCCCCGCCTCCGCTCCGGTTCCCGCCAAATCATCAATCATCCATCATAAATCATAAATATCCGGCTCTCCCGTGTTCGGTTCCGCGCTCGGCGGATGTAAGGGACGAAACCACATGAAAGATGACGCCTCCCTTCTCCGAAGCTACGCCGCCGAGGGCTCGCAGGAAGCCTTCGCCGAGCTCGTCCGCCGCCACCTCGCCCTCGTCTACCACGCCGCCCTCCGCCAGGCCGGCGGCGACGGCCACCGCGCCGAGGAGATCGCCCAGCTCGTATTCACCGATCTCGCGCGCAAGGCAGCCGCGCTCTCCCGGCGCCCCCTGCTCGTCTCCTGGCTCCACACCAGCACCCGCTACGCCGCCAACAACCTGCGCCGCGCCGAGCTTCGCCGCCGCACCCGCGAGCAGGAGGCATACGCCATGAACGGCGCCGACCTCGCGCCCGACCCGGCCGCCGACTGGCAACGTCTCCGCCCCGTGATCGACGACGCCTTGCAAAGCCTCGGCGAACGCGACCGAGCCGCCGTGCTGCTGCGCTTCTTCGAGAACCGCTCCTACGCCGAGCTCGGCGTCCAGCTCTCCCTCAGCGAGGAGGCCGCCCGCGCCCGGGTGAATCGCGCTCTCGAAAAACTTCGCGCCGCCCTCGCCCGTCGCGGTCTCGTCTCCACCGCCTCCGCCCTCGGCCTCGCCCTCGCCCAGCCCGCCTTCGCCGACGTGCCCGCCGGCCTCGCATCCCACGTCACCGCCGCCTCCCTCGCCGCCACGTCCGCCGCTTCGGTCGGCGTGGTCGGCGCCGCCGCCGGGGCCGCTTCGTTCCTGGGCGCCGCCAAGCTCGCCACCGGCGTGATCGGCGCGACCGCCCTCCTCACCGTCGGCGTGGTTCTTTACCGCGCTCCGCCCGCGCCGGCCGATCCTTCCCCGTCCGCCTCGCCCGCCCTGTCCTCCGCCGATATCGACGCGATCCTGCGCCCCGCGCGCCTCGCGCCGGCCGACGCGGACGCGGCCCTCGCCGCCTACCTCGCCCTCCCGCCGTTCGCCGATCCCGTTTCCGCCGCCGATTTCGCGCAACGCTCCGCCCGCCTCCGCGCCTTGCTCGCCGTCCTGCCGACCGCCTACTTCGAACGCCTCCTCGCCGCGCTCGCCACCCGCGCCGGCGAGGCGGAAGGCAGACTCCGCCGCGTCGCCTTCAATGTCTGGGTCGAGCGCGATCCGGCCGCCTCCTCTCGCTGGGCCGCCGCCCTCGCTCCCGCCCCAGCCCTCGACGCTCGCACCCGCTGGGATTATCTTTCCACGGCCGTCGTCGCCTGGTCCGAGATGGAATTCGACTCCGCCTACGCCTGGGCCGCCGCCCTCCCGGACTCCAGGCAAGCGCTCCGCCTCGCCGGCGGCTTGCTCGGTCAACTCGCCACCACCGACCCGGCGCGCTCGCTCGCGCTGGCGCAGGCGGGCGACGCGGAGTTTCAAGCCGCCGTTCGCCACGCCATTTTTCAAGGATGGGCCAAAACAGATCCCCGCGCCGCCGTGAACGCGCTCGGGAGCGTCTTGCTCGCCGAGACGAAGCGCGGCCGGAACCAGGACTGGGAGTTTCGCCGCACGATGGGCGAATGGGCCCGCCGCGATCTCGCACCGGCTCTCGCCTGGGTCGGCGCGCAAAGCTCCGTCGAACCCGCCGAGGTGGCCACGCTTCTCCGGTCCTTCGTCGACGGAGCAAAGGGAAATTCCCAGTCCACCCGCGCCATCCTCGAGCTCATCCACGCGCATCCCGAGCTCCCGCATCACAACGATCTCCTTTACCGTTCGGTCAACCAATGGTGCCGCGACGACACCTCCGCCGCCTGGACGCGGATCCACCACGACATTCTGGCCCCA
>CBINJQ010000326.1:0-5497 GCA_966251015.1 uncultured Akkermansia sp. | reverse complement strand
CCCAGATCGTCGGCGCGCTCGGCGACTTCCGCATGGAGGACGTCATCCCCAACGAAGGCTGCGTCATCACCATCTCCCACCTCGGCTTCATCAAGCGCACCCCGGTGGACGAGTATCGCTCCCAGCGCCGCGGCGGCAAAGGCGTCATCGGCGCCGAGACTTACGACGACGACTTCGTCGAGCATCTCTTCACCGCCAGCACGCACGACTACATCCTCTTCGTCACCACGCACGGCCAGTGCTTCGCGAAGAAGGTCTACGACATCCCCGAGGGCGTCCGCACCGCCAAGGGCAAGTCGGTCAAATCCTTCCTCGCCCTCGACGAGGGCGAGAAAATCGCCGCCATGCTCTGCTTCCAGGACTTCGTCGACGACCGCTACCTCGTCATGGCGACCAAGGCGGGCACGATCAAGAAGACCGCCCTCGCCGACTACACCAACGCCACCCGCGAATCCGGTCTCATCGGCATCAACCTCGACGAAAAGGATATCGTCATCGGCTGCGTGCTCACCACCGGCGCCGACGAACTCATCCTCGTCTCGCACCAGGGCCTCGCCGTCCGCCTCGCCGAGAAGGACGCCGAAACCGGCGAAATTCTCTTCCGCGACACCGGCCGCGCCACCGGCGGCGTCCGCGGCATGAAGTTCAAGCTGGAGAGCGACTACCTGGAGGTCCTCGAAGTCGTCGACCATACCGCCCGCTTCCTCGTCGCCTCCCAAGCCGGCCTCGGTGTGCGCACCCGCTTCGAGGACTACCGTCTCGTCAACCGCGGCGGCAGCGGCGTCTGGGCCATCGACCTCCCCGAGGACGGCTCGGTCAACATCGCCGGCGCCCTCAGCGTGAAGGACACCGACGAAGTCATGCTCCTCACCGCCAAGGGCCAAAGCATCCGCACGCCCGTGGCGACGATCCGCGAGGTCAACCGCGGCGGCAAGGGCGTGAAGCTCCTCACTCTCGCCGAAGGCGACAAGCTCCTCAGCATCGCGAAGGTGGTCGAGACCGAGGAACAGCAAGCCGCCGCCGAGTCCGCCCCCTCCGCGTAGGCCACCCGCTCGCGGGCTCCAACGCCCCCCTCCCGGCCCGGGCCTCACCGCCCGGGCCTTTTCATGCCGTGGAGGGACGCCGTCCCCGGCGTCCGCGCCCCCGCCCGCCGCGCATCCTTCGCCAATCCCCGCGCAGCCCGCCCCGGCTGCTCGCGATACCCTCCCTCCATCATGCCCGCGCCCGAGTCCACGTCCGCCGCCTCCGCCGATCCCCACGACCCCCTTCCGCGTTTCCACGCCTGGCTGGCCGACGCCCGCGCCCGCAAGCTCCCCGAGCCCGCCGCCATGGCCCTCGCCACCGTCTCGGCCGACGGCTCGCCTTCCGTGCGCATGGTCCTCCTCAAACACGCCGACGCCACCGGTTTCGTTTTCTACACGAACCTCGAAAGCCCCAAGGCCGCCGCCCTCCGCGCCCGCCCCGAGGCCGAGCTCTGCTTCTACTGGAACCCGCCCGGCCGCCAAGTCCGTATCCACGGCATCGTTACACCGGTCTCCGACGCCGAGGCCGACGCCTATTTCTCCTCGCGCCCCTACCTCAGCCGCATCGGCGCCTGGGCCTCCGAGCAGTCTCGTCCTCTGCCCAATCTCCTCTCCCTCCCCGCCCGCGTCGCTGAATTCACGCTCCGTTTCGCCGCCTCGGTCCCGCGTCCTCCGCACTGGGGCGGTTTCCGCCTCGCCCCGACCTCGATCGAGTTCTGGGAAGAAAAGCCCTACCGCCTCCACGAACGCATCGTCCACCGCCGCACCCCCTCCGGCTGGACCGCCACGCCGCTCTACCCCTAGCCGCGCGTCCTATTTTTCCCGCCTGCCCATCCGTCCCATAGGCCCCATTTTCTCTTCGCGAGCGCCGCGCCGCCTTTCGCGTTGAACGCCCCGCCCGCTCCCGCCGTTCTCTTGCGGCATGCTGGTCCTCCTTCGCCGCCTCGCGCTCGGCCTCTTCCTCATCGCCGCCGCCTCCGCCGTCCTCCTTTTCTCCGACCTCGGCTCCCGCGCCAAAAAACCGACCGCCTCCGCGCGCCCCTCCGATTCCGGGCTCCCCGCTCCTGGCTCCCCGCTCCCTGCTCATCGCCCCCGCGTGGCGCTCCTCCAGCACTCCTCGCAGATGGTCCTCGACCAGCTTCGCCAAGGGGTGCTCGACGGCATGGCCGAGCGCGACTGGCCCAAGGACTCCTACGAGCTCGCCTACTTCAACGCCGAGGGCGACATGCCCGTCGCCCAAACCATCGCCCAGCGCATGGCCTCCGGCGGTTACGATCTTCTCATCTCGATCAGCACGCCCTCGCTCCAGGCCGTCGCCTCCGCCAACCGCGAGGGTCGCACGCCCCACATCTTCGGCGGGGTCACTCTTCCCTCCGCCGCCGGGGTCGGCATCAGCACCACCGATCCGCTCGACCACCCCGCCCACCTCGCCGGCTACGGCACCATGCAGCCCGTCGCCCGCAGCTTCGAAATCGCCCTGAAGCTAAACCCGTCCCTCAAAACCGTCGGCACGCTCTACAACGCCGCCGAATCCAACGCCGAGGCGCAGATGAAGCTCGCCCGCGCCGTCTGCCAGAAACTCGGGCTCACCCTCCTCGAGACGACCGTCGAAAACTCCGCCGGCGTCTCCGAGGCCGCCAACGCCGTCATCTCCCGCGGCGCCGAAGCCGTGTGGGTCTGCGGCGACACCACCGTCCTGTCCGCCGTCGACACCGTCGTCGCCGCCTGCCGCAAGGGCGGCGTCCCCCTCTTCACCGTCATCCCGCCCAACGCCAAAAAAGGCGGCCTCTTCGACGTCGGCGCCAACTACACCCAGGTCGGCCACCTCGTCGGACACCTCGCCGGTGAAGTCCTCTCCGGCACCAAAAAAACCGCCGAGATCCCCATCACCAACGTCGTCCCCGAAACCCTGGTCATCAACCTCCGCGCCCTCGCCGGTCTCCGCCCCGGTTGGTCCGTTCCGCCCGATCTCCGCGCCGCCGCCTCCCTTGTGATCGACGAAAACGGCGTCGAACACGCATACCCTCCCAAACCCACCGCCGATCCCTCCGCCCCCGCGTCCGCCTCGTCTTCCGTAGGCCGCCCGCTCGCGGGCGCTCCCGCCCCCCCCGCTCTCCGCCCGCTCCCCAAGCCCGTCCGCATCACCACCATTCTCTACAGCGAAACCGCCCCCGCCGAGGAAACCCTCGCCGGCATGAAATCCGGCTGGGCCAGGAGCCGCCTCGTCGCGGGCCGCGACTACGAGCTCAAGCTCCGCTCCGCCCAGGGCGACATCGCCACGCTCGGCGCCATCTACGACGCCGCGCTCACCGAGGGCGCCGACCTCATCGTCCCGCTCTCCACCCCCTCGCTCCAGGCCGCCGTTCGCCGCGTGAAAGACCGCCCCGTCGTCTTCACCATGATCGCCAATCCCGTCGCCGCCGGCGCCGGCAAGAGTTTCACCGACCACCTCCCCAACATCACCGGCGTCGCCGTCCTCGCCCCCATCGACGAGATGCTCGACCTCCTCGCGCGCCATTACCCGCGCTACCGCCGGATCGGCACCCTCTTTTGCCCCGCCGAGGCGAATTCCGTCGACGTGAAGGACGCCCTCGCCGCCGCCTGCAAGGCCCGCGGCATCACCCTCCAAACCGTCGCCGCCAACACCGCCACCGAGCTCCCCGACGCCGCCGCGTCCCTCGCCAGCCTCAACATCGACGCCATCGTCCAGGTCTCCGACAACCTCTCCAGCGCCGGCTTCACCAGCATCGCCAACGCCGCCCGCCGGGCGCAAAAACCCCTCTTCAGCCTCAACAGCGCCACCGTCCCCCTCGGCGCCCCGCTCGCCATGGGTCGCGACTACTTCGCCGTCGGCGAACACACCGTCGCCATGATCGAGCAGGTCATCGCCGGCACGCCGCCCGCTCGGATCCCCTTCCTCCTCCCGCCCACCGTGAAGCTCACGCTCTCCCCCGCCCACGCCCGCGCCATCGGCATGGAGCTCCCCCCCACCCTCCTCAAAGAAGGCAAAGTCGTCGAATAACCCGCCCCGCCTCGCGTCCGCCTTCTCCGGCGCCCCATCCGTCCTCTCCGTCCTCTCCGTCCCATCCGTCCCACTTTCGCAGCAATGGAAATCACCCCCGCCCGCGCCGCCGACCAAACCGTCGTCCTCCGCCTCGTCGGCCGCCTCGACGCCAACTGGTGCCAGACCGTCCAGGACGCCATCACCGCGGCCATCCGCGCCGGCGACCACCGGCTCCGCCTCGACCTCTCCGGCGTCGCCTACATCAGCTCCGCCGGCCTCCGCGTCTTCCTCGGCGCATACAAGCAGCTCCGCGCGATCAAGGGCGCCTTCTCCCTCGGCCCGGTCTCCCCCGAAGCCCGCGCCGTCCTCGACCTCGCCGGCCTCGCCATGCTCCTGGCTCCTTCCGATGCGGCCGCGGCCGTCCCGGCCGTGCCAAACGCCTCATCCGCCTCCGCTCCCGCGGACGCTCCGCCCGCCACCCACGCCTCCCCCCGCGCCACCTACGAACTCCACGCCCTTTCGTCGTCCGCCGCCCCCGCCGCGCCCCTCGCCGTCTCCGCCCTCGGCGACCCCGCCGGCCCCGCGCTCCCCGTATCCATCCTCCCCTTACAGAAACCCGTTTCCTTCGGTCCGACCGTCTTCGCCCTCGGCCTCGGCGCCCTCGGCCCCGACCCCAAGGAGGCCGCCGCCCGCCTCGGCGAATTTCTCGCCGTCTCCGGCGCCGCCGTCTTCCAGCCCACCGACGGCTCCCCCCGCCCCGACTTCGCCCTGTGCCAGGCCGGCTTCGTCCCTTCCGGCCACCTCCCCGTCGGCCTCCGCGGCGAAGGCAACTTCACCCGCCTCGCCCGCTTTGCCGTCGCCAACGACGCCCCCGCCGTCCCGCTCTCCGAGCTCGCCTCCACCGCCCTCGAGCTCTCCGGCGCCGACGCCGTCGCCGTCGTCCTCTACGCCGAGACCGCCGGCCTCGTCGGCGCCACCCTCCGCAAGCCTCTCGACGCCGCCCCGCCCGATCGCTTCGCCTTCCCCCGGGTCCGCGACTGGCTCTCCTTCACCTCCGAGCGAGCGCACCGCGACTCCACGACGCTCGTCGTCGGCGTCGTCGCCCGCCCCGGCCACAAGCTCTCCCCCTGGCTCCGCCCGGTCGCGAAGGGCGTCGAGCTCCGCGCCCACTTCCACGCCGCCGCCTTCCCCTACCGCCCCATTCGCAAAGGCCGCCTCGAACTGCCCGCCACCATCGCCGAGCTTTTCGAAAACTCCGCCCCGCAGGCCCTCCTCCACCTGCTCTCCGACCACCGCGACATCCACGGTATCGGCGAAAGCGAGTTCCACCGCGGCGCCCTCTGGTTCGCCCCCGTCGCCTAATCCCAAGCCACCTTCGCTAATCCATCATCCGACCACCTCCCCCCATTGGTCATTGGACATTGGGCATTGGTCATTCTCCCATGACTCTCCTCCTCGGCGCCTTCACCAT
>CBINJQ010000325.1:0-5504 GCA_966251015.1 uncultured Akkermansia sp. | reverse complement strand
GCCGCGACGTGCTTCGCGACGCGCGCAACAGTTTCCACACGCTCGTCGAAGGTCTCGGCCAGACCCGCGCCGCCATCGCCGCCGCCGTGTCCGAGGCAAAGAAGGAAAACAGCGTCCTCCCCGCGTTGGAGCGTTTTCGCCGCATCAACCGCCTGTGGACCGATCACCTGATACCGCTCATGGAACTGCTGGACCCCGCCGGCACGCTCGAAGCGCTCTGCGTCTCGTGGGAAATCCAGCTCTCCCACGCGCTGGAAAAACGCTTCCTCCCGGAGCGCCGTGTAGCCGACCGCATCGAGAACGACATGCAGTTCCTGCGCGTGGCGGTCAGGCAAAGCTTCCGCGAATGCCGCAACGAGCTCGCCCCGCTCCACGCCCGCCTGCGGCGCGACACGCTCTGGGCGCAAGGCGCCGCCCGCCTGCTCTCCCGACTCGAACTCTCCGGTCCCGACGCGGCGGAACTCGCCGACGCGCTTCCGCTCTCGGGCTTCCGATTCACCGGCCACGTGTCATCGGCCGCCCTCGCCGCGAGCGCCGCCATCTGGCTGGAGATAAAGGCGCCGCCGACGCTGATCGATTTTTCAGACGCGCGGATCGACCCCGATTCACAGGCGGTCGAGGAACTGCTCGCCGACATCGACGGCGAACCCGCCGACACGTTCCCGATCCGGGACCTGACCCTGTGGTTGGCCGGCAAACATGCGCACCGCGGCTTTCACGCGATCCTGCAGGCCTTCTCGTATGTCGTCACCGACGCGCGCTACCGCACGACATTCTCGCATCCGATTTCCGAATACACCGTCTCCGGGGGCGTCGTTCGCTGCGGACGCGTCCACGTGGACCTCGCCAAAACATCATGACGCCCGCCATCCCCTCGCTGCCCTCGCTGCCCGCCGTCTTTCGCGGGATAAAGTCCGGTCATCACTGGTGCTTCGGCGATCCCGAATACGCGGAGCTGAACGAGCGCTTCGACGATTACCGGGACTTTTTCCTCCTTCTGGAACTCCGGCTGCATCGTGATCCGCGCGGCTTCATCCACGCGATGTCGGGCGACGAGGACCACAAGGGCGGCGAACTCGTCACGCGCTTCGTCGTGTTCACCGCGGTCTGGGTGGACGCGCTCGCCGACGCGGGGCAGGACATCGCGGCCGGTATTTTCCGGGACAAGCATCACCTCTCCGACCTTCCCCACTTCGGCGGCGAGCGCCACCGCCGCCTGCTCGCGCAGGTGGGCTTGCAAACCGCGGACGATCTTCGCGGCGTGCTGCGCGGGCTGGAGCGCATCGGCCTCGTCCGGATGGAAACCCAGGAACGTTTTTCCGTTCGCCCCGGTTTTCATCGCCTGCTCGACGTCTGCCTGGAAGCGGGCCGTCGGGAAGAACCCGTCGCCCAACCCGAGGCCGAGGCGCCATCCGCGGAGGACTCACCATGAGCCAGACCGACCTCCCCTTCGGCGGCCCGCGTCGCCTGATCCTCATCCAGTCCGGAAAATACGATTACGCCGAGCTCGACCTGACCCGTCCCTTCCAGCTCGTCGGCGTCAACGGCCTGGGCAAGACGGCGCTCATCTCGACGCTCCAGTATCTGTATCTCGACAGCCAGTCGGACATGCGTTTCGGCCAGCACACCACAGCGGAGAGCCGGAAATTCTATTTCCGCGGGGAATCGAGCTTCATCCTCTTCGAATGCGACACCACCGCCGGCACCGTGGTGGTCGGAGCGCGCGGCCTCGGGGCCGCCGGGGGCTACGAATTGCAACGATTCACCTGGAACGGCGGCTACCGGCGCGAAGACTTCATCACCGCCGAGGGACGGGCGCGCACGTGGGACGAGATAAAGGCCGACCTCGGCGTCAGCGGCCTGCGCATGTTGAACGAGGCCGCGGAACTGCGCGGACTCCTCGGCGCGGTGGACACCGATACCGACGCAAGTTGGGGAATCGTGCCTCTGGCCGACGCGAGCGACTACCGGCGTTTCCGGCAAACCTTCCAACGCCTGCTGCAACTGCGCGACATCCGGCAGGACGACCTGAAGCAACTCCTGGCCGACTGCGCCAAGCTGGGGCCATCGCAACGCGAAATCGATCTCACCAAGGAGTTCAGCAAGGAGCTCGAACGGATCGAGCGCGACCGAAACGAGGTGCGAAAACTCACGCTCGCGCGCCCCGCGGTCCAGGAGGTCCGCAGGCTGCACGACGAGGAATACGTCGCGCGCGCCATCGCCCATGCCGTCGTCCGCGAGCTCAACGCACGCCACGCCGGCTACGCCGCCGAGTATAAGCGGGCCGTCGATGCGCTCATCCAGGTGCGCGACGCCTCGCTCGCGGAGCACAAGCGCCTCGAAGGCGAACAAGCCGACCTGCAAAAAGCCTCTCGCGGAACCAACGAGCAGGCGGGCGTGCTCCGCGAACGCCTCCGCTTCATCGAGGACGGAAAAACTCGTTTCGGCGACTTCGTGCCCGAGATCGAGCAGGCCGCCTTGGAAACGCTCGGCACGCGAGTGGCCGAGCTGACCGTCCGCCTGCAAAACGTCCCCGCGGAACCCCGCCCCATCCTCGAACGGCAGCTGTCGGAGGCGCAGGAAATTCTCCGTCAACGCGAGCAGAGTCTCCGGCACATCGACCGGCTCTTCATCACCTGGCTGCGCGGCCATTTCCCGGAAGAGGATGCCGCCCGGATCGGCGCCCTGATCGAACGCGGCATCCTTGAAGCCCCTCTCGACCAAGGCGTGTCGGTCCTGGACGAAAAGGCGCTCCTCGCCCGCCTGCGCGCGATCGTCGAAAACAGCGACGCGCGCGGCTATCGCGATTCCGCGGTCGAGGTCGAGTTCACCGCCGGTGCGCTGACGAAGCTGCGGCAGATCGGTCGCAAAGAGGGACTGTTGGAGGAGATTCGCACCCTCAAACGACGAGCCGAGCAGCTCGCACGCGACATCGAAACCCTCGTGAACACGGCCGCGCTTCAGGACGAGTTCGCCAAGGTGAAAGCGGACTATCGGACCCAAGGCGAACGTCTTTCCGCCTACGCCCGCTATCAGGAGGCGCAGGCGGAGGAGGACTCGCTCCGCCACAAGCTCCGCGCCCTCGAACAGGAATCGGAACGACTGACCGGCGAACTCGGCAAAAACGAAGTGGCCCGCAAAAAAGTTCACGACGAAAGCCAGATGGCCTTCGACAAGCTCGACCTGCTGAAGGCGGAAAACGAAGCCGTGCGCCGGGAGGAGCGAGACATGCCGGTCGCCCCCGGAGAACCGGTCGGTCGCACCGCCGTCTCCGACGCGGTGGTTGAGCAATTGATGCCCCCCGTCTCGGTGCCGGATGTGTTCAAGGCCGCGCGCGACCGCTGCCGGGAGGCGCGCGCCCGAGCCCAGCAACTCGAGGACAAGGCCTCGCTGCTCGACCGCGACTTCATGCAGTCGTCCTTCCGCTATGATCTCGGCGCTCCGCTGGAGGGCCGCCTGACCGTGCTCGAGACGGAGATCGCCGCGCTGGAGGAGCGCTCGCGCCAGATCGAGAACCACTGGACGTCGATCCTGATCGAGGCGCGAAACGGATTCAGCACCATCCTGAAGTCGCTGGCCGCCGTGACCAAGCAGGCCCGCAAACTCACCGGCGAGCTGGCGAAGATCGAGTTCTCCAGCATCAGCCAGGTGCGCCTCGAGGTCGTCCCGAACGCCACCGCCGTATCCGAATACGAACGACACGCGAAAGACCCGCTCCAGCCCTCGCTCTTCGACACCGAGGAGGAGGCGGACAACAAGCTGTCGCAGTTCCACGCCCTCCTGCAACGACGTCCGCGCCTCGTGCTCAACGACCTCTTCTCCTTGAAGTGCGACGTCGTGCGCAAAGACGGCGTGAAAAACTCCTACGACGACTTCGACCAGGTCGAATCCACCGGCACGACCATCGTGCTCAAAGTGACCCTGAATCTCCTCGTGCTGCGCGATCTGCTCATCCCCGGCAAGGCCCGCATCCCCTTTTACCTCGACGAAGTTCACGCCCTCGACCGGCAGAACTTTGGCAACATCCTCCAGCTCTCCGAGAATCTCGGTTTCGTCGGCATCTACGCCGCGCCCACCGCCGCCATCGGCCCGCGCCGTTTTGTTCATCTCGTGCCCGACGCCAAGGGACGTCTGGTGGTCACCGCCGCTCATCGGAAAGACATCGTGCGCACGCCCGACGAAAACATCCCCGCATGACCGAGCTGCCCCCATTTTTAGCCCGCCTGCTCGGGGAGAAGCGCGCCTCGGCCAGCCAGCTCTCGCCGCAAATGTCGCGACGGCTGCGCCCGCTCTTCGACGCGTCGATTCTCGACCGTGAGCTATCCGGTCGCGGCGAAGTCGTCGTGGTCCGCGACACCACGGCGCTCGAACGCTGGATCGCGCGCGAGTATCCAGCCGCCGGAGGGCGTTGGCAGGCGGCCGAAGCACACGCCCGGGCGCGCGCCATCGCCTTCCGGCGCAGCAGCAAATCCGGCGCGCACGGCGTCGCGCGAGGAATTCTTCACCTGCGCGCTCCCGGCGCCTCGCATCTGGACATCGTGATCGACGGCGCGGATCTGCCCGTGGGCGCGCTGACCGGCCGCCACGGCCTCGCGGCGGCGCTTATCGGCGACGCGTCCCGGCTTCAGGCGGGGACGCGGTTGGCGCTGATCGAGAATCTCGAACTCTTCCTGCAAGCCGAGACTGTGCTGCCGGCTTGCCCGCTGCTGCTCCACTCGGCGGGCGCCATCTCGGATCGGCTGATCGGCTGCCTGGCGAGATCGTCCTTTCCAATTCCGCTCCTGCATCTGCCCGATTACGACCCGGTCGGGCTGCGGGATTATCTGCGCCTGCGACAGATGCTCGGCGACCGCGTAAGCCTGTTCGTCCCCGCCGATCTGGAAGAACGTTTCCACCAGTTTGGCGACCCCGATCTGCTGCTGAAAAAACCGCGTAACCGGAGCTTGTTGGCCAAGCTCGCCCACGTCACGTGGCCATGTCCCGAGTCGGCCCGCGCCTTCGCCTTGGTCAAATCAACAGGCTGCGGACTGGAGCAGGAATGTATCTTGCTCAAACCTGTCACGCCCTCGGCGGTCTAGGTGGGCGGGCGACTGGATTCGATGAGCAACCCAAACGACGACTCGCAGGATCTGTTGCCCGCCCGGATGCTCAACGAGTTCGTCTATTGCCCGCGGCTTTTCTACTACGAGCACGTCGAAGGCGCCTTTCTCCACAACGAGGACACCAAACGCGGCGCCGCCGAGCACACGCGAGTCGATGCGGGAAAGGGCGAACTGCCCGAGCCCGCCGCCGCCGCGCCGGCGGAGAGCGCCGACGCCGCGGAATCTGAAATTGGCGGACTGCCGGCCTCCGGCCTCGAAACAGATCTCAAATCTGAAATCGGATCGTCTCCGGCGCCGACGCCTGCGGCGGCGCCGGAGACGATCCACGCCCGCTCCGTCATGCTCGGGTCCAAAACGCTCGGCGTCGTGGCCAAGCTCGACCTCGTCGAAGTCACGCTCGAA
>CBINJQ010000324.1:0-5510 GCA_966251015.1 uncultured Akkermansia sp. | reverse complement strand
TCTCCGTCCGGAACGCTGCTGAGAGCAGCTTCCGCGCAACTTCGGTCACATCGACGGTTGCGGGCGGCTCGAGGCAATTGTCGCAGTTGCCGCAACGCTCCGGCGGCTCCTCGCCGAAATGCCGGAGCAGGATCGCCCGCCGGCACGTCGCCGCTTCGACGAACGACGCAAGCGCGTTCAGCCGCTCCCGCTCGCCCGAAGCCCGCAACCCGCGCAAAAGCGCGACCAAACCGGCGCCGTCGAGCCGCCCCGCCCCGTCGACGGGAAGGGAACGCGCCTCCACGCCGAGTCCCCCGAGCAGCTCCAAGAACACGAAATAGCTCGGGCGATCCACCAGCACGATATCCCCGGGCTCGCAGAGCGTCTGGATCGCGAGGTAAAGCGCCTGCTGCGACCCGTTGCAGACAAAGGTCTGCGCCGCGCGCGCCGCCACCGCGGCCGAATCGGGCGGCGGAGCTCCGAGCGCGGCCGCGTCCTGCCCGAGGACGCGCTCCGCCAGCGCCGTTCTCAAGCCGGGTCGTCCCGCGTTCGTTCCATACTGGAGAAACTCGGCGCCACGCCCCTCCCGCGCCAGTTTTCCGAACGCGTCGCCGATCGCCGTCACGGGCAAGGTCGCGTTGTCCGTGAAACCCGCCGCGAGCGAAAGCAACCCGGGCGTCTCCAACGCCGCCCGCATGAGCGCGGTGATCGCGGGCGGCTTCGCCCTTCGCCCCAACGCCGACAAAACCAGAGGGGCCGGAACGGAGCGGGATGCGGGTGAAGACATCCATGCATCCCACCAGTTCTCCACGTCGCACGACAAGCCTCCGCCCGTCTTCCATTCGGGCCCGTCCCCCCCGGCCTGATTGCCACGGCCGCGCCGCGCACTGCCGACTTGTGCCCGGCTTCGGCGGTTACCACGCTGCGCCTAGCCTCGACGCCGCGATGTCCACCCCACCAGCCGCCTCCTCGTCCACCCGGCCCGCGACGCCCGTGACCGGCCCCGGTTCCCCGACGGCTCCCGCTTCGCTCCCGAACTCGCCGGAGCGCCCCGCCGGCGAGGCCGCCGAACACCCCGCGCTCCGCTCTCTCCCGTGGTGGCGCCGCTTCGACGTGCGCATCGCCGCCCTCTTTGGCGGAGCGGCGTTCCTGATCGTCGCCGCCGCCGGCATCTTCGCCTACTCGCTCGTCGTCGACGCGCGTCTGCGCTCGTTCACCCAGCGCCTCGAATCGCTGGCCCTCTCCCTTGCGAACACCTTCGAGTCGGACGCGATCCCCGGCCTCTCGCGGCGCGCGGACGGCGGGGCGGCCTGGCGCGAGGAATGGCGGCAACGTCTCATGCGCATCGTCGAGCGCGAAGGCGACATCGACTCCATCTACATCCTGCTTCCCACCGACCGCCCCGCCCAGCTGCGTTTCCTGCTCGACGCCTCCAAGGCCTCGCGTGTCGCGGAGGAGGGCGAGTTGTATGACGCCAGCGAATACCCCTACATGCTGCGCGGCTTCAACCAGGTGTCCGTGGAGGACCGGGTCTACGAGGACGAGTTCGGCGCCACCCAGTCGGCCTACGCCCCTCTCCGCACCTCGAGAAACGAGATCGTCGGCATCGTCGGCGTCGACGTCCTCGCCATCCGCCTCGACGAGACGCGCCGGCAGGTCGTCGTGTTTTGCGCCACGATCTTCGGCGTGGCCGCCGCGGCGGTCGTCGTCCTCGCCGCCCTGGTGCGCCGCCGCGTGCAGCGGCCGCTCTCGCACGCGCTGGCCACCACCGCCGCCATCGCGTCGGGACGTCACGAGCCGCCATCGACATCGGCGGCCCGCGAAGGCTCGGGAGACGAGTTTTGCCTCCTGTCCGAACACCTCGACGACCTCTCGCGGCAGCTTCGCGACCGCGAACGGCTCCGCGCCACGTTCGGGCTCTACGTGAGCGACGACCTCGCCCGGGCGGTCCTCGCCGGCGGGCAGACCCCGACGCTCGGCGGGGTGGAACGCCTCGCCACCGTCCTTTTCGCCGACCTTTCCCAATACACCCGGATCAGCGAGCAGTTCTCCCCGATGGAGGTCGTGTCGTTGGCAAACGAATACCTCGGAGCCATGACCGTCCTCGTCGAGCAGCACGGCGGGTGCGTGATCGATTTTCGCGGCGATTGCCTGATGGCCGTCTTCGGCGCGCCGGTGGCCCAGGAAGACCACGCGGACCGCGCGCTGCGTTGCGCTCTGCTCATGCAGCAACGCATGACCCAGCTCAACGGCGGCTGGGAGGCCCGCGGCCTCGCCGAGCGCTGGCAGAAGGCGGGGGTCGACCAGATCACGCTGCGGATCGGCGTCCACACCGGCCCCGTGGTCGCCGGCCACATCGGCGGCCCCTCGCGCATGAAATACTGCGTCATGGGCGACACCGTGAACGTCGCGGCCCGCCTTCAGGAAATGAACAAGGAGCTCGGCACCCGCGTCGCGATCAGCGACCAGGTGAAGCACCGCGCGCATCCCTCTTCGTCCGAAGGCTTCGTCGACTGCGACATGCGCCCGCTCCGCGGACGCGTCGTGGGCGTGCACGTCTACGCGATGTAGTTCATCGAGGGAGCGGAAGGATCGCCACCGACTTGGTCGCCCCGGCCGGAGCATCGAGCCGAAAATTCACCGGCAAGACCGCCCACGCGTCCACCGGTTTTCCATCCTTCCGCGGCGGCTCGAAGCGCTGCCGTTGCACCGCCGTAAGCGCGGCCCAGGCGAAGGCCTCGTGATCCGCGCTCTCGATTCCGGGGAATCGCGGCACGCCGTCCCGGTCGATGATGAAGCGAACGCTCGCCCGCCCTTCGACCCCCGCCTTCCGCAAGGCCAACGGATAAACCGGCGCCGCGCGATGCGTCACGCGCGGCACCTCGTCGAGATCGGCGAGTCCAGGCAACGACGCGCCGCCGTCCTTCTTCAGTTTCGCGAGCAAACGCGCATCGACCACATCGGAGAATCCGACGATTCCGCTCCCGTCGAAATCGACCTTGAACGTAAGCAAGGCCTGGCAAGGCGCGCCCTGTTTTTGCGCAGGGGTGAAACGCCAGGCCTCCATCGCGGCCGCGAGCGCCGCCCCAAAATCCGGATGGCTGGCCTCCGCCACCTCGACCTTCGCCGGCAGGCCTTTCGCGTCCACGACCAGCACCACCTGCGCGGAGCCCTCGACGCCCTCGACCACCAGGTTCCGCGGGTAGGCCGGCGCGACCGCCAGATCCAGTTCCGGCGGCGTATCGTAACGATATTCTTCCGGCAGCTTGTTCGACGTCCGAGGAGGCACGCGGAAAGGATCCACGCCCCTCGGATCGCCAGCCGCGCCTATCAATCGAAACCGCATCTCCTGCCGCACCCGCGCCACGACCGGTTCGCCTGCTTTCCGGGCGGGCTGGAATCGCCACGACTCCACCGCCTCGAGCGCCGCGGCCTCGAAGGCCGGAATGGTTGCTCGCCACGATCTTCGCGTCGCTCGGACGCCCGTCCTTGCCGACCAGAAAATCCAAGGTCACACGCCCGCGATATCCACTGAACCGCATCGCCCATGGATAGACGGGCTCCGATTGCTTCAACGGCCGCGGAGGCGCGTCGAAAGCGGTCGCGCCCTTCTCCGGCGCGGGCGAAGCGGCCGCCGTCGTTTCCCGCGCCAAAGCGGCGGAGACCGCGAGCGCACCAACCGCCAGGCAAACGCGAGCCCCGCGCGGGAAGGTGAAAAGCGATACACAAGAGGTCCGGAACATGGAAAAGATATCGGCACCGTTAACGCTGGACGCGAGCGCCTCGATACGTGGTTTTCAAAGGCAGCTCCGCATGCGGCCAGCGCGCGAGAAACGCCTTCTGCGCCTCGCGATCGGCCACCGCGTCGTTCGCTCCCTCGCGTTGCAGCTGCCAGAGCGGATAGCCCGGCCCGAGGCCGGTGATCGTCACGGTCGCGGCGGCCTCGTCGACCGCGAACAAGGCGCGCCACGCGCCGCATCCGATCTCGAAACCGCCGCCATGCTCCGCCGGCACGCGGCGAATTCTCCTCGTGCGGTGCGGCGCCGGATCGCGGCCGAGCAATTCGCGCACGCGCGGCGAAAAATCGACGCCCCAGTTCTCGCGCAGCCATGCCGCCTGCTCCGCGGCGGGCGCGGAAAACTCGACCGTGTATCGCGGCGCCGCGCGTTCCTCCGCGTCCACCTCGTCGATCCAGCCGGCGCGCGAGCCGGGAAACGAGTCGTAGGCGGGGACGTAGGGCTTGATGTCGAAAACCGGAGTGCCCTCCACCAGATCGCAAGGGCCGAGCCGCAGCAGCCGCCCGCCGCCTTCGACTCCCAACAGACGCACCGGGGTGAGCCCGAGCGCGTTGGGCCGATGCGGAGAACGCGTCGCGAAGACGCCGCGACGCTTTTGCGGACCGCGCGGCGGAATGACCTTCGGCCGCCAATCGGTGTTGCGATGGAACCACCACAGCAACCAGACCCGCTCAAAGCCCGCGAGGTCCGTCGTGGCGAGCGCGAGGTCGGCCTCGGGAAGGAGCTCGAGAAAATTCTCCTCCGCCTCGCGTTCGTCCGGCTGATGCCGCGCCTGAAATTTCACGTGTTTTCCGCTGCGGATGTAGCCGATGGGACGCAGCGTGAGCAGACCACCGACCACCGACTCGGGCGCGGGATCAGGAAAGGAAGCGGGTGCGGAATCGGACACGGCGGCAAGGCATAGCCCGGTCCCCGCGCTTGCCAACGAAAAGCCCCGCGCGCCGAAGGCGGGCGGGGCGAAACCAAAGCGTGAAGGAGAACTACAGCCGTGATCAGGCCGGCGAGGGCGCGGGCGTGCCGCCTATCGGCGGCTCCGACTCGCGACGCGGGGCGATCACGCCCTCGGGCTTGCTCGGCGGCTGGGGCACGGGCGGCGGCTCGGGCGGACGGATGGGGCTGCGGATTTCGCCGAACTCCAGGATCTCGTCGACGTGCTTGCCGTCGATGGTCTCGTATTCGAGCAGGGCGTCGGCGATTTTTTCAAGCACGGCGCGGTGGGTCGTGAGGATCTCCTTCGCCCGGGCATACTGCTCGTCGACCAGCTTCTTCACCTCGGCGTCGATCACACGCGACGTTTCCTCGCTGTGCTGCTGCGAGCGGGTGATCTCGCGACCGAGAAACACGGTGTCCTCGTTTTGACCGAAGGCGATGGGTCCCAAAACGCTCATGCCCCAATCGCAGACCATGCGGCGCGCGAGACGGGAAGCGGTCTTGATGTCGCCCGAAGCGCCGGAAGTGATGTCCCCAAGCACAATGTCCTCGGCGATGCGCCCGCCGAACAGGACGGCGAGTTCGTTCAGCATCTTCTTTTTCGCGTAATTATAAATATCCTTGGACGGGATATACATCGTGCTGCCGAGGGAGCGTCCGCGCGGTATGATGGTCACCTTGTGGACGGGCATGTGTGCGTCCTTGATGACGGCCGACACAAGCGCGTGGCCCGCCTCGTGGACGGCGACGATCTTGCGGTCCTCGGCATCCATGCCCTTGCGGCGCTCCAGGCCGAAGAGGACT
>CBINJQ010000323.1:0-5513 GCA_966251015.1 uncultured Akkermansia sp. | reverse complement strand
AACGAAGGCCGCCGGGCTTGACCGCCCGCAGGGGAGCCACCGCGGCCGCCCGGCGCTGATTTCTGCCGAATCGTTCCATCGGAGTCGCCTTGATGGAGCCGACCACGAGCATCTCGCCCTTCTTTGTCATGCCGGCACTATCGTCCAAACCGTGACGCGGTCAAGAACCGGCCACGAGTCGCCCTGCCAACCGCACCACCTCGGCGCGGTTGACCTTGCCGACCGCGGTCAACGGCCAGTTCTCCACGGGCAGGTAACGCTTGGGCCGCTTGTAGGCGGACAGGCGCGGCTCGATACTCCGTTCCACCTTCGCCCAATCTGGGCGCACGGATGCCGGATAGGCCGCCACGACGGCCCGCCCCCACTCCGCATCCGGCACCCCCAACACGACCACGTCGGCAAATTCACCCGTGTCGCGCAACGCCGCCTCCACCTCGGCCGGGTTCACTTTCTCTCCACCGGTGATGATGACGGCGTCCGCCCGTCCGATAACCTCCAGCTGCCCGCGCGCGTCGAGCCGACCGAGATCAGCCGTGACGAAATCACCCGGCTGCCGCCAATCAGGATAGTAACCGCGAAACACGGAATCGCCTTGGATCGCAATCACGCCGCTGGCCCCGACCGACACCTTCGCATGCGGCAACGGCGCGCCACTGCTGCGTGCACCCGCCAGAAACTCCTCCGGTCGCAACGCCGTCACCATCGCCGCAGTCTCGGTCATGCCGTAGCCCGGCGAGAGCCGCAGTCCCAGCGCCGCCGCGCGATCCAACAGGCTCGGCGCCGCCGGTGCGCCGCCCAGGAAAATGATGCGAAACCCCTGCAACCACGCTACCGCCGCCGAATGCGGCAGCAACCGCTCCAGTTGGGTCGGCACGAGGGAGACCACCCAGCCGTGCGCCTGGACGGGCATCGCGGGCAAATCCCCTTTCCCGATTCGTTTCCAATCCAGCGGCACATAATCGCCGCCGGTCAGCGCGCACCGCAGCCACGCCATGAGCCCGCTGACATGGTGCAGCGGCAGCAGGCCGGCGGCGTTCACCTGTTCCAGGCCGAAGTGCCGCGTAAAGCCGTTTACCGCCGCCGTGAGCGTCTGCTCGTCGTGCCGCGCAAACTTCACCTGCCCGCCGCTGCCACCGGTGGGGATCATGAGCCAGCCTTCCGGCGTCTTGGAAAACCGGTTCTCCATCGGCAACTGCCGCAGTTGTTCAACCTGAGCCCTTTCGGTTTCACCCCACGCCGGATCGCAGAGGAACACCTCGGAGTATCCGGCAACTCCGCGGGCAAACTCGGCCATGAATTTCCCTGGATCGGCTTCCTCGACAAAGAAGCGGACCCTTTGACGGGCGCGCCGCTCCTTGCCTGCGAAAAAACGGGTCAACTCAGCGTGGTCCATAGATCCTCCGGGTTGACGCCTTCCAGCCAGCCCGCGTCGAGCACCGGACCGAGCATCGGCCCGTCCCAGCGCCGGTCGCCGAAAACCTCCCCAACCCCGAAGCCCAGCGCGCGCTTCGTCAGCTCCGGCTGCGTCAGCCCCCACCGCAGGATGGCTGCCCGGCCCAACGCCGTCTCGATCGCGCTCGACAGCACGACATCGGCCTTGGTCGCCGCCACCCAATCCGCGAACTCGTCCAACGGACCGGCCAGCGCGGGCTTGATGACAAATACACCCATCCAGCCTTCCGCCTGCCAGCGCCGCGCCTCCGCGAGCCGCGCGACCGATTCGTCGAGCGCCAGCTTCACCGGAAAATCCCCGGCCAAACCGCGCAGACCGTCCTCGTCGGCCGGAGCCAGCGGCTGTTCGACAAACTCCAACGGCCGGTCGGCGCAGCGCGCCAGCCACTTTGCCGCCGTGCGCCGGTCCCAGGCCCCATTGGCGTCGAGCCGCAGCTTCGCGTAGCCCGGCAGTTGCGCCAGCACGTCGTCGAGCAAGGCCAGTTCATCCGCCGCGTCGCCCACGCCGACCTTCCACTTGAAACTGATGAACCCCGCCTCCAGCCGCGCAGGCAGCGCCTCCAGCACCGCCCGCCCCGCCGGCAGCAACGCCGTGACCGGCAGACGCTTGGCCGTCGGGTGGAACCCGGCCTCTGGACGGGTTGTTTGTTTCATCGTCTCCGCCAACGCAAACCGCACGCAGCCAAACCGCTCCGGCACGGCTTGAATCGCTTCCTTCAAAAACTTGTCGCCCAATCCCCGGCAGACCTCCTCCGCCTCGGCCATAGTCTCGGTGCCAAACCACGGAATGGGCGCCACCTCACCGTAGCCCACTGTGCCATCCGCCTGCTCCAGCCGCAGGATCAGCCCCTCGCGTTCGCTCCACACCCCGTGCGCCGTCCGCAACGGGACCCGCAGCGGCAGTCGGTAGGCACGGTAACTGAAGCGATAAGACACGCTTCGACCCTTGGGGCCGCCGGCACCGATGGCAAATTTTCGTTGAGCTTTCGCGCAGCGGGAGTATTACGTTCACGGCAACGATGCCCAAGCCTGTTGCCAAAAAATCCTCCCGCGACTCGGATTACTACCTGTCTGCCGAGCGCTTCTTCCCGGCCAACCTGCCGAGCGCCCTGACGTTCGACGATGTCTCGCTGGCCACCCTCTACTCCG
Organism: uncultured Akkermansia sp.; assembly: GCA_966251015.1. Classification (GTDB taxonomy): domain Bacteria; phylum Verrucomicrobiota; class Verrucomicrobiia; order Opitutales; family Opitutaceae; genus IMCC26134_A. The sequence goes on along the minus strand of CBINJQ010000323.1, from coordinate 2,912 downwards.
AGGTCCTCCCCAAGGACACCGATCTGGCCACCAGCCTGTCTGACCGTCTCTCGCTCCAGATCCCGATCATCTCGTCCGACATGGACACCGTCACCGAGTCGCGCATGGCCATCGCCATGGCCCTCAACGGCGGTCTCGGCCTGATCCATTACAACCTGCCCGCCAAGGAGCAGATCAAGGAGGTCGCCCGCGTGAAGCACCACGTCCACGGCCTCATCCAGGACCCGATGACGGTGAAGCCCGGTGCTTCCATCGGCGACGTCCTCCAGATGATCGAGCTGCGCCGCTTCGACTTCCGCACCTTCCCGGTGGTGGACGAGGCCGGCAAACTCGTCGGTCTGCTCCCGGGCAATGTCGTGCGCGAGCGTTACAAGGCGCTGAAGGTCGCCAACGTGATGACCCCGCGCAAGCAGCTCCTCACCGTCGAGGAGAAGAAAATCGCCAACGACCCTATCAAGGTCGCCGACCGCTTCTTCACCGAAAACATCGGCATCCACAAGATCCTCGTCGTTGACGGGCAGGACCGCCTCCGCGGCCTCATCACCAGCTCCGACGTCGAGCGCATCACCTCCGAGGCCAAGTCCCGCCGCAAGCCCGCGCGCGACGCCCATTTCCGCCTCGTCGTCGGCGCCGCGATTTCCCCCGTCCGCACGCCCGACGGCAAACTCGACCGCGACCGCATCATCGCCCATGTCGGCGAACTCGTGCAGGAAGCCGTGGATGCCGTCGCCGTCTCGACCGCCCACGGCCACACCGCTGGCGTCGGCGACATGGTGAAGCTCATCCGCAGCGAGTTCAAAGACCTCACCATCATAGCCGGCAACGTCACCAGCGGCGAGGGCGTGGAGTTCCTCGCCGGGTGCGGCGCCAACGCCATCAAGATCGGCCAGGGCCCGGGTTCCATCTGCACCACGCGCATCGTCGCGGGCGTGGGCATTCCGCAGCTCACCGCGCTCTTCGCCGCCGGCCGCGGCGCCGCGAAGCAGGGCGTGCGCCTCATCGCCGACGGCGGCATCACCAAGTCGGGCGACATCGTCAAAGCGCTCACCCTTTCCGACGCCGTCATCCTCGGCGGCCTGCTCGCCGGTTGCCGCGAGGCGCCGGGCGAGATCATGGAAATCTCGGGCAAGATCTACAAACAATACCGCGGCATGGGCTCCCACGCCGCGATGAAGGCCGGCTCCGCCGCCCGCTACGGCCACGACAAGAACGACACCGTCCGCAAGGTCGCCGCCGAGGGCATCGAGGCCCTCAAGGAGGTTTCCGGCTCGGTGGACGACGTGCTCAACGCTCTCATCGGCGGTGTCCAGAGCGGCATGGGCTACCTCGGCGCAAAGAACCTGCCCGAGTTGCGAAAGAAGGCCCGCTATATCAGGGTGTCCCCCGCCGGTATGAAAGAGGCCGCCCCGCACGACGTCATCGAAGTCTCCAAACGCAGCAGCGACTAGGATTTTTACCGAAACAAAGACAACGGGCCACTTTCTTACTCTTACCCGTATGAAGCGTTGTCCCTCTCCTCCCCGCTGGCTGGCGCTCCTGGCGCTGCCGGTCCTTATCCTCTGCGCGCGGGCTACCACGGTCATCGCCCCGACTTTCGACCGTCTGGTCGATAATTCCGAATACATCGTGCGCGCCACGGTAAAGTCCGTGACCTCCGAGTGGCGGGACATCCCCGACCAGCCCGGCTCGCGCTACATCGCCAGTCGGGTCGAGCTCGACGTCAGCGAGGTCATCAAGGGCGCTCCGCCTTCACCCCTCGTGTTGGAGGTAGCCGGTGGCAAGGTCGGCGACCGCGAGCTGACGATTGACGGCTCCCCCCGTTTCATTGTCGGTCAGGAGACCATCCTCTTCGTGAAGGGCAACGGCCGCCAGGTCATCCCGCTCGTCGGCATGATGCACGGCAAATACGACGTGCGGAAAAACAAGAAAACCGGCCGCGAGGAAGTGCTCCGCAGCGACGGCCAACCCCTCTTCAACGAACAGGAAGTATCCCAGTCCACCGCCGCCGCCAAGGTGACCACCCTCGGCAGCACCACCGCCCTGCCCCTGACGCCCGCCGATTTCGCCGACCGCATCCGCCAAAAGGCCAAGCTCCGCACCCGTGAAGACCTCAAATAAGCTCCTCTCCCGGCTCGGACTGATGCTGGCGGGACTGGCGGCCGCGACCGGCGCCTTTGCCTATACCTTCACGACCAACTCGAGCACCAAGCTGCCCGTGAAATGGCCGGCCGGCCCGATCCCGATCCGGATCATGCTCGGCACCTCGCCCACCCTGAGCGACGGCAGCACCCACAACACCAGCGCCCGCACCGCCGCCCAGACTTGGAACACCTTTCTCGGCTCCGCGCAGTTCCAGACCGAGTTCGCCACCGGCACCGGCGGCAGCAACAACGACCGCAACGAGCTGTTCTTCTCCGACAAAATCTTCGGCAAGGACTTCGAGGAGGGCACCCTCGCCGTCACCACCGGCTTCAGCTTCGGCAACCAACGCGCCGAGGCCGACATCACCTTCAACACGGCCTACACCTGGGAATCCTATCGCGGCAACTCCCGCTCCCAAAACGGCGCCTTCCTCCCCGACATCCAGCGCGTCGCCCTCCACGAACTCGGCCATGTCCTCGGCCTCGGCCACCCGGATGAGGCCGACCCGAAGCAGACCATCACGGCCATCATGAACAGCCGCATCGGCAACCTCGACGCGCTGGTTTCCGACGACACCGAGGGCGCCCAACAACTCTACGGTCCGCCGGGTGCGCCCGCAAACGATGCCTTCGCCAACGCCACCGTCATCACCCTCACGCAGGGCAACAGCCTCACGCTGAAAGGCTACAACACCAACGCCACCCGCGAAACCGGCGACCCCCGGCAAGGCGACAATCCCGGCGGCCGCTCCGTCTGGTGGCGCTGGACTG
>CBINJQ010000322.1:0-5519 GCA_966251015.1 uncultured Akkermansia sp. | reverse complement strand
CGAAGCCGCAGCTCAGCAGGATCAGGATGATCATGTGGATCGCCCAGCTGGAGAATTTGAACTCGCCCATGCGGACGTGTCCGAGGCCGTAGAAGAAAAACTGCAGATACCAGAGCAGGCCGGTGAGGATCGAGAGGGCGTAGTTGACGGCGAGGCTGGCGCCGCGGGCGGAGCCGAACTCGGAGGCGGATTTGTCGCGGGTGATAAGATAGAGGCAGTAGATCAGCGTGGTGGTGAAGGCGCCCGAATGGGAGAAGAGGTAGATGACGTTGCCTTGGAAATGGCCGGCGCCGTATTTCGCGGCGACGTCGGCGACCGGTTGTCCGGCGGCGAGCGAGAAGCTGAAGACGGCGGACAACACGCCGGCGAGGACGACGATGGGCAGGCCGATGCGGGGGTTGAACGTCGAGGAGGCGTCGGGCGCCGCGAGGGCGAGTTGCTCGCGTTCCTTGCGGAAGCCGGCGAGGCCGGTGACGAAGGTGGCGAGCGCGCCGAGGAGGACGCCGACGATCACGAAGGAGCCGCCGGTGTTGGAGAGGGTTTCGCCCAGTTTTCCGGCCATGACCGGCGGGATGAGCGTGCCGAGCACGCAGGAAAGGCCGATCGCGATGGCGTAGGTGAGCGAGAAACCGAGGTAGCGGATCGCGGCGCCGAAGGCGATGCCGCCGACGCCGTAGATCGCGCCGAGCACGTAGGATTTGAGCATCGCGCCGGCCGGCGCCTCGGCGAGGACGGTGCCGAGCTGCGGGATGGTGGCGGCGGCGAAGATCCACGGCAGCACGAGCCAGCAGGCGGCGGCCTGGACGAGCCAGTAGGTCTGCCACTTCCAGTTTTTGACGTAGCGCTGCGGCGCGTAGCAAAGCGCGGCGGAGGCGGCGCCGATGGCGTGGAGCAAAGTGCCGAGCAGCGGGGAGGCGTCGGGGGGCATGGGGTAGCTTGGAGATTTGAAATTTGAGATCTGAAATTTCAGATCGGAGATCCGAGGCCGAACTCAGCCTGGATGGTGGCGGTGTGCTGGCCGACGCGGGGGGAGCCGAGGGGGGACTTGAAGCGGTGGCCGTCGATGGTGATGGGGCAACGCGTGGTGCGCAGCGTGGGGCCGTCCTGGCGCGTGACGTCCTGCTCCCAGTCGAGGGTCTTGAAGGCGTCGGTGCGCCAGAGTTTTTCCCATGACAGCACCTCGGCGCACCAGTAATCGGCGGGTTCGAGGTGGGAGAGCCAGTGGGCGGTCGGTTGGGTGGCGAGATGCGCGGCGATGAGGCGCTTGATTTCGTCGCGACGCGTGAACCAGGTCTGCGGATCGGAGAACGCGGCGAGGGCGGGCAAGGCGAGGAGTTCGCCGAGCCGGATGATCGAGCCCATGGCGAGGGCGAGGAAGCCGTCGGCGGTGGCGTAGATGCCGTAGGGCGCGCCGAGGTAGGCGTTGCCGTTGTTGATCGCGCTGCGTTCGGGGGCCTTGCCGCCGTCGTTGAGGAAGGTGGTGGTGAGCTCGAATTGGAGATCGAGGACGGACTCGAGCAGGCTGACCTCGACGAGGCCGCCCTTGCCGGTGACGCCGCGGCGAACGAGCGCGGCGAGGAGACCTTGGACGAGGTGGGCGCTGGCGGTGAGATCGGCGACGGAGAGGCCAAAGGGGAGGGGCGGTTGGTCGGCGTTGCCGTTGAGGTAGGCGAGGCCGGAGCGCGCTTGGGCGAGCAGGTCCTGGCCGGGCTTTTCAACCCATTCGCCGGTGGGGCCGTAGCCGGTGACGACGCCGTAGACGAGGCGGGGATTGATCGCGGCGCAGGCTTCCGGGCCGAGGCCGATGCGTTCCATCACGCCGGGGCGAAAATTTTGGATCAACACGTCGGCGCGCGCGATGAGTTGCTTCACCTTCGCGAGGTCGGCGGGGTTTTTGAGGTCGGCGGCGTAGCTCTGCTTGTTGCGGTTGATCGAGTGGAAGAGCGTGCTGTCGCCGTCGAGCGAAAGGTTGGAGATGTAGAGCTGGCGGCAGATGTCGCCGGAGCCGGGGCGCTCGATCTTGATGACGCGCGCGCCGAGGTCGGCGAGGCGCGTGGCGGCCCAGGGTCCGGCGAGGAACTGGGCGAAGTCGAGGACGAGCAGGCCTTCGAGGGGCTTCATGCGACGAGAGGTTCGGAGACGGCGAGCGAGCGGCGGTAGAGGGTGTCGAGCCGGGCGAGCGCCTCGGTGTCGGAAAGCGTGCCGCGAAGGGCGGCGTGGACGACGGGGCCGCCGCGTTCCTGGAACTCCATGTAGCCGTCGTGACGCGGGCGGAGAAAGGCGTGGTCGAGCGCGGGCAGGGTGCGGGCGAAATAGTCGTTGGTGAGCGCGTTGTTCGTGGCGTCGAGCCAGGCGGCGCGGTGTCCGGGTTGTCCGCCGGCTGCGGTGTAGAGCGTGCGCTGGATTTCCGCCGAAGCGGAGAACTGCGCGTAGGCGAGGGCGGCGGCGCGGTGAGGACGCAGGGCGGAGACGGCGAGGCCGGTGCCTCCGAGCGTGGTGCGGAGCGCGGCGCCGGCGAAGGAGGGCGGCGCGCCGAAGGTCAGGCGGCGGGCGGCGTAGCCTTCGCGGGCGTAGTTGGAGTAGCCATACGCGAGCGGGCAACAGGCGACGCGGGTGTTTTCCGCCGAGGCGACGAGGTCGTGCGAGGCGATGGGATTGCGCGACCAGCAGCCGGGATCGCAGAGCGAGATCAGCTCCCGCAGGGTGGCGAGGGCGGCGCGGCCGACCTCGGGCGAGGCGACGCGTTCGCGGGTGGCGAAGGGCGTTTCGCCATGGGCCGCGCAGAACGTGTAGAAATTCATCAGGCAGTTGATCGGCGCGGCGGGGATCTCGACGTGGCCGGCACGGGCGAGGGCGAGCAACTCGTCCCAGGTGCGGGGCGCGGCGAGGCCGAGGCGGGCGAGGAGGTCGTCCCGTTGGAAAGCCACCGGCGTGGCGGCGTCGATCGCGAGCGCCCAGTGATGACCGCCGTAGGAGTAGCTGGGATGCGAGGCGCCGACGGAGTTTGCCGCCTGGTCGGCAAGGAAGTCGGCGGGCAGGTGTTCGTCGAGCGGGAGGAGCGGCCCGTGCGCGGCGGCATAGCCGACGAAAGGATGGTCGATGACGACGAGGTCGTAGTCGGCGGCGAGTTTCTCGACCGGGAACTCCTCGAAACCCTTGAGCGAGCGTTTCTCCCAGACGATCTCGATCTCCGGATGGAGTTCCTGGAAACGCTGGGCGGTGGCGACGACGGGCAGGTAGCCGCGGGTGTGGCTCCACGTCATGCCGCGGAGGCGAAGAGGCTGGCTCATGGGGAGGGGATGGGCGTGGCGCCGCGCGCGCTCGACTCGTAGGCGGCCTCGACGAGGGCCATGGTGCGGGCGGCGTCCTCGACGTGGGTCGGCGGCACGTCGGCGGGGTCGTCGGCGTGGCGCATGACACCCGCCATGGTGCCGATGAAGGCGTGGGGAAACCAGGAACCGGCGAGGGGTTCTTCGCGCCACTCGCGGGGGGGCGGCGTCGCGGAGGCAGGCGCGGGATCGGCCGCGAAGGAGCAGATTTCGAGATAGTCCCGCACGCCGCGCGGGTAGTCCATGAGGAGGCCGAGCTGGGTTTTGATCGCGCCGCGGGTGCCCTCCCACTTGATGTAGCTCTCCTGGTGGCGCAGGCCGAAGTCGTGCGCGTGGTTGGTCGTCACGGTGGCGCGGAGCCGTTCGCCGTAGTCGAGGATCATCGCGGTGCGCGTGGAGTGCAGGCGCGGGGCGAGGGGGGACTTGAGGGTCTTGGCGTAGATGCCGTCGGGCTCGCCGGCGAAGGAGCGGATGAGATCCAGGTAGTGGATACTGTGGTAGAGAATCTCCACGCGCGCGGACTGTTCGAGGAAGGTCCACAGATGCCACGGCATGTGGACGGTGACGCGCACCTCGATGTCGTGGAGTTCGCCGATGGCGCCGGCGGCGATCATCTCTCGGGCGGCGAGGATGGCGGGGGCGTGGCGAAGCTGGAAGTTGACCGCGGCGCGCAGCTGTTTGCGCCGGCAGAGGGCGAGCAGCTCGCGGGCCCGGGCGAGATTTTCGCCGAACGGTTTCTGGACGAGCACGGGCGCTCCGTCGGGCAGGGCGGAGAGCACCGCAGGGAGGGCCGAGGCGGGCACGGCGACATCGAAGACCGCGCCCGCCGGCGCGCCGGAAACGGCGTCCGCGAGCGTCGGGGAGACCGTCGGACCGCCGAAATCGGCGGCGAGACGGCGGGCGCGATCAAAGTCGAGGTCGTGGACGGATGCCACGGGGAAGCCGGCCAGGCGGTAGGCGGGCAGATGGGCGTCGCGCACGACGCCGCCGGCGCCGATCAGGACGACGGGGCGGGGGCTCCGGGGCAGGAGCGCGGCCAATGGACGGGGCAGATCCATGGTTTTTATTTGCAAAAAACAGTTTTATTAGCGAAAACAACCGCAAGCTCAAAATGCCCAAAGCCCCCGCCTACCCCGTGCCGGCGCTGGAGAAGGGTCTCGACATCCTCGAGACGCTCGCCGCCGCGACCGAACCGCAGTCGCTCGCCGAGCTGGCGGCGCGGCTGGAGCGGAGCAGCGGCGAGCTGTTTCGCATGCTGGCCTGCCTGGAGCGGCGCGGTTACCTGGCGCGCGAGGAGGCGTCGGGAAAATACGCGCTGACCCTGAAGCTCTACGCGCTGACGCACGCGCATTCGCCTATGAGCAAGCTGCTTTCCGCGGCGCGCCGGCCGATGCAGGATCTGACGGAGAAGATCGGCGAATCGTGTCACCTGAGCGTGTTGGATCGCGGCAAGCTGCTGGTGGTGGCGCAGCAGGAGAGCCCGGCGCGCGTGCGGCTTTCGATCGAGGTGGGGGGCGAGTTCGATCCGGTGGCGACGGCCTCGGGGCGCCTGCTGTTGTCGGCGCTGGACGACGCGACTCTCGCGGAGGCGCTGGCGGCCTCGCCGACGGGGAAGGTCTTGGCGGGGCGGGCGCTCGCGGGGTTCCGCTCCGGTCTGGGCGAGGTCGCCCGATCCGGTGTTTCCACGGCGGAAAGCGAGACGATCGAAGGCGTGCGGGACGTCGCGGTGCGGGTGGGCTGGGCGGGCGCGGGCGGCGCGGCGCTGGCGGTGACGCGGCTGATGAAGCGCGGGTCGCGCGAGAGCGAGGCCCCGCTGGTGAAGGCGTTGCAGGCGGCGGCGGCGGAGATCACACGCACGCTCGGGCTTTCGAAGACCTGACCAATTTCACCGCATGACCCCACGTTATTTCGAGGACTACACGGTTGGCGCGGAGCGGCGCTCGACAGGGCGCACGATCACGGAGACCGATATCGTGATGCACGCCGGACAGACGGGGGATTTCTACCCGCACCACATGGACGCGGAGTGGTGCAAGAGGCAGGATTTCAAGCAGCGCATCGCGCACGGCACGCTGATCTTCTCGGTCGCGGTCGGGCAGACGGCGGGCGAAATCAACCCGGTGGCGTTCTCCTATGGCTACGACCGGCTGCGTTTCATCAAACCGGTCTTCATCGGCGACACGATCACGG
>CBINJQ010000321.1:0-5544 GCA_966251015.1 uncultured Akkermansia sp. | reverse complement strand
GGATAGCAAATACACGATCAACATTAACGCAGAGATGAATTATTGGCCGGCCGATCCGGCCAATCTGGCGCGTTACAAGGCGGGCATCTACAATCTCTGACGCGGCCATGGCGACCGACCTTATCCCGCGTTTGTTGTCGGCGATCCGCGAGGCCGCCGGCCCAGGCCCGGTGGGCCTGCATGTGCCCGAGTTTGGAGGCAACGAGAGCCGTTATCTCCAGGAGTGCGTCGACTCGACCTTCGTGTCCTCGGTGGGGCCCTTTGTGGATCGTTTCGAACGCGATCTCGCGGCCTTCACCGGTGCGCGGCACGCGGTCGCGGTCGTCAACGGAACGGCCGCGCTGCACATCGCGTTGCATCTCGCGGGCGTGAAGCCCGGGGACGAGGTGTTGATCCCCGCGCTCACATTCGTGGCCACGGCCAACGCGGTCATGTATTGCGGCGCGTCTCCGCACTTCGTCGATTCGGAGGCGACGACCCTGGGGGTGGACGCCCGGGCTTTGCGCGACCACCTGCAACGGGAGACGGATCTCGTCGAAGGATGGTGCGTGAATCGTCGCACCGGACGCACGATTCGCGCGCTGGTGCCGATGCACACCTTCGGGCATCCGTCCGACATGGACGGTTTGCGGGCGTTGGCGAAGGACTTCCACCTGGCCCTGGTCGAGGACGCGGCCGAATCGCTCGGCAGTTATCATCGCGGCGCCCACACCGGCACGCTTGGACTCCTCGGCACGGTGAGCTTCAACGGCAACAAAGTCATCACCACCGGCGGCGGCGGCGCGATCCTCACCAACGATTCCGAGCTCGCGCGCCGGGCGAAGCACCTGACGACGACGGCGAAGGTCCCGCATCGATGGGAATACGTCCACGACGAGGTCGGTTACAATTATCGGATGCCCAACTTGAACGCCGCACTCGGGTGCGCGCAACTGGAGCGGCTTCCGGCCATGCTCGAAGCCAAACGCAGGTTGTTTTCCGCCTATGAAGCGGCGCTGCGCGAGGTGCCGGAGGTGAGTCTGGTGCGGGAGCCCGAGGGCTGCCGGAGCAACTATTGGCTGCAGGCGATCATGCTTCGGCCGGGGCATGAGCAGGCGCGGGACGCGGTGCTGGCCGCGACCAACGACGCCGGCTTGATGACCCGTCCGGTCTGGCGTCTTTTGCATCGGCTCGCCCCCTTTGCTTCGTGTCCGCGCATGGCGCTGGCCGGGGCGGAGGCCATCGAGGCGGCGTTGATCAATCTGCCCAGCAGCGCGAACCTGCCCGGAGGTCTTCGGCGATGAACCAGACCGATATCCTGCTGTTGGGCGCGGGAGGGCACGCGCTGGCCTGCGTCGACGTGCTTCTGCTCGAGGGCCGTCATCGGATAGTCGGCTTGCTGGGATGCCGCGAAGAATTGGGCCGCGCGGTCGGCGGTTTTCCGGTGATCGGCGAAGACGCGGATTTGGCGAAGCTGCTTCCGCAGGGCGGGCACGCGCTGGTGGCGGTGGGACAGATCCGGTCGCCGGAGGCGCGACGCCGTCTGTATGCGCAGGCGCTGGCGGCGGGGGCGGCCCTGCCGGTCGTGGTTTCGCCTCGCGCGTATGTTTCACCGCTGGCGCGCATCGGAGCGGGAACCATCGTGATGCACGGAGCGATCGTGAACGCCGGCGCCGAGATCGGTGAAAACTGCATCATCAACAGCCGCGCTCTGATCGAGCACGGAGCCCGCGTGGGAGCGCATTGCCACGTCTCGACGGGCGCGATCCTCAACGGGGACGCCCGGTTGGGCGCCGGATCGTTTTTAGGGAGCGGCGCGGTGGTCCGTCATGGCGCGACGATCAGCGAAGGCGCCTTCGTGCGCATGGGCGAAGTGGTGAAGCACGATCTTCCCGGCGGCTGAAAGGCGTCGCGGAACGACACCGGCGACGGGAACGCCCAGGCTTTTGGCTCAGCCCCGTCCGTAGCCCAGGCGGGCGCGCAGAGCCCCGGTGATCTCGTCGATCCGGGCGCCGTTTTTGTCGAGCGCGTCGTCGAGCGGGGTGTCGGCGGAGTGGCGGGTTTGATTCTTCGGATCGCCCAAGGCCTTCAGCGTGGCAGCGGCGCATTTGGCGGCCTCGTTTTTGATGCCGAAAAAATCGAGCATTTTGGCCATCTCCGCCGGGCCGTTGTCCGCGTTGAAAATAGTCTCGAACTTCAGGTGCAGGCAGCGGGGATCGTTTTCGCTCTGTTCAAGCAGGAGAGAATTACATTTTTGCCACCACCACGCGATGCGCTCGGCTCGCGAAAGACGCGGCCACTCCGAGCGCCACGGATCGGAATCGACATCCTCGGCGGACAACCGCTTCCGGTGGTCGTCGTTCGCGTAGAAGAACATCGTCCCGCTGTCGTCGGGCGATTTGTTATACGCGGAGGGCAGGTAGGTTTTGATGTCGCGCGTGATCCACACGACGCGGTGGTTCGGGAAGACCCGCCTGATCTGCGGAAGCAGCAACGAGGCGTTGGGGTTGGATTCGACATACACGCGTTTCCCGAGCGTCCGCGTTTCCTGCAGCATCGGGATTCTGCTCTTGAGGAGTTCCTTGAGCACCTTGGCCTCGGTGAGCTCGCGCCGATGCAAACCGACGCCGAGGTCGAACAAGTCGGGCCAGGGCTCGTGCAGGCAGTGGACCTCGTCGGTGACCGCTCCGAAGAACGTTTCGAAGAACTTGGTGCCGGTCCGGCCGGTGCTGACGATGAAGTATACCGGAAGATCCCGGGCGAGCCGGGCATACCAGAAATTGGCGAGTTTTGTTTTTAGACGGGAGGACACGATCGGTGTGGCTCGTGAAATCGGGATCTCAGGGGGGATGCGGCGAGCCTTGGAGGGCGCCGGGACCGACGATTTGCGGGGCTAGAAGTTACGTTCGTATTCCGAACGCGCCTGATTGTAGTCTTCGACCTGGCCGATATCCAACCAGTAGTCGTGGATGAGATACCGCGAGATGCGATGGCCCCCGGACAGCATCTTTTTGATCAGCTGGTCCATGCCGAAATACTCGTTGTCGGGGATGTGGGCGAAGATCCCGGGCTTGAAGCAGTAGATGCCCGCGAGGATCTCGAATTTGAGGTCGGGTTTTTCCTCCACCCGAAGCAGGCGGTTGTCGCCGTCGACCTCGACGTTCCCGAAGCGGAAGGGGAGGGTGATGATCTTCGTGCCGACGGTCAGGTCCGAGGCCTGGTCCGCGGCGAAGTTCATCAGATGTCCGAAGTCGAGCTTGGTGAGGATGTCGCCGTTCATCATCAGGAACGGGCCGGTGATGCGGTCTTTGATCAGGCTGAGCGGGCCGCAGGTGCCGAGGGGCTTCGTCTCCTGGCTGAAGTGGAGTTTGACGCCGAATTTGCTGCCGTCGCCGAGAAACGCCTCCACGTAGTCGGCCCGGTAGTTGGTGGCCACGAAGATCTCGTCCACGCCGGCTTTTTTCAAATGGGAGATCTGTATCTCCATCAACGACCGTTCGCCGAGGGGCAGCAGGGGCTTCGGGATGACTTCGGTGAAAGGGCGGAGCCGACTGCCTAGGCCGCCGGCGAGGATTACTGCTTGCATGAACCGGTTGTGCGATGGGTTTGGAGTGCGGACTGGTAGGCGGAGATCCAGCCTTGTCCAAGATTCTTCTCGGAAAAGAGCTCGAAGGCCAGTTCGCGGTTTCGGAGCAATTTCGGCTGCAAATCCTGCCAACGCTCCATGATCGACCGCGTCGCGTCGGCGGCGTCGCCCGGCCGCTCGATCTCGGTGAAGGAGAAACCGGCGCGGGCGCGTCCGCGGTAGGGAAGCCAGGCGCCGGAGACGAGAGCCGAGCCGCAGGCGAGCGACTGCGTGACGGTGGCGGCGAGGGCGTCCGACACCGGGGCGAAGATCAGGATGTCGGTTTCCGCCCGCAGGCGCATCACCTCCGCGTCGCTCATGAAGACATCGAGGATCCGGAACGCGCAGCCGGTGGCGGTCGCCGCGGCCCGCACTCTCTCACGATAGGCGGGGGAGCCGCCGTAGGTCATCGGGATGGTGAGCTCGATGCGTGCTTTGTCGGCGGGATCGAGACGGCCGAATCCGGACAGAAGATCGAGGTGGCTTCCGCCTTCGAAGCCGTTGTGGCCGAGGCAGACTCGGAAGGGTCCCGACCGCCCCGCCGCCGCGATGTCCGACGCGGACCTCAAACAGGGGCGCAGCGCCTCCACGCCGGGATTGAAATAGGTCGACCGGATCTTGGGCTCCAGATCGCGTCCGAACTTCGCGAGGAAGATTTCTTTGAACTCGGGGCCGGTGATCGTGATGACCGCCGCGCGTTGCAGGAGCGTTTTTTGAACCAGGAAATCGGTGTAGTCCGCGTTGCGCAGAACGTCGCTTCCCCAGCAGGAGACGACGTAGCCCGATTTTCCGGAGCGGAGAAGCCAGCGGTTGATCCCGGGCTCGAACAGCGACTGAAGATGGAGGATGTCCGCGTTCGCGCTGATTTGCTCGAGGTGTTCGGATTCCAGCCGTCCGGAGCGGCGGGTTTGGTAGAGGTTCCAGAACACGCGCAGCGCGATTTGCCATGGCTCGGCCAAGCCGTCGGGGGCGCGGGTCGCGCGAGTGACGAAACGCGATATCCATCCCTTGCCGATCACCGGAGGGAGGACGGGGGCCGAGGCGGGGGCGGGCGTCTGCGTGGCGGCAACGGCCGGAGCCGGGGAGGTCGCGGCGGGGCCACCTGGCGCGGGGGATGACGCGGGAGCGGCGGCGGGTTCTTTGTTCCGGCCGGGTTTCACGGGCGGCTGGTGCAGGGCGTCGAAAACCGGCGAGCTCGTGACCGGCCGGGTGCCGCCGCCCGGCTTGGGCTCGCGCAGTCCCAGCATCTCCAGGGCGACCGCGGGATCGGCCGCCTTGATGCATCGAGCAAGGGGTTCCAGGTGATAGCGCTCGCCGGCGCCCAGCATCAATACACGCATCGCGGCACTTCACCGCCGGAGAAATCCAAGGCAAGGAAACAACAGGTCCGGGACGCCCTCGCGGCGGGGGAGTCGACGGGGGCCCCGGGCATTTGGCTGGCCTCGTCGGGGCGCCGGTCTACCAATGGGAAATGCGCCGCGCGTCACGCATCGACACCATGCCGTCCGCGTTCCGGGGTCCGCGAGGCGCCGGACTCGCGCGGAGGGAGCGGGTATCGATTTGATGAATACAGATTGCGCGCCACCGCGGGATCGCGGCCGCTGCCTGTCGGCGGCGGCGGGATCGCCCGGATGTTGAAAAATGCGGAAGGCTTCGTCCGAATCGCGCGCGTTTGACCACCCACATGGACACCCCTCCGGTTCTTCTTCTCGCCTTCAACCGGCCCGACCTGGCCCGGAAGGTTTTCGCCGCGATCCGCGCGGCGCGGCCGACGCGTCTTTTCATCGCGGTGGACGGGGCCCGCGAGCACAAGCCGGGCGAAGCCGAGGCCGTCGCCGAGACCCGGGGGCTCGTGGCCGAGGTGGATTGGCCGTGCGAGGTGCACACGCGTTTTTTGGAGACGAACCACGGCTGCAAATTCGCGATCAGCGGAGCGATCT
>CBINJQ010000320.1:0-5549 GCA_966251015.1 uncultured Akkermansia sp. | reverse complement strand
GGCCGTCCCACCACTTGCCCTTGCCGTCGGCCTTGGTGAGTTTGCCGTCGTAGGGGACGCCGGCCTTGTCGCCGGTTTTGTCCGCGCCCTGCGCGAGCTCATACCAGGACCACGCGTGGCTGGCGTGGACGCTGACGCCAAAGGGCAGGCCCTGGGCCTTGGCGGCTTTGGCCCAGCCGCCGACGATGTCTTTCCGGGGACCGACCGCGACGGAGTTCCACGGCTGATACTTGGAGTCCCACAGGTCGAGGTTGTCGTGGTGGTTGGCCATCGCGAAAAAGTATTTCGCGCCAACTCGCTTGTAGAGAGCCACGAGTTTCTCGGGCTCCCACTTCTCGGCCTTCCACTCGTGGATCACGTCCTTGAAACCGAACTCGGAGGGATGGCCGTATTTCGCGAGGTGCGCTTTGTTTTGGCCGTGCCCCTCCGCATACATGTGGCGGGCATACCAGTCGCCGGCCTGCGGCTGACACTGCGGTCCCCAGTGGGCCCAGATGCCGAACTTGGCGTCGCGGAACCACTCGGGAACTTGGTATTGGGAAAGCGACTCCCACGTGGGCTGATATTTGCCCTTGGCCACGGGCTCGGCCTCGGTGGAGACGATGACGGAGGGCGTCGCGTCGCTCGGAATGGAATCGGCGCGGGCGGAACCGGCCAGGCACAGGCCGCCGACCAGGGAAACAAAGCAGGGGAGAAAACCTTTGCTCATGGTGATACAGGGTAAGGGGTGGCGATCTGGAGAACGCTCTCAGCGAGAGTAGGCCGCCTGGAGGCGCTCGTATTCCTCGGCGCGAAGAGGAAGGACGGAGCCTTGCTGGAAGCGGAACGGAAAGCGCACGCCCTCCAACGGGAAAAACATGCCTTCGGCGAGATTCCCGGCCACGTAGGTCCGGTAGCCTTTGCGAGGCTCGGAGAGGAGCAGCGCCCAGGCGGAAGGGGAACCGTCGGCAAAGGTCGACAGGGGGTAGCAGACGGGCGCGTCCAGACCGGCGTCCGCGCCGAGCGAAAGCCCGGATATCGCGCGCCATGGCCCGCCCAGCCGCGGCGCCGTTTCCATGAGCAGGGAGCGGGAATCGTTGTCCCTGGCGAAACGGTAGTAGGCTTGACCCGCCGAGATGACGGCGGGGTCTCCGAAGTTTCCGCTTTTCCGGACGAACGGGACGGGAGAATCGAAGGTGACAAAATCACGGGTGTAGGCGGCCCAGATGCTGTGTTTCGAGAACCCGTCGGTCGAAACGGTGGACGCCCAATAGACAAGATAGGCGTTTCTTTCCGGATCGTAGACGGCCTCGGGCGCCCAGGCGCAGCCGGACAGCTCATGGGCGATCGGTGCGAGACGCGGCGCGGACCAATCCACCAAGTCCGACGATTCCCAGATCACGATGGAACGGCTGCCGGCGCGCACGGCCCGTTTCCAGTCGCGGTTGCGATGGATGGCGAGATCGGTGGCGAGCAGGTAAAACTTCGAGCCGTCGCGGGACCGCACCAGAAACGGATCGCGCACGCCGCCCTCCCCCACCCCGCTCACGAGCACGGGCGCGCCGCCGTTGAGCGCGGTCCACTCGCGCCCGTCCCTGCTGAGCGCGAAGTGGATTTGCTCCTCCTCCCGGCTGCGTTCACCGCGATAGGTGACAAAAAGAAACCCGGCGGGCCGGTCGGCGACGGCGTCCGCCGCGACCAGCAGCAGCGAGGCGAGAAAGGCGAACAAGCGGGAACGATTCATCATCATGGCGCGACGGTGTCGGTGGACGGAAGAGCAGAAGGGAACGCGGGGCGGACCGCCGTGCGAACGGGACGGATGCCGGCGTGCGTCGGCGTGACGCGGCGGATGGAGCCGTCCGGGGCGAATTCCATGCGATCGATGCAAACCTCGCGGTGGTAGCCGGCGTCGCGGCCCATGCCGATGCCCTTGGGGTAATTGAAACGGTGATACACGATATACCACTCGTCGCTCCCGGGGATCCGGAGGACGGAATTGTGGCCGGTGGCGTAGATGCCCGCGGCGGGATCTTTTGCGATCACGAGGTTGTCCTTCGTGATCTCCAGCGGGCCGAGAGGCGAGGCGGCGGTGGCGTAGCGGACGCGGTAGTTTTCGCTGCGGGTGTCGTCCTCGGACCAGAGGAAGTAGTAGCGCCCCTCTCGGTGGAAGACCGTTATGCCCTCGCGGAAAGTCTTGTCGGGGGTCATGACGCGGATCGTCTCCTCCTTGATCGAGAGCATGTCGTCGGAGAGCTCCGCGACAGCGAGGTAGTTATTTCCCCAATACAGATAAAATTTCCCGCTTTTCGGGTCCTGGAACACGGCGGGGTCGATCTGCTGCCCTCCGCTCACGCCCGGCGGACGGCTGGCGACGACGGGGCGGCCGGCGTCCTCGAAGGGGCCGGCGGGATCGGAGGCGACGGCGACGCCGATCTTCTGTTCGGCGCAGAAATAATAGTAGTAGCGATAGCCGGCGGGGGTCTCCTTCTCGACGATGCACGGTGCCCAGGCACGGCGCTCGGCCCAGGAGACATCGGGGCCCAGGTCGAGGATCACGCCCTCGTCCTTCCAGTCCACGAGGTTTTCGGAGGAGAAGGCCCGGAAGACGGAGCCGTTCCAATCGGTCACGCCGTCGGTGGTGGGATAAAGGTAGAAGCGCTTGTTTTTGCGCGAATAGATGATGTCGGGATCGGCGAAATAGCCGGGGATGACGGGATTGTTGCGCGCCTCGACGGAAACGCGGACGGCGCGGGCCTCGCCGCCGCCATCCGGGACGAGGGCGTAGGAGACGGGGCCGGCGGAGAAATCCTGCGGGCCGGAGGGGGAGAGGGCGTGGCCGGCCACCGGAGCGAAACGCGGATCGAAGGCGCGGAGATCGGCGCCGGTTCTGACGGGCACGAGCAGAGCGCCCGGAGACGCTTCGACGTTGATCGGCCTGGCTTCGGGAGCGGTCGGCACGAGGGACACGGAAAGGTAGCGATCCTCGAGGCGCCGCATCTCGTCGGCGGTGACGGGAAGGACCGAGCCGTGGCGGAACTTGAAGGGAAACTTGAAACCCTGGGCGGGCTCGAACCGGCCGCCGGCGAGATGGGCGGTGGTCCAAGGCTGGTAGCCCTGCCCCTTCGAGTAGAAGTCGAGGATGAGGCCCCAAACGGCGGGCCGGCCGGGACGCGCGGCCTCAAGCTGATAGATCTGCGGGCCCTCGTAACCGCGGAGCCGGGCGAGCGAGAAATCGGGCACGTCCGTCCACGGGCCGGAGAGCCGCGGCGCCGTCTCCATGGTGACGGCCTTGTGGGTCTCATCCTTGGTGAAGCGGTAGTAGGAGGCGCCATCGCGGACGATGGTGGTGTCGATGACGTGGTTGGGTTCCTCGATGTAGATGAAGGGCTCGCCAAAGGTGACAAAGTCCTTGGTGCGGGCGGCCCAGATGCGTTGTTTGGCGAAGTTGTCGCGCTTGGTGGTGGAGGCCCAGAAGACGAGATAGTCGCCGTTTTCCTCGTCGTAGATCGCCTCGGGGGCCCAGGCGCAGCCGGCGTCGTCCGGCGCTACTTTGACGAGGCGCGGAGCGGACCAGTTCACGAGGTCGGAGGATTCCCAGACCAGGATGGAGCGGCTGCCCTCGCGCACGGCGCGCCCCCAGTTGCGAAGGTGGTGCATCGAGAGATCGGTGGCGATGAGGATAAACTTCTTCCCGTCGTTGTGGCGCAGCAGGTAGGGATCGCGGGCACCCTTTTCTCCGATGCCGGAGACGAGCACGGGCGCGCCGTCATTGAGGGCGGTCCATTCGCGTCCGTCCCGGCTGGTCGCGAAGTAGACCTGCTCGGAGAGTTCGCCCGGCTTGCCGCCGAAGGTGGCGAAGAGATAGCCCGAGGGGGCGGCCGCGAGGGAGACCGCGGCAAGGGGAAGGAGCAGAAGGGCTCGGACGATGTTGGAAAGTGGCATGGCGCTGATTCGGTCGTGGCGGTGAAACGAGGGAAGCGCGCTTATCGGCGCGCGGGAGAACCGGACGGGAGACGATTCTTCGTATCCTTATCCTGATACACGCGAAACTCCCAGAGGCCGGGTTCTCCGGCGAGGATGGCGAGGCGCAGATAACGCACGCGCGCCCGCTTGAGGTCCGCGTGAGGGGAACGAAGCGCGATGTCGGCGTGACCGCCGTAGGGGGACCAGGTCTTCCCGTCGAGCGACGACTCGAGTTTGTAGGCGTGGCCGGCGGCGGGCTTCACAAAATACGCCTCGGTGCCGAGGATGTGGCGGGCTTCGCCGAGGTCGATTTGCCACCATGGCGCGGGATCGTCGGCGGCGGCCATCCAACGGCTGCCGTTGGAGTCGTCGGTCGCGAGGCCGGGCGCGAAAGTCTCGACCCGACCGGGCGAAGGCGGAGTGAACTTTATCTTCCAATCCGGACGCACCGAGGACGCGGTGGCGGTGCCGTCGAGCGCGAGATTGGGGCTGCGCGCGGGGACTTTGCGAAGAGGGCCGACGCCTTGGTTGGTCAAGGTGACCGGCTTGATCGTGCCGTCCTCGTTGAAGGACATTTTTTGGGCGAAGACCTGGCGGTTGGTGCCGCCGCGTCCGAACTCGAGATGGATGAAATACCAGTCGTCGGTGCCGGACGGATTGAGGAAAGAGCCGTGGCCGGGGCCGTGGATGCTGGCGGAGGCGTCGGTTTTCGCGATGATCTTGTCCGCGGGGACGGTCCAGGGGCCCGTCGGCGATTCGCGACTCGTCAGGTAGGCGTAGGAATAGTTCTCCCCGCCGCCGAGGGTGTAGAGGTAGTAGTAGACGCCCTTGCGTTTGAAGACCCAGGGGCCTTCGGAGTAGTTGCTCTCGCCGGTGTCGATCCCGATGACGCGGCCGTCGGGACCGGAGAGGTCGGGTTTGAGCCTCACCACGCGACGGCGGGAATAATACATGTAGGCCGCGCCGTCGTCGTCGCGGAAAACCTCGGCGTCGATGGATGATTTTTGCTCGATGGGAAAGGGCCGCCAGCCCGAGCCGGGGAAGATATCCCGGCCGTCGAGCGTGCGGAACGGACCGGCGGGCTTGTCGGAGACCGTGGCGGTGATCCGCCCGTCCAGGGTCGGGAACAGAAAGTAGCGGCCGTCGTGTTTGATCGGCGCGCTTGGCGCCCAGTATTTGGAGTCGAAGTTATCCGGGTAGATCGAGCCTTCGAAGCTCCAGTTGACGAAGTCGCGCGAGGTCCAGACGACGGGCGTGCCCGAGGTCGAGAGATGTTTTCCCCAGCCGTCGGTCGTGGCGTAGCAGTGGAAGACGCCGTCGATCTCGACCACGCTGGGATCGGCGACCAGGTCGGGGATAAGCGGGCGGCCGAAGGGATGCGTGGTGTTGGCGGCGCGCGTAACGGCGCAGACGGTCAGCAGACTGGACGCGACAAAAACGGGAAGACGGGAAGACATGGAAAAATTCACGGGGCGGGGTCGCTCGCGGGCCTTGTTCAAGGCCGCGCTCGCCCACCCTAACACGAAAGGCGTGTTCCCCCTATATCCCCAAACAAGGGAGGACGCGGATAAGCGGGTTCGGCCGGAGGGTTCGCCGGCTAGGGCGTG
>CBINJQ010000319.1:0-5551 GCA_966251015.1 uncultured Akkermansia sp. | reverse complement strand
TCTCGTCCATCACGGCCTTGATGCGCTCCTCGAACTGGCCGCGGTATTTGGTGCCCGCGACCATCAGCGCGAGGTCGAGCGTGACGACCTTCTTGTCCATGAGGATCTCGGGCACGATGCCGTTGACGATCTCCTGGGCGAGACCCTCGACGATGGCGGTCTTGCCAACACCGGCTTCGCCGATGAGCACGGGATTATTCTTCGTGCGGCGGCAGAGGATCTGGATCACGCGCATGATCTCGTTCTTGCGGCCGACCACGGGGTCGAGCTCGCCCTTGCGCGCGAGCTCGGTGAGGTCGCGGCCAAAGGCCTTCAGCGCGGGGGTCTTGACCTCCTTCTTGCCGTCCTCGGAGCGGGCCGAGGCGGAACCGCCGGCGGAGGCTTCTTCGCCGCCGCCACCCTTGCCGGGGCCGTCGCCCGAGCCGCCCGACTCGCCCGCGCCCTCTTCTCCGCCGGAGAACTGGGGATCGAGCTCACGCAGGATCTCGTTGCGGGTGCGCTCGATGTCGATGTCGAGCGACTTGAGCACGCGGGCGGCGACGCCCTCGCCCTCGCGGAGCAGGCCGAGAAGGATATGCTCGGTCCCGACGTAGGAGTGGTTGAGCGCCTTGGCTTCCTTGCCGGCGAGGGCGAGGACCTTCTTCACGCGAGGGGTGTAAGGGATGGAGCCTTGGTTTTTGGTCTCCTGACCGGTGCCCACCTGCTTCTCTACGGCGGCGCGCACGGTTTCGAGGTCTAGGCCCATCTTTTGGAGCACCGAAACCGCGACGCCCTGCCCCAGCTTGATCAAGCCAAGGAGCAGATGCTCGGTGCCGACATAGTTGTGGTGGAAGCGATCGGCTTCCTTGCGAGCAAGCGCCAGCACTTGCTGGGCACGCGGGGTGAAATTGTTCATCGGTTCCATAAAAGGGCGGATTCAGGCGGTGGGACTTGTCGGCGCAAAGGGAGACTAGGACTTCTGGTGTAAGCTAAAATCGGGCCGATTGATATTTGCAAACTCCTGACGGATCCGTTCCGCACGTAGGGAATCCCTATGGGACGGATCGAGATCGTGGCGCGCCGTGGCGAGAATGTGACCGGGCTGGGCCTCGATGAAAAGGCGGTCGGTGACGGCGCGGGTCGCTTCCGGGAAAAGGCCCAGGTCGATGCCGAGCCGCAGAAGCGAAAGAAGGTTCATCGCTTCGCTGGAGCTAAGCTGATGGCAGTTCTGGAGAATGCCATAGGCCCGCCCTATTTTGTCGAACAGCTTGGAGGCGTCGGCGTCGAGGAGCTTCTCCCGGGCGTTGAGCTCGTGTTCGACGATCGACTGGAGCACGCTTCCGAGACGTTTGAGAATCGCCTCCTCCGACTCGCCGAGCGTGGTTTGGTTGGATATCTGGAAAATGCTGCCGGACGCGTCGGAGCCCTCGCCGAAGAGGCCCCGGACGACCATGCCGAGCTGGTTCACCGCGCGCACAACCTTCTCCATCTGGCTGGAAATGACGAGCGCCGGCAGGTGCATCATCGCGGAGGCGCGCATGCCGGTGCCGAGGTTGGTCGGACACGCGGTCAGATAGCCGAGGGTCGGATCGAAGGCGTAGTCGAGGCGCTCCTCGAGCTCGGTATCCAGGCTGTCGATCTGGCTCCACGCCTTCTTGAGCTGAAATCCGGCGCGCAAAACCTGGATGCGCAGGTGATCCTCCTCGTTGACCATCACCGAGAACGTCTGATCGCGGTTGATCACGAGCCCGGCGGCATGTTTCGAGCCCGCGAGTTCGCGGGAGATCAGGTGGCGCTCGACGAGGATCTGGCGCTCGAGATCCGTGAGCTCCGAAACGGGGGAGTTGACCGAACGCTTCATCGGCGCGGTCGCCGCCAAGGCCTCCCGGCAACGGGCGAGGACCTCCTCGCGCTGCGGCTCCCGGCACCAGCCCGGGAAAGGCTTGCCGGCGAGATTGCGCGCGAGGCGTATCCGGGTCATCAATACAACCGCGCACTTGGAGCTGGCCGTGTCGGTGAGCTCGGAGGGGGTGGCGAGAAGGGCGGAGACTTTCATGGCGGTCAGCGACGGGGGGCGGCGGACGGGGAGGCCGGCGCGGGATCGGGGACGGGCGCGGTCGCGTCGCGGCGCACCTGGGCGAGCTCGTCCCGCAGGCGGGCGGCGTCCTCGTAGCGCTCGGCCTTGATCGCCTCGGCGAGCCCCGCCTCCAGCTCGGTGATGCGCTCGACGAGACTGCGGCGGCGAAGGGCCTTCTCCGGCACCTTGCCGGCGTGGCGCACGCCCTTATGCATGTTTTCCAGCATGGGCGTCACCATGCCGGCGAAGGTCTGGTAGCACTGCGGGCAGCCAAAGCGCCCGTGTTTTTTGAATTCGGCGGGCGTAAAGCCGCAGGTCGGGCAAACCGCTCCGGCGCCGGAGCCGCCGGCGTCGACGGCCTCCGGATTGAGGGAGGCCTTGAGCAAAAGATCGGCGAGCGAAAAACCGCCGGGGTCGGTCACGCCCTTGGCCTGCGCGCAGGCCTCGCACAGGTCCACCTTGTGCATCTTGGAATTCACAATCTGGGTGAGGTGAACGGTGGCGGGTTTGCCACAAAGGTCACATTTGAGGGAGCTGGCCATGCGGTAAGAGTAGTGGACTGCGGGGAAATTTCGACCGTCGGATGACAAAAAGGTGGCGGTGAAACCACGGAGGCTTTGCACGGGATATGCCAGCGCGAATTATCGCCGTTCAACGCGAGCGCCGGACGGCCTCCGGACACCGTGCAACCGCAAGCCTGTGGCGCGACCTTTTGCCGGACCCGGTCACGAAAAAACCGCGCCAAGAAGGCGCGGTCCGGAAGAGCGCAAGCGACTTTCCGTCCGGAGAGGGAAACCGGTCAAAGGCGCGTGCCTTCGACCAGGACCCGACGGCGAAAGGCTTCGAGCACGCGGGCGGTGACAGACCCGGGTTTCCCGTCGCCGATGACGCGACCGTCGAGCTTCACGACCGGGATCACCTCCGCGGCCGTTCCGGTGAGGAAGCACTCGTCAGCGCACCAGACGTCGTATCGGGTGAGGTTGGCCTCGCGCATCGGCACGCCGATCTCGGCGGCGATATCGAAAATGGCGTCGCGGGTGATGCCCTTCAGCGCGCCCTGGGAGGCCGACGGCGTGAGGATCTCGCCCTTGCGGATGACGAACAGGTTGTCGCCCGTGCACTCGGCCACGTAGCCTTGGTCGTTCAACATGATGGCCTCCAGACACCCGGACTGCTTCGCCTCGATCTTCGCGAGGATGTTGTTGAGATAGTTGAGCGACTTGACCGTCGGCGGGAGGGCGGCCGGATTGATCCGACGGGTGGGCACGGTGCAGATCGAGAGCCCGCTCGTGTAGTGCTCGGCAGGATACAGGGCGATCTTCGCCGCGATGATGAAAATCGAGGGTTTCGGACAGAGCCACGGGGAAAGTCCCAGATCGCCCACCCCGCGGGTCACCACGAGACGGATATAGCCATCCGCGAGCCCGTTCTGGCGGCACGTCTCACGGGTCGCGTCGGAGATCTCCTTCCGGGACCACGGGAGATCGAGCAGGATGGCCTTGGCGGACATCTCCAAGCGCTCCAGATGCTCCTCCAGCCGGAAGACGTTGCCCTGATAGAGTCTTATGCCCTCGAAAACGCCGTCGCCATAGAGGAGACCGTGGTCAAAAACCGAGATTTTCGCGTCCGCCTGGTCGACGAACTTACCGTCCAAATAGATCTTCATCGCGGCCGAGCGTTGCGAGCCGTGAGTAAAATTGTCGAGCTCGGCCCAGACTTTCTGCTTGTAAGGGCACAATCGACCTCACTTTTTGTCCCCTCGTAACTCCCCTATGACTACCTCCACCAAGCGCCTTCTCAAAGGCTTTACCCTGATTGAGCTTCTCACGGTCATTGCCATCATCGGCATCTTGGCCGCGATCATCATCCCCACCGTCGGCAAGGTCCGCGAAACCGCGCGCCGCTCCGTCGACTCCTCCAATCTCCGCCAAATCGGCCAAGCTTCGCTGATTTTCGCCAGCGACAACCGCGACACGCTCCCCGCCTCCACCGGCACGATCAACGCCACTACCGGTTATTCAAATACGGGTGGCGCTAACGCAAACGCCAAAACCGTCGCCGGCGGTCTCGCTTACTCCGGCGGCTTGAACGACGGCACCATCTGGTTCACCGGCACCGAGGCCACCAATGCGACGGGCGTTAGCACGGTTCTCAATGCTACGCGCACCGCGCTGGAGCCCGGCTTTGCCAACGCCAACGCCACGCTCAGCTTCAGCTATATCACCGGTCTCAATGCGAACGATCCGGCCACCACGCCTGTCGCGTTCACCCGCGGCATCGAAGCCGGCGTCACCATCTGGCCCACGACCGCGCCTTACGGCAGCGATGGCGGCCACGTTGTCTTCTTGGGCGGTAACGTAGGCTTCCTCCGCAACACCTCGCTCGCCTTCATCGGCAACCGCACGAGCGCCGGCAGCCAAGTCAGCGACATCCGCGCCTCGACCCCCGCAGGCACGCGCGTTCAGATCGCCACCTCGACAGGCACCGTGAATCCCTAATCGGATTCAAAACAACATTCCCCAAGGGCCTAGCCTTCAACGGCTAGGCCTTTTTGTTTTCTTGCTGCCTCGCATTTCCCGCAATCAAAGCGAAACGCGAGAGGCCAACGTGACGTGCTGTGCGACTTCAGTTTTCTCAGCGGCCATATGTTGCTCCCTGCCAAACGCTCCGGGGCAGCCCAACGCGAGCAGGCCCATCAGCCTTGCTCCGCCGCTCAGAATGCTGGTTAAAAGCATCTGCAACGTAATTGGCGGCGAAACCAGAGGGAGCTACGGCCAGTTAGTCTTTGCAGTTAGTCTTCGCTGAAAGTTCTTATTCTCTTGGGAACTAGGGCGGGCTCGCTTGAACGAGATCTTTGACGCCGTAGAAATAGCGACCCACTCGCGCCACGCGTCGGGCATCGAGATCCAGCCCGCTCTTTTCCAAGATCGCACGATAGCGAACCAACGCCCTGCGTGTCGCGGCTTCGATTAGCTTGTCGTTTAAATTCAGCTTCACCTCCCCCGATGCATCTCGAATCAACGGAACAGCCGTGGAGTCGATCTTCAGCGCAACTTGGGAGATATGGTCCAGATCTCCAACCTGCCCCGGCTCCATCACCCGCACCAAGAGATATTCCTCCAAGGCATCCGAATAGCGCTCAGCCATCTGATAAATCTTGGCCAAGGTGGTGCGGTTTCTCGCCTTCAGCGGCAGGATCTCGATCACTTCATCCAATGCCTTGATCGCTTCCTCGTGACGGCCTTTTCGCGAAAGCACGACAGCGTAGTTCTGATAGAAAGTATCAAGAAAGGGGGCCGTCTTTGCGGGCTGACCACGATGGTGCTCAAACCACCGCGCACGAACGGCGGCTTCCACGCGCGAGCCCTCTTCATAGACGGCAAGCGCGGAATCCAACCATTGCTCGGCCGGTTCTCCTGCCGGTCCTTTGGCTTTGGCTGAATCGTGAAGATTAATGTAGCAGGCCAGCAAATCCGAATACGTCTGGACCGGCCA